>NZ_JONL01000005.1 GCF_000711735.1 Maridesulfovibrio frigidus DSM 17176
TACAAGCTTTTCTTTTTCATCGGCTCTTCGCAGATCCGGCTGTATAAGCAGTATGAGTCGTAGGGGAAACTGTTGGGACAATGCAGTAGCAGAGAATTTTTTCAGTAAACTGAAAAGGGAACGTGTTTATCGCACGACGTACAAAACTCGGGAACAAGCAAGGCAGGATATTTTTATCTACCTTGAGATCTTCTACAACAGGAAACGAAGACATGCCGGCATCGGTTATGTTTCACCAGAACAATTTGAGCAGGAATATTACCGTAAACAAAAACTAGCTGCCTAACCTAAAACGGACTGTCCGTTATTTATGTAGCATTTCACCTCCAACAAAATCTTTTTCACCATGCGTCAAAATTATTTCTCTGCGTCCGGAGGGTGAATACCAAACAGGAACACTTGACGCAGCTTCATCTAAAATAATTGAACTTTCACTGCCCGCAACATGTCCACGGCAAGCAGCTTCTGGATTAGCCACTCTTGCGCCAAATATGCTACCTTTTACATATAAATCATCTTTCCAACTAACTAGTTTTCCACCTTCAAAGCATAAGCCAAGCCATGTTGAACCATTTGGAGTTCTATCAAGTGGCAACACCCTAATATTATGCCCAGCCTCGTCCACCTCATATCCAAAACTGGTATATTGCATCATGCTAACAACTTGGTCATAATCCATTCCGGGCTTTAAGTCTTTAATAGCATTGGTTCTCTGTTGGCGGGCAACAATCCCACAGCCCTGTAGTAAAATTAGTGACAATAATAATAATTTTAATATATTTTTCATGATGACCTCAAATTATATTTTTTCTAGAATAACAGTCCCCGCGAGACTACAGGAAAGACATGATAAACAATAGAAAAAAACAATCACACCCAAATTCACATACCCTTCTCCTCAAAAACAAAAAGGCCAGCCTTAACCGAGGCTAGACCACAATCAAAAACCACCATTCGGACATTTCACTCCCCCAAAACCCCATAAACAATATAGAAAAACTTGCCAACCACATAAGTTTAAACTCCCCCCTCTCTTGTGCACAGCGCTAGTGTAGCAATTTACAACAGCCTGGGCGTGGCGCAGTTTGGTAGCGCGCCTGCTTTGGGAGCAAGATGCCGGGAGTTCGAATCTCTTCGCCCCGACCACTGAGAATACAAAGGGTTAACTAAGAAATTAGTTAACCCTTTTTCTTTTGGGAAATTTTCAAATCTCTTCGACTCCGCCACACACTGCCATCTCCACTGATCAATATTGCCCCTTGAAGTTTCAACCATCCATGCTAGTCTCTATAGAAATCGAGTTTCAATCTGATTTGCATAAGTTTTGCCCTGAAATATAATTGGAATTTCTAAACTCTAAAGCAGATTCACTGCAAAATATAAAAACCGAAGCCTAAAGGAATATAATATGAAGTGCCCTAAAAGATCGGAAATAGCATTGATTCAGACTCTTACAAGAAGCTACCCTGAATTGCTGGGGGTGGAGAAAAGAGATTTAAGCCTTGAGGATATTGAGCCGGATGCGAAGTCTCGCATAGAACCTGAATGTGAATACGATCCAAATGCAGAGGCTGATCTGGTTATCAAAAACGCGCTTTTAAATGATGGACGTGAAGCGAATATCGCAGTTGCAGGAAACATTATTACCAGAGTCGGTTCGGCTGATGAAATTGATCAGGTTACAGGTACTGCAACCAAGATTCTGGACGCAAAGGGCAATTCAGTATCACCCGGTTTTGTCGATTCTCACCTGCACTTGGACGTAGCGATGCAACGACTCGGTACTTTAACTATTGAAGATGTGGAAACAGCTGATGATTTTAAAGAACGATTAATTAAATATGCGAAAGACAACTCAAGCTCACCAATTCTGTATGTCTTCGGGCTCCATTATTTTGATGACCCAATAATTCCTGCCGAGACCTGTCGCCAGACGCTTGATGAAATAGTAAGTGACAAGCCGCTTCTTGTTTTTGCCCATGATTTGCACACTGCATGGGCCAACACAAAAGCGTTAGAAGGGGCAGAGCTACTACGCCAAATGCCCCCTTATCCGCACCTGATTGAAGAACTTGGTTTGGAACAAAAGATTAGCGTTGATTCTGGTGGAATCCCCACAGGCGAGTTCAGGGAACCTGATGTTTATGCTTTGCTTGAAGGTCCTCTGCAAGCCAAATATCCCCGTTCTATTGAGCACCAACTTTCCGATTTAGAAACTGTGTGCAAAGAACTCTCCGCATACGGCATTACCGGTGTGCATCGCATGGCACTGTCTCAACCAGCAGAAGATTTATCATTTCTCCTTTTGCTCCTTGAACTGGAACAACAAGGCCGTTTACCTATACGCGTCAGCTCTTCATTTTCCTCTGTTGCAGACCACAATATGCTGCATGATGTACTTATAGGATATGCCACACGTGACCTTCTCACTAAAGCCCGCAATAAAGAAATAACGGCGGCGCAATTGCATGACTACCTTTTGGAACTACTCAAGGATGCTGGTACGGACAGGCATGAAAAAGTAAAAATAATGGCTAGCGAAGGCGGACATGGTGAAGATCATCCAATGATGGACAAGGTGCTGAAAGTTTCTCAAAAATTAACCGACATTATTCATAAAAAACATATAGAGCATCATACCAAAAGGGCTAATCCCCACCAAAAGAACAGCATGCCAGAACATATGGGCTATCACGCAAAAGTTCGGCTAGACACATTGAAAATTTTTATGGATGGAGTGATTGAAAAGGATACAGCCTACCGTCTAGACAAAACCCCGTCGCAAGGTATCCCGGAATTCAATCAGAGTGATCTTGACCGTATTCTAGTTTTCGCGGACAGGCTCGGGATTCAGGTTGCGGCTCATTCGATAGGAGACGGCTCGGTTAAATCTATGCTTAATGCCATATCCAAAACACGGGACATCAATAAAAACATTGATGAAAAAAGAGGCTACAGAATTCCGCACCGAGTGGAGCATATTGAAACCTGTAGTCAGGAGGATTTACCCAGATTCGGAAAACTGGATGTGATAGCCTCAATGCAGCCATTGCATGAAAGACCTCCTATTTCCATGTGGCATGACCTCGTCCCGAAGTCGGAATGGAATACAGCCTTTGCGTGGAAGGAAGCTTTAGTGGACAACGCAACGCTTGTTTTCGGCAGTGACTGGCCCATAGTTTCCTGCGATCCAAGAGCCGGAATCAACCACGCGGTGACCCGTAAACCTTGGTACGAAGGAGCCAGAGACCAGTCTGTAACCTTAGATGAGGCTGTTGGCGCTTATACAACCGGGGCTGCTTTTTCTGAATATTGTCAAAATATAAAAGGAGAAATAAAGTCAGGCATGCTGGCTGATATGGTGATCCTTTCAGGGAATATTAAAGAGCTAGAAAATGAATCTTTCAACTTAGAAATAGAAACAACCATCTGTGATGGAAAAGTTGTGTATATGAAACAAGGCTGAGAAAGTTTTCCCCTTCTCAAGTTACCTCGCAAATCGGCTGTGTACCCGTTATTTCCGAAGCTCTAAAATCACCCTTCAACGTGGATTAGAGTGAAAGCTACAGTAATATATTACCACACAATATATTACTGTATATTATTGCAATCAGTTGCAGACAGGGATATGAAATATGCTTTGTTGATCTACGCATCTCCATAGCATACTTTGCTACATAAAAATCAACTTCAAGGCTTTGTTCCTTGCTTAGTTTTTTAAAAATATAGAGATATATTGTCTGGAGAAATTTTGAACACGCCTTTCATTACCTACGATGAAACTATAGACAAATTGACATGGCTGGACGCTATTGCAGCATTGCGATCAGGCCATTTATTTCCCGAAGCACAAGTTAATGACATTTTTCTTGGCCCATCAGAGGGCACCCTGCTTAGCCGTGGTGCCTATATCGAAGGCCTAGGATATGGAGTAAAATCAACCACTGTATTTACGGGGAATTCAAAAGTTAATCTACCATCAGTTCAAGGGGCCATGCTGATATTCAATCACAAGCATGGGCAGCTAACAGCCATAATCGAAAGTAGACTTATTACTGAATTTAAAACAGCCGCAGACTCTGTACTAGGGGCATCTCTTCTTAAACGTCCAGACAGTGAAACCCTGCTGATAGTAGGAGCTGGAACAGTAGCTCGTAGCCTGATAAAAGCTTACGGAGCCGCATTCCCAAATTTGAAAAATATTATCATCTGGGCGCGTCGTGTCGAAAAAGCGGAACAACTCGCAAAAGAATTCACTGACAACGATATCAAAGTATCGTTCACTGCGGACTTACCTGCAGCAGCCCAAAAAGCGGATATAATTTCAACAGCCACGATGACTCATGAACCTATACTAAAGTATGAATGGATCAAACCGGGAACCCATGTCGACCTGATAGGCGCATACAAATCTGACATGCGTGAGGCTGACGACAAATTAATATCTACCGGATCACTATTTGTAGACAGCCGCAAAACTACTATCAACCATATTGGAGAACTGACTATTCCAATTGCGAAGGGTATAATTACGGCCAATTCAATCAAAGGCGATTTGTACGATATGATCAAGAACCCATCGCTAGGACGGAAATCAGAAACAGAAATTACCATTTTCAAAAATGGCGGTGGAGCCCACCTCGACCTTATGATGGCTAATTACATTATAGAGAAAACCACAGGTGCAAATAATTAAATAATAGTGAATTTATCGATTTGATAATTTGCGACCTATTCTTTCACTTAAGGAAAACATACACGTGTTTACTCGCTCGCTACGCTACACCCTATTCTTATTGCTCATACTAATTTACCCAACTATTTGCCATGCAAGTACTGAAGACATAATCTCAATAAACATTCCTAAATCTGTAGGGGTGGGACAACCTTTTTTAGTCCAAATATCTTCATCAGAAAAATTAGATAAATTAGATAAGTTAGAAATATTCTGGAACGACAAACCAATCCTACCCACCATCACCACAAAAAAAGGAATCTCCAGCGCTATTGTCATACTAGGAACAAGCTTGCGCACCACACCGGCAGACCTCCCTCTTGTGATTCAAGCAGATAGCAGTGGCAAAACACATCGTCTCCACAAAACAATTCATATTGTTCAGCACGAATACCAACGGGAATCCCTGACTGTAGCGCCCAAAATGATCAAACCTCCCCAGAAAGTTTTGAACCGCACCAAATCCGAGCGCGAATTAGCACTCAAAGTAATTAGAACATATTCTCCTAAACGTATGTGGCAGCTTCCTTTCGCCTTACCAGTCAAAGGCAAAATGCTCAGCCGATTCGGATTGCACAGGGTGTTTAACGGTGAATCGAAACGACGCCACAAGGGTTTAGATTTTAGAGCATATCTCGGAACACCAATCCATTCCATAGCCGCAGGCACCGTCACTTTGGTGGGGAAATTCTATTATGCGGGCAATTGTGTGTACATTGATCACGGAAACGGGATAATTTCCGCATCTGCGCACATGTCTAAAGTATTAGTCAAACAAGGTGATATCGTAAGAAAAGGGGAACAGATTGGCCTTTCAGGTGCTACAGGCAGAGCTAACGGCGCACATCTGCATTTAGGTGTCTTTGTGCAAGGAGTCTCTATCGATGCTGAACCACTCTTCAAGATGAGTGAGTCATAATCAAATATCCGTTTTTTTTAACCTCTCAACACCCTATAAATAATGTAAAAAAAACTTTCCATATATATATGTTCAGCCATCCCACCTCTTGGGCACAGCTCTAGTGTAGCAACACATCAGCCGGTCCGTACGCAGTTTGGTAATCTCATTTACACTATACCTATGCAGACCTATTATGCTACGACGCTGTTAGTTTACAAATAATAAATATGAATCATAAGGAGATACTATGGCTAATTTTCTATTTGTACTGAGCAAAAGTGATAATGAAGCGGCAACCCGTTGTTTCCAATTTGCAAAAATTGCTCATGCTAAGGGACATAACGTTGATATGTTTTTCATTGATGGCGGTGTCGACTGGGCAATTTCCGGGCGCGACCTGACCCAGAAAACTATTACCGGAGATTGTCCGCAAGACTATCTGCCATATTTGGTAGAAAATGAAGTTAAGACAGGCGTATGCACACCATGTGCTAACAATCGCGGACTAGATGAAGCCAACTTCCATTCAAATATGCAGTTGGACGGAGGGCCTCATCTGATCGACATGGCATCAGAAGCGAAGGTCTTCAATTTCTAAAAGATGTTCTAAGCTAGAATTTCATTTATTAATTTCATTGATCAGGTTCCGCCACACTGCTTTACAAACATTATATTGAAATTTCAGACATGTTCGATCCGCGCACAAAAGTAAAAAGGTTAACTAAGAAATTAGTTAACCTTTTTACTTTTACCTTCGGAAAATATTCATAATTAAATCTATCAAATCCCAAATCTGCAATTTGAAGTAACTGTTCTGCTCTTTTACTTTCTCAAAACCCTAGAAACAATGCAAAAAAAGCTTGCCAAGTATATAAGTTTAAACTATTCCATTTCTTGTGCACAGCGCTAGTGCAGCAAACACATCAGTCGGGGCGTGGCGCAGTTTGGTAGCGCGCCTGCTTTGGGAGCAGGATGCCGGGAGTTCGAATCTCTTCGCCCCGACCACTGAGAATATAAGGGTTAACTAATTATTTAGTTAACCCTTTTTCTTGTGGGGAACAAAAAATGTCCATCCTAAACTTTAATTCGTAGATCGCAAGACATCCGTACGGCTTAATATCTTTAGCAAAACTCGAGTAAACATTAATGGATTCGTAATCTGTTTCAGATAAGTTGATGTACTGGAGAATAAAACATTCACGCCCATCATATACACAAGTCGTCCCCATCAATCTCATAGATGCGAATCTTATTGCTACGTGGAAATTCTTGCTTAACAAGTTTTTTTAGAAGCTTTTTAAGCCCTTTAAAATCCGTCGCGAAACGCTCTTTTGCAAACCCGTCCTGAGCAACAGAAAACGAGTCGTCCCCCGTACGCATGATAACCAAGGAACGATCCCGCTTGTACGTGCGCATGTCCAGCCCTCGCCCCACCTGAGTTTTCTTGAGCTTGCGCAGAATAGTTTCTATGGCAGATGCCTTGTCGATCATGCTAACAATGATAGGCTGCCCAACAAATTCATGTCAATCATGGTTCTAAGCTCAGCCTCAAGAACGGACGCAAGGACCCATAAGGAAAAGTTTTACTGTTAAGATCCATTTCCAGATCTCCACAGGTGAGCTTACGTGTTTGCCAGCACAGCTTGGGTGCAAAATGCAAAAGAACATATGTTGGGCTTTTGATTAATGAAGATAATAGCAGGGAGACGGTTAATGATCGTTGAAGATAGGAAGCAGGGCTAAAAAAGACCCTTCCCGTAAATCTTACACTTTATATTAATAGCACGATGGTAATGCCTCAGAGATATTCTTTTGAGCATTTCATACCTCCACACTTCCAAATCCCACCAAACTCCCTAAGAACATTATCTTTCACAAACAATATATTTTACCCACTTTAGTGCCAAAACAACACTAATAGAGCAGTGCATTGACGGCTACCCATAGATAATCTTTATTGTGTCCATCGTGACATAATAAAGATTATCTATGGAGACCAGCATGAATCTCGAGACCACAATAACACCAAAAACAAACATACCTTCACATGACGATTCAATCGGAACTTATTCCTATGAAGAGTTCTTTGAAGCCGCAAGACGGTTTCATGGATACCCTGCTCCGGGTTTGATGCTTGGGGGGTATATGATGGAAGAAGCACGCAAGCATCTCCCTGAGGACACAATATTTGATGCTATCAGCGAGACTTCATGGTGTTTACCGGACGCAGTGCAGATGCTCACATTTTGCAGTGTCGGTAATGGCTGGCTCAAGATCAAAAATCTCGGTGTCTATGCTTTGTCACTCTACGATAAATATACAGGCAAAGGTGTCCGCATTCGTGTTGACCCAACAAAGCTAGACGCTTGGCCTGAGGTTAAATCTTGGTTCTACAAGCTAAAGCCTAAAAAAGAACAGGACACAGAAAAACTGCAGGATGAAATTCGTCGTGCAGGTGCTTCTTTTTGCACCCTCGAAGCAATTCAGATGAAACCGGAAGTTATGGGACATCGTAGCAAGGGGGGAATTACTACCTGCCCACTTTGCGGAGATGCTTACCCCGGCTCATTCGGTGCCATATGTAGAACCTGTCAGGGGGAAGGACCGTATCTCGAGCGGGAAGTTTCTCAGAACTTAAAAGTCGAAACACTTCCCCGCGGACTTAAATCAGTCCCTATTAGCGAAGCCGTGGGCAAAACAGCCGTACACGATATGACCCGCATTGATCCCGGTAACAGTAAAGGACCAGAGTTCTTTAAAGATCACAATTTCAGTGCCGGAGATGTTTGTCGCCTCCAGATGATCGGGAAGAATCATATTTACGTTGACGAAGGTGACATTCCCGAGGGCGAGTGGATCCACGAAAATGAAGCTGCGGAAACTTTCGGTCGCATCATGTCCGGAGACGGCATTGTACAGGAAGGGCCACCTCGTGAAGGCAAAGTTACTTTGATAGCTGATGAGGACGGAATTCTAGTTTCCAATCTTGATATGATGACGGGCTTTAACCTCGTACCAGACGTAATGGTCGCTGCCCGTAAAAATGGAACTCTCGTTAAGAAAGGTACTCGCCTTGCAGGAACAAGGGCCATCCCTCTTTATATTTCACGCAATAATTTTTCTAAAGCTGTATCTTCACTAGATGGAGCACCTCTCTTTAAAATTGCCCCGCTACGCAAAGCAAAAGTAGGGCTGCTCATCACTGGTGATGAAGTCTTTAACGGACTTATCGAAGATAAATTTGAAGCTATCATCACGGCAAAAGTGCAAGCACTCGGCAGTGAAGTTGTCACAACATTAATCGAGCCGGACAGCCGTGACCGCATTCGTGATGCAGCTAAAGCTCTCGTGGAAGATGATTGCGATATGATTATCACCACAGCCGGGATGTCCGTTGATCCAGATGATGTGACTAGGCATGGTTTAATGGATGCCGGAGTCACTGACATTCTTTATGGTGCTCCAGTTCTCCCCGGAACAATGCTTCTGCTCGCCCGCGCAGGTGAAGTCCAGATCATCGGAGTTCCTGCCTGTGCATTATTCTTTAAAAGTACCAGCCTTGATTTAGTTCTACCTCGCATGCTCGCAGGACAATCTTTAACACGCAAAGACCTCACAGCATTCGCCGATGGCGGATATTGCATGGAATGCAAAACTTGTACGTTCCCTAAATGTCCTTTCGGAAAATAAGGAGGATGAAATGCAAGAAGTCACAGCTAATCCAGAGTTCGATTACTTAAACGATCAGCCCGCGATAGATTCGCATAGTCCTACAATCCGCCTTCACCTTTGGCTCGAAGGCGGCGAAGGAGTCTTCTTTGGCTACGGGCGTCTTCTCCTTCTAGATAAGATAGAGCAATGCGGTTCTTTGAAAAAAGCCTCCGAGGCTATGGGCATGTCCTATAGAGCCGCTTGGGGAAAAATCAAACAGACCGAACAGGTCCTTGGTTTTCAACTGATTGAGAGGGTTGGAAGTCGGCGCAGTGGTTACCGTTTGACTGATGCAGGCCGACTTGTGCGGGACAAGTATTTTGAATGGTTCAGAAAGGTCGAAAGCGACGCTCGTACGCGGGCAGATGAAATTTTCCCATGGCGTTCAAAAAGCTTCGGAGAAGCTTGACGCCTTCATATGTGTTTTTATTAACATATTGGAATCATTGACTTTATTTTGTTAATATTCTTGTATGCGAGAATAAACACAACTATCAGACGAATGCTCGCTATATGCAGTTATTTGTCAGGTACAAACGCGGAGGTTCCCCATGAATATTTCACGGCGCGGCTTTATGAAGCTTGCCGGGGTAGGAGTGGCAAGCATCAGTTTAAGCCAGCTGGGATTAGATTTATCCCCAGTACAGGCTTATGCCGCCGGACTTAAAATAGAAGGGGCTCAAGAAGTCATCTCTATTTGTCCATTCTGTGCGGTCAGCTGTCACTTTATCGCCCACGTCAAGGACGGTAAAATTGTCAGCACTGAAGGCGATCCAGATTACCCGGTCAGTGAAGGTTCTCTCTGTGCAAAAGGCGCAGCAATGCTCTCCATGCACAACAGTCACCACAGATTACAGAAACCTAAATATCGCGCTCCTTTCAGCGATAAATGGGTAGAAAAAGAGTGGGATTGGGTGCTTGATAGAATTGCTCAAAACGTTAAAAAAACTCGCGATAAAGACTTCAAAACCCACAATGCTAAAGGGCAGGAAGTTAACCGTGTAGAATCAATCTTTCATCTCGGTTCATCCCAGATGGATAACGAAGAATGTGCACTAGTCCATCAGGGCGTGCGCGGTCTTGGCCTGGTGCATTTCGATCATCAGGCAAGGATCTGACACAGCGCAACAGTTGCGGCTCTGGCAGAGTCGTTCGGGCGTGGTGCGATGACAAACCACTGGTGTGATATTGAGAATGCAGATTCTATCATGATTATTGGTAGTAATGCAGCAGAACATCATCCAATTTCATTTAAATGGGTCCTTCGGGCCAAAGACAAGGGCGCCACTGTTATGCATGTGGACCCTAAATTCTCGCGTACCTCCGCAAGAAGTGATTTCCACGTACCTCTCCGTTCAGGAACTGATATTCCGTTCATGGGCGGAATGATTAATTACGTTCTCTCCAACAAACTCTACTTTAAAGAGTATGTTGCAAACAACACAAATGCTGCTTTCATCGTAGGTAAAGATTACGAGTTCAAAGATGGCTTGTTCTCCGGCTATGATAAAAAAACACGTACATACGACAAGTCAAAATGGGCTTTCGAGCTTGATGACAAGGGTGTACCAAAGCGCGATCCTTCACTGAAAGATCCTCGTTGTGTTTTCCAGATGCTTAAGAAGCATTACTCACGCTACTCCCTTGATAATGTCTCCAAGACAACAGGTGTATCCGAAGAGAATCTTCTTAAAGTTTATAAGACTTTTGCAGCGACTGGTAAGAAAGATAAAGCTGGAACCATCATGTACGCTTTGGGTTGGACCCAGCATACTGTCGGCGTACAGAATATCCGCACCAGTGCAATGCTTCAGCTTCTTCTTGGTAATATTGGTGTCGCGGGTGGTGGTATCAATGCTCTGCGCGGTGAGCCTAATGTTCAGGGTTCTACTGACCATTGTATTCTGTGGCACATTCTGCCCGGATACTTGCCAGTGCCTAAAGCTAGCATGCCTACCTTTGAAGCATACACCAAAGCCACAACCCCTGTTAGTCACGACCCGGAAAGTGCTAACTGGTGGCAGCATAAGCCTAAATATATGGCTAGTTTGCTTAAATCATGGCGCGGCGATAACGCTACTACCAAGAATGGTTTCGCTTACAAAATGTTGCCTAAAGCGGATGATGGTGAAGATTACTCATACATCTTCCTATTTGACCGTATGTACAAAAATGAAATCCGCGGTGGATTTGTTTTCGGTACAAACCCTGCTCAGAGTGTGCCGAACTCCAACAAAGCCCGTAAAGGTCTAGATAATCTGGACTGGCTGGTTGTAGCTGAACTGCATCACACTGAGACATCGGATAACTGGCATCGCCCAGGTGTAGATCCTCTTAAAAATAAGACAGAAGTATTCCTCCTTCCTTCCGCTCAGCGTGCTGAAAAAGCAGGTTCCATTAGTAACAGTGGTCGTTGGCTACTGTGGCATTATGAAGCTTGTAAACCAATGGGCGAAAGCAGAAGTATGGGTAACATGTACGTGGATATTATTAACCGCGTTCGTGAACTATACAGCACTAAAAATGGTGCATATCCAGATCCTATCCTGACACTCGACTGGCCTTCCTTCTATGACGCAGAAGATATTGCTCAGCGAATTAACGGTAGGTTCACCAAGGATGTTGAATTCAAAGGCAAGAAGTACAAAAAGGGGCAGCAGGTTCCTTCATTTGTAGCTCTTGGTGATGATGGTTCAACTTCAAGTTACAACTGGTTATATTCTGGAAGTTACACTGAAGAAGGTGGTAATAAAGCTAAACGCCGCGATCTATCTCAGACTCCAATGCAGGCGAAAATTGGTTTATTCCCGAACTTCGCATGGTGTTGGCCTGTTAACCGCCGCATCCTTTATAACCGTGCTTCAGTTGATGCTAACGGTAAGCCTTGGAACCCAGCAAAAGCTGTTATCGAATGGAACGGCAAGAAGTGGGAAGGAGATGTTCCTGATGGTGGATGGCCACCAAATGCAACAGGTAAAGGACGCTATCCATTTATCATGCGCAAAGAAGGACACGGACAGTTGTATGGTCCCGGCCTACAAGATGGTCCTTTCCCTGATCATTATGAACCAGTGGAAACTCCGATCACAAGTCATCCGTTCTCCAAACAGCTCAGTAGCCCTTGCTACAAAAGCGTTAAGAGCGACATGGATAAGCTTGCAAAACCAGGTGATAAACGATTCCCAATAGTTCTTACCACTTACAGCATGACAGAGCATTGGTGTGGTGGCGGTGAAACCCGTAACGTACCAACGCTCCTAGAAGCTGAACCACAGCTTTATGTTGAAATGAGTCCCGAACTAGCCAAAGAAAAAGGCATCGACAATGGCGAAGTTGTTGTCGTGGAAAGTATTCGAGGCAAAGTTGAAGCTGTTGCAATGGTTACTGTTCGTATGACTCCATTCAAAGTTAAAGGCAAAATTATCCACGAAGTGGGTATGCCGTTCTGCTTTGGTTGGACCACAAAAGGAGTTGGTGACGCAACCAACCGTCTGACTCCGGCTGTAGGTGATCCAAATACTACTATTCCTGAGTATAAGGCCTGTCTTGTTAATGTTAGCAAGGCTAAAAAAGTCACAGAGCTTGTGTAATTTGCAACTAAGCCGGGTCAGTAGACCCGTCCGATACGGAGTAAAAAATGCCTAAAGCATTCTTTGTCGATACATCGAGATGTACGGCTTGTCGCGGTTGCCAGATAGCCTGTAAGGAATGGCACGATCTACCTACGACAGCTACTAAACAAAGCGGAACACATCAGAATCCACCTGATTTGAACGCTTCAACTTATAAATTGGTACGTTTCAGCGAGCATCGCATAGACGGCAAGGTCGAGTGGTATTTCTTCCCCGACCAGTGTCGCCATTGCCTTGATGCTCCTTGTCTGGAAGTTGCCAATAGTTACGTGGAAGGTGCAGTTGTTCAGGACAAAAAAACCGGTGCTATTATCTACACTGATCTTTGCAAGAAATTGCAAGAAGATGAGTGCGAAGAAGTTACCGAAGCTTGTCCTTACAATGTTCCACGCCGTAATACTGGAACTGGAATGATGATGAAATGCGATATGTGTATCGATCGTCAGCAGGCAGGACTTATACCTATGTGTGTAAAGACTTGCCCGACCGGAACCATGAACTACGGAGACCGCGCTGATATGTTAGCTTTGGCTAAGAAAACTCTTGTGAAAGTCAAAAAAGAATACCCAAGAGCTTCAATAGTCGATGCTGACGATGTAAACATCGTCTACTTGATTATGGATACGCCAGAACGCTACTATGAGTTTGTAACTGCTGACAATTCGGCAGTCGGACAACCTATGTCGCGCAAGAACTTCCTTGCCGGCATGACTAAGCCCGCAAAGCGTATCTTCGGATAGTTGAAATTATAACCCGGGGCCCGAATTTATTCAGGCCCCGTTTTAAGCAGGAGTAAATTTTATGGAAAATATTCAGTCCCCCTCAACCAGTAAGCACGATGTACTAACTGGACTCCTTGCTTTGCGTGAGCAAACTCCCGCTTTAGAAAATATTTTTGATGCCTTCGGTCCAATACTAAAGGCGCAGGAAGACGGCCGCATTCTGCTCGAAAAATGGAATGACTTTAAAACCCCCGAAGCTGATGCTCTACGCTTTGAACAGGGAGTTCCAATTCTCGCAGGTATGGATATGCCTAGCCTAGACAATTATTTTTCGAAAATTTTTTGGAATATGGCTTCGGCCCTTGCTGAAGGAATGCCCGCAATAGCCGATAAGGTTACAGATATAATCGATGCTTTGAAAGATTCAGACAGTCTCAATGACTTAGCAAGATGCGTATGGGAAGAAGATAACAACGCTATCGAAGTTTTTGCAAAAGAAGCAAGTGTGGATATCACAATACTTACAATTTTAGGTTCACTTTCGCTCAAACCTTTCATGAATCGCATGAAGGATGAAGCCGCAGTAAAAATCGAAAACATGGTTTGGAATAAAGGATATTGTCCGATCTGCGGCTGCTTCCCGGACATGTCATTACTTAAGAAGAAAATAACCGAAAATGCCGAATACATGGCAGGCCATGGTGGACAACGCTGGATGCATTGCTCATGTTGCGATCACCAATGGCGCATCAAAAGAAATATTTGTCCATGGTGTGATAGCGAAGATTATAAAAAGCTGAGCTACCTTCAGTCAGAAGAAACAAAGACAGAACGCGCTGATATTTGCGATACCTGCAAACGATACTACGTCACCATCGACACCCGCGATTTAACAGAAATGCCTGATCCGCGCATTGCACCGCTAAGTTTAGTGCATCTTGATGTTAAAGCGCAGGAAGAAGGTTATGAGCCTATGGCTGAGACTTTGTGGAATTCTTTGTAAGGGTTTTGATGGAATATGAAGTTGAGCACAAAAGCGCTTAGGTGTGTGCTTGGATCTACAGATTCGTATTATTGAAAGAGATAAAAAGAGGGTTAACTAAGGAATTAGTTAGCCCTTTTTCTTATGAAATCGAGTAAGAAATCTGTTAAAAATGTAAAACTGGAATATCGGATTACTATTCTGAGGTCCGCCGGCATTGTCTTGATAAAAAGTCATCAAACACACTTTCTAAAAATTCATTCTTACATTGATCAGAATTGTTTTGAGCATAAATATATTCCCTGAAATCCATCTCTCGATGCTCTTTAGAACATACTTTGTTCTTTAAAAAAGAAAACAAATACTTCCCATATCCCCCTATAAGATACTCGAAATCATCTATTGAAATAGCTTGGAAGTCAAAATTATCAGGAACAACACCAATACTATCTTTCAGTATTTCTTCAGAGCAGTCTTTTATAAATGAATTTAAAAAATATCCACTATCGTAGGTAACTATTAATCGTTGAATTTTACATTGTTTAAAACGAGACAATTTGATGTCATTACTACTTTTTATAGCTTCTTCAAATTTATACAACTGAATAACAGCTTTCCCAATAGTTTGTTTTAAATCTTTTTTGACAGTAGCAGATTCTCCAAATTGCTTTGCATTCAAATATAGTATGGGATGCTTCACTTCAAGAACCACTAGTTTATCTCCATCCAACAGCAACCAATCAGGAGAATCATTGGTCTTATCATACTTAAACTCAGGAAGAACTTGATGTTCAGGAACTGTTCTTTTCAACAATTCACCTACATAATCTTGAAAAACATATCCAAATGATGTTCTAAAAGGATTATCCTTCTTTCTTCCCCTATAGCGTTCAGCCAAATCAAAAAAAAGACCATTGGTAACGCGATACAGTAGCAGATCTGGAACGGGTACTAAGTACGGCTTAACATCAAGCTCATATGGCCTTTTTTGCGACCTGATAAGAGGAAACTTTAAAAGAGGATTAAAAGAATATTTTTCATACCCAGTCCGAATTTCTTTGCATTCATTCCTAAAGGTTTCATATTCACAGGATACAAATTTAAAAAACAAATTTTGATTTTCATCATTCAACAATGAAACATTCGAATCTTTATATTTAAGAACATGTCCATTTTTTGATCTAGAATGAAATAGTAAGGCCATATAAAGCAAATCTTCTAACTTTAGCCCTGTTATTTCTTCAATATCATTTTTAAGGTCTATAGTGACTTTACTGCACTCCCCCCACAACTTCGAAAACAAAAGATATGTTCTCGGAATGGTATACATAATTGGACGTGCATAATCCCAACACACAGCTCCATAACGTAATAAATATGCTACTCCATCACCATCTTCTGACAGGGGATCTTTAAGACAAACGTAACTCTCCACTACTTTTAATAGCCCATTATCATCAATACTTTTTGTGCGATGATCATTACAGTGTTTTATTAACACCATTGAAACATAGGCTAAAATGCTATTAACATTATCATAATTTGATAAATGGTATGATTTTTTGCCGATCCAGTTCAAAGATTCAAATATGTTATACCTTCTAAGCTGGTCTACTAAATCTTGATATACACATTCTTCACTTGATTCATTTCCGAAAATTAAGATGCTCTTTCCAGCTATACTGATAGTCGATTTCATATCATTCATTGTCAATCACTCTCGCCATATTGATTTAAGATTATATCATAATAAACTGATCAATTACTTTGCCAATAATCACAGAGTTAAAACCACTTAGATTATGCACTAACAACACTTCCACCACCCAATCTCTTAACCTCCAATCTAAACAATAGATTATTCCCACACAATATAATTGCAATTTTAAACGCATCCGTGATAGCAATAATCAACCCAAGCAAACAGTTACAGCCTCAACAAATTTCTAAATTTTTTATAGTGGTCAAAACCTTTCAAGACATCCATTTAAATACTTTTACCACATCAGAGATAGCCCACTTTCTTAAGTGATAGTTATTTATTTTTTATCTCGGCTATGGTATTCTTTCTACGTGCTAAACATTCAAATTCTGTCATAATATAAAGTCGCTATTTAAACTTTCGAAAAAGAAATAAATGATAAAAAAAAGCGCCAAACTTAAAAAACAAAATATATATTATAAATGTGACTTAATTTTTATATTTTTCTTATTTATACTATTGATCCCCGCAGAGTCTTCGTTTGGAGATCCTCAAGAACAAACTGGCCGCACAAGTAACATCGAAATTGAAGCCATCAAAAAGCGAGTCCAGCTTTCTGAGGCTGAACTCGTCTGGCTCAAAAATAATCAAGAAGTAATCACACGAGTTGGAAACTGGCCCCCGTTTATGATGACTGACAATGGAGTATCAGGGATCGCCATAGACTACCTCGACATTATATCCAAAGCATACGGCATAAAATTCAAATATATCACTCAAAAGGATATTTCATGGTCCGATGCTTTGAAAGACATTAAAGAGCGGAAAGGTGTGGACATGGTCCCCGCAATTCAGCCCACCGCTGATCGCAAAAAAAATATGAACTTCACAGTGCCATACCAAACTTTACCTTGGGTTATAGTAACACGTAGCGACGCAGATTTTGTAGGAGGCCTAGCCGACCTAGACGCAAAGAGAGTTTGTGTACAAGAACGATTCATCCTGCAAAAACAAATTGAAAAAAATTATCCATCCTTCAATCTCAAAATAATAAAAACCCCTACCCCCACGTTGGACTCCCTCAAAGAAGTAGCTACCGGTGAATCGTACGCGACTATCAATGCTCTTCCGGTGGTTGCCTGCTTTATTCGTCACTATGGGCTTTCCAATCTTAAAATAGCAGCCCCCGCAAAATTCAACGACCTTGAATTAACTATGGGAATTCGCAGTGATTGGCCCGAGCTTGCTTCAATCATTTCAAAAACAGTTCAAGCCATGTCTCATAAAGATGTAGCTGCAATACAAAATACGTGGTTGTCAGTCCAATATGAGCAAGGTTTCAACCCAAATAAAGTCAAGCGCTGGGCACTTCTTGGAACGGCATTATTTGCTCTCATTATTATATTGTTCACTATAATGAATCGGACGCTTAAAAGACAGGTTGCGCAGCGCACTAGAGACCTCGAAGCCGAGTTGGAAGAGCGAAAACGTATTCAAAAAAGCCTTAAAGACAGCGAAGAGCGCTATGATATGGCCCTTCGTGCAGTAAGTGATGGGCTTTGGGATTGGGACTTAAAAACAAACAAGACTTACTTTAATCCTCGATATTTTGAAATGCTAGGCTACGATTCTTATGAACTACCCCATACTTATGAAACATGGAGCCGTTTGGTGCATCCTGAGGACAGGGGACGAGCCGAAAAACTTCTAAGAGATTACGTAAAAAATTTCTCTGAAAATGACCGGGAAAACCTCTTTTCTTTAGAATTCAGGATGAGAACAAAAGATGGAAAATGGAAATGGATTTTAAGCCGCGGCAAAGTTGCTGTTACAGCTAAAGATGGATCACCAATAAGGCTAATCGGCACCCATGTGGATATAACCGAACAAAAAAAGACAGCACAAATAATGGTTCAGACTGAGAAGATGATGTCGGTTGGCGGCTTGGCAGCTGGCATGGCGCATGAAATTAACAATCCGCTTGCAGGAATACTAGGAGCTGTTCAAAATATTAAAAATCGTATTTATACGGATATTGAAAAGAACACATCTGCAGCAAAAGAATGCGGCACGGACCTGGAACACATTAGAGAATACTTCGCTCACCGGGGAATAACTTCAATGCTCGAAAGTATTCAAACAGCAGGAGTGCGCGCCTCAACAATAGTACAGAATATGCTTCAATTCAGCCGGAAAAGTAACAAGAATGTTGAGTTCCATAACCTTGCTGTTCTTTTAGATAAAACAGTAGAATTGGCCGCCAGCGATTATAGCTTAAAAAACGATTACGATTTTAGAAAAGTCATAATCAAACGAGAGTATGAGCCTGAAATTTCAAAAGTATGCTGCCTCGGCAATGAGATACAGCAAGTTTTTTTGAATATTCTGAAAAATGGTGCTGAAGCTATGGCGGAAAAGAATTATACATCAATATCACCCATGTTCGTGTTTAGAGTTAAAAATGGTGACAGAGAAATAATCGTTGAAATTGAGGATAACGGCCCAGGCATGGATGATAAGGTCAGAAAAAGAGTCTTCGATCCATTTTATACAACAAAAGATGTTGGCAAAGGGACAGGATTGGGGCTGTCAGTTTCATATTTTATTATTACAGATCAACACAATGGAGTTATGGAAGTCGAATCAACTTTAGGAATGAACACCCGATTCATAATTAGACTCCCTGTAGCGGATTCATGCGAAACTACAGGTGAATCCTAATCCTGAGTTTTGTTGGCATTAGAGTCGCTTAGAGTTGTAGATAATGCTGACAGTTCTTTTAAAATAATTTTTTAACTTTAATTTAACTTTGTTATAAATAGTTAAAAGACATTACAATTGCAAAATTAATACCTCTGTGGCAGTAGTCATCGACTCGAGCAGGCAATTAACTTTGGTGTTTAGTAAAGGATATAAATGCCTCAATATGTTTACTTCAAATTTTATTTAAGATTACGAAACTGGAGACAATATGAAACTACTGGTTGTTGACGACGACCTTGTTAGCAGAGCGAAGATGGGGAAACTCCTTTCTGCGCTTGGGCATAAAGTAGTCACAGCCAACGACGGGGATGAAGGCTGGGACGCATGGCAGTCAGAACAGCCTGATGTCATCGTCATGGACTGGGTTATGCCAGGAATGGACGGCCCTGTTCTATGCGAAAAGATCCGAAAAGCAGAAAGTGTTCATTACACCTACATTATCATGGTAACTTCCAAAAGCTCTATGGAAGACCTTTCGAATGCCATGTCCAAGGGTGTAGATGACTTTATAGTCAAACCCTTCCGCAAAGCTGAAGTCATTGCCAGACTCGGACCAGCCATGCGAATTATCAACCTGCAAACACGTGATATTGTAATATTTTCATTAGCGAAGCTGGCTGAATCACGAGATTCAGATACAGGCGAACATCTCGACCGTATTCGTCATTTTTCAAAAATACTGGCAGAAAACCTGCTAAACACAGGAAAACTGGACAAAACCTACCAACAGAGCTTCGTTGAAGATATTTTCCTAACCAGTCCCCTGCACGACATCGGCAAAGTAGGCATTGCAGATTCAATCCTGCGCAAACCCGGAAAATTCACTGCCGATGAATTCAATGAAATGAAAAAGCACAGCCAGGTTGGCTATGAAACCCTCAATCAGTGTGCCCAGAGTTACCCCAACGCAAACTACCTGCAAATGGCTGCAGATATTGCGCTCAATCATCATGAAAAATTTGACGGGTCAGGCTATCCCAATGGACTTTCCGGCGAAGACATTCCACTGGCAGCAAGAGTTGTTGCTCTCGCCGATGTATACGATGCTTTGACTCAAAAACGTGTATACAAAGAAGCCTTTACTCATGAAGCAGCCTACGCCATTATCCTTGAAGGGCGAGGCAACCACTTTGATCCCATGGTCGTCGATGCTTTTATAGAGTGCGAAAGTAAATTCATACGCTAGTTATTGGGAGACTCAGCTGCCCAACAATTTAGTTCAGCTCTTTTAGCTACTTCCCCCCTTTTTCCTCCTCCCCTTAGAGAATTAATTACATCTCCGTTTTTTTCTCCAACAAGTAATATCTAATCGTTCTGCTTTGTGGCAAAATTATCCCTCAAAACGAAACGAACCTTTTCCCTCAGGGAATATTTAAAAGGATGCAATTATGTGGGGAATATACTCATCTCTCAAGGCCGCTTTTAAGCAGAAGCGCAAGTGCCAAAAATGTGGGCATATTCAACTCGTTGATATTGGACATAAGAACAAATCGATAAAATGCTCAAAATGCGGAGAGAATATCCCCGTACCCAAGACTCAACTATAACGCATCAAAAGCTACCCAACTTGAAAAAAACACTTACTAATTTTCCATCATTCTGCATGAGCATTGTCATACTCACAGCAATGCTATTCACAGCCATCCCTTGCCTTGCTGGAAAGGCTGCCTTCGGCCCTGCCATACTTAAACAAGCAGGTGAAGCTGATGCAAACGGAACACGTGCACTTATTGCTCCGTACATTTTCAGATCCGATCAGATAGGTCTCGCATTAGGTGTGGCAGGTGGAATTTCAGGCTTCCAAAAAGGCCAGATGAGTATTGGTGGAACCGCGTATCTATCAACTGACGGCGCTTTTTCAGGGATTGGAGTAGTTAACAACCATGAGCTTTTCTTTTCAAACCGCATATTCCTTGACTCACTTGCTATTTATGAAAATTCACCGGACCTGTGGATATTCGACGGCCCGAGCGAAGGAACCAGAGGTGGTTCTAACGATTCAAATGTTGATGACAGATATCGCGGCCGCGGAAACGACACTAGACTGGAAGCGACGTTCAAATACATATTTCCATGGGGCGGTGCCAAAGATACCCCCATCGCAACCTATGCTCTAAAAGACGGATTGTTAGTTTCCGGCGCAACCGGCGGCGAAGACTGGAATCCAATGAAAGGAGGTCTCACCTACTTTGAGTTGACCCCTTTTTATCGTCAGCAAAGTGTTGATGATGTTATCGACGGGATGCAGAATTATGAAACAGCAGGCGGTAAAATAGCAATCCGCTATGACAATACCGACTTTCCGCTCAACCCGACAACGGGTAGTAAGCAAAGACTGCAAATGTCTCAAGGCATAGGCGCTCTGACTAACGATAGCTCTTGGACCTCCATAGACTTCGAATATAGCAAATTCATATCTTTCGGCGAAACAGAATATGCGCGGCAGCAAGTTCTTGCATTAGGATTTTGGACCGCAGCCGTTTTGTCTGATAATCTGCCCCCCTCATTTGAAGGAGCTACTCTAGGTGGACTCAACCGCATGCGCGGCTTTGACAACAACCGTTTCTGGGACAAAGCCGCTATATATTACAGCGCAGAATATCGTTATATCCCGAAATGGAATCCATTTAAGAATATGACCATTGCCAAGGTGGACTGGATTCAGTTCATAATATTCGGAGAACTAGGACGAGTTGCTCCTATGTGGTCCATATCCGAGCTTCACCAAGACATGAAATACGATGCAGGCGTTGGCGTTGCAGCGCTGGTGAATAAATATTTAGGCCGCATCGACACCGCATTTTCACCGGAAACATGGCGAATTAGAGTCAATATAGCGCAGACTTTTTAACTTGCAGCACCTTTACTCATTTTACCAAACAACAAAAAACTCACGAATATTTCATTCGTGAGTTTTTTACTTTCCGCAATAACAAGCCGTTATCTATAGAGCAAAGTAAAACTAGACAACTGCTCCCTGAGATCCTGTGTAAGCTTCGTTATTCTGTTCCTGATATGCGCGCATTGCCATTCTTGTCAGTGGAGACTGACCGTCAGCGCCATCACTTTGGGAGGTAGCTCCAGTATTTTCAGCTCCTTGACTCTCATTTTGTCCAAAAACACCTGCGAGACTCTGATCACCATCTATGAAAGCCTGTCGCAATTCTTCACTTGAAACTACGCCATCCTGATTCAGATCATACTCATCATATTCTGTTTCACTCTCAGACTCAGAGGTAGACGAAGCAGAACTTGCAGTAACTTCAGAACTTGCGGTAACGTCAGAACTGTCTTCCGCAGGAGGCGGTGGCGGAGGTGGTGCCGTTGAGGCCTCTAACTCTTCACCTGAAATATTGCCATCACCATCGCCATCAAGCACACTGAACAGCTCTTCAGATAAACCACTTTCTTCCATGCTGATCAGGCTGTCGCCGTCTAGATCAAGCTCATCCATGAAAGAATCTAATAGATCACTTTGTTCGCCACTACCACCACCCTGCATCATCACGCTAAGCTCGCCCATAAGCGCCTTTTCTTCGTGGCGCTTTTCCATATCAGCTAAAACTTCTTCTTCTGAGACCTGACTGTCACCATCTGTATCAACAGAGGCAAACATATCCTCGCCCATACCTGATTCTTCAAGACTAAGTAAGCCGTTTCCGTCGCCGTCATTATCTCCAAATATCGAGCTTACGAAATCTTCTTTACTCCCGCCCTCACGCGACTCACGCATTTTGGACATCATCTCAGAAGACATTTCCGAACTCATGTAACTGCCAACACCTGAAATACTCATGGCCGTCCTCCTTGCTCCAATTTGCCTGTTAAAAGTGGCAGAAAGTGCCACATTTATCCCTGATTAGAGTACGAGCAAGATGCATCCCATATTTTATTAAGAAAAGTTAAGACCTATAAAGTCGGTAATAAACATAAAAGCAAGACAGTCCACATCAAACTGGAACACCCTATTATCGTTATATTTTAATATAAATATATGAGCTTAAAAAAATTAAAAAAAATTAAAAAATTAAAAAATTAAAATTAGACCACCCGTAAAAGCTATCAAACATCCCTATCTGCACCCCCTGGGCGGTATAAACTGCCTTTATAGTATGAAGCCATAAACTCTTATGCTAGGCCTTCTACATGCAATTAACCGAAAAAATTACGGATCAAACACCTAGAAATCAAAGACCTTCCATATGGATAGTTATGATGCTGGCAGCTCAGCACGTGATAGTCCTTTTCTCTGGAATTATTTTAGTGCCGGTAATGCTGGCAAATATGCTTAATTTATCTGTGGGAAATGCTCACTACATGATCTTCACGACATCCCTCTGTGCTGCGGCTTCAACTCTATTACAATTGATACGCGGCAAAAAAATAGGGTTGGGCTCGCCGATGTTTATGGGAACATCCGGAGCATTCATGTCCTGCTCACACTCAGCTCTTGCACTTGGAGGGCCGGAACTATTAGCCGGTATGGTCTTATTGACTGCACCATTTCAATTTGCTTTTAGTTACTTGATACGATTCATGCGCCATATCCTAACTCCGACTGTTGGCGGAGTGATTATTATGCTTGCTGTAGTTGGGCTGCTAAAAGACTCAATTGCAACCTGGACAGACACAAGCAGCATAAATCATTGGCCCGTCACCGTTGATATTGCTCTTGGGGCTATAACTATTTTTGTAATGCTTGCAGTAGAATGGTTCGGTAGGAAAAAATTGCGTCCGTGGGGATTGGCTCTCGGTATTTTTGTAGGATGCACTATACCTATTTTGGCAGGACTCCCGGTAATCCCCGATCTATCTAAGACTCCATGGATCGGACTGCCAAAAGCAGAATGGCCGGGAATATCAATCCAAATGAATCAGCCGGAACACTGGGCGATTGCATTCACTTTTCTTCTGGCGGTACTAGCCACCAGCATCAAATATACAGGTGATGCCATGGCACTACAGCAGATAGCTGCCCCCGAAAAAAGAAACATCGATTATGATGCCCTTCAAGGCGGATTATACGCAAATACAGTTGGAATGTTATTGGCAGGTTTTTCAGGCGGAATACCCTCATCTTCACACTCATCAAACATTCCGCTTATGGACATGACAGGGGTCACGACCAGACGGGTCGCCGCCATTGCGGCTTTAATATTAGCTACCGTTTCCTTTTCCCCTAAGATGGTGCTCTTATTCGTAAGCCTGCCGCATGCAGTCATTGGAGGCGTAGGAGTTGTTCTGGTTGCGCATCTTTTTTCAGCGGGCATGCAACTTATTACGGCAGAAATGAACCATCGCAATGGACTAATCGTAGGATTATCACTATGCGCGGGTCTTATTGCCTCAAGCGACAAATTCTTTCCCGGAGCATTCCCCCACTATTTAGACCCACTTGTTAAAAATGGAGTGGCTCTAGGTGGTCTGGTCGCGGTAGTGCTTACCATCGTAACTCTTTTCGGAACAGAACGCGGACTGCGAATCACGGTTAGTTCTAATATGGATAGTTTTACAGAGCTAATGCGGTTACTGACACTTAAGATATCTAAGCTGCAGCTGAATGAAAAATGCGGAAAATATTTGGAGCTGGCCTGTGAAGAAGTCTTTATTTACATTTGTGATGAGTGCAGGGCCATCCAATATGATGGCCCTGTCTCCTTCGTTATAAGAAAAAATGAAACGAGTCTCCTTGTAGAAGCTTCGGGAGGAGTTCGCTTTGCGACTGAAGCAGATGCGATTGCGGCTAGAGAAATACTCTGCGCAGAAAAACTTGGCGGCGAGAAACTGAACGCTCTGGGCCTAGCCATTCTAGGACAAATTGCAACTAAAGTTAACCATGTGACAATTTCCGGTTATACATACATCAGTTTCGAACTAGCTCTTAATCGCTAATCGAACACATTAGATCGAGCAGGGCATAAACCCTAAAGGCTGCGCCAAACCCGGCAAGCAAGGCTGACTTGAAAAGCTATGCCCCTCAACAGGAACACAAATGGGAGGCATATCCGGGTTCTGAGAAATCATAACTGACTTTTCGGTAAACTCAATATGCATAGGCACCACCTCAGTTTCACCTTCACCACAGATGCTTTCACGGTGTTCAGGGGTGAACACTGACTTTTTACCATCTTTATCTAGTGCGATAACGCTGGTTAGGGTTGTCGCAATGTGGGCAACATTTCCATCCTTCCCGAAAACCAATGAATTAGAATCCCCGTGAATCCCTACTGCGTCAGAATCGTAGGCAAGAATTTTACCTACATATGTATCAATAAGCGAAGGGACACCCGGCTCTACAGACTCCATCGTTCCATCAGATGAAAAGCTCACTCCAACTCTAGTTTCAACAGATCCAACAGGAGTAGGAACGTGGATAGTTTCACCCGGCCACAATGTGATACTGCGCAAAGCTTCATTTTCATAAAAACTAAGCCCTATAATCTTAGTAGTAATAGGACCGAGCGGAGTATCGATTGTTATAGGATCAGCCAATTTTGCTTCATCTTCCTGTGCCCAATAGCCTGACAATTTTCCATTAAGAGGAAAGATCCTACTTATCCCGCCACTAGGGTGAAAAGTAACCAGTTCTGCTGACATATTGCCAAGTGGAGTTGTAACCATAGTCTTATCTTCGAGTGGAATAGATTTGGGAAGTCCTGAATCAAAAAAGGATAGTGCCTGAACAGTCTTCCTTCTAAGATCGTCAGTAGAATACTGCGGAACAAGATCACCAACAGGAGTTTTCAGCACGCATTCTCCAGATGGTGAACAGATACTTACCGCACCGTTAATGTGCATTTCTACCGGACCAGCAACAGGAACATCACCCAATTTTGTTTTACATATATTCATATCAATCTCCACTTGTAACAAGTAAAAAACACAGACGATTCCGTAGGAAGCCTATCTAAATAAATATTTAAAACCAGCTAAGCGCTAAGGCTTAGCGGCCCTTTTTTGCGGTAGCATTTTGAATGTTTTTCAGCATAAACCTGTCTGCAATTTGTATTTGGTGAAACAGACAGAGGATGCCCACCGTTCTGCCTGCCTATGAGCAGCAAAGCTCCATAGCTGATAACAAGAAGAGTAAGCGAAAGCATACCTGCCGCACCATAATCGAGGGTTTCTGTATGTTCAAAAATGGCTATGGAAACAACGCGTGTTGAGCCTGGAATAGAGCCTCCGATCATAAGAGCTACCCCGAACTCTCCCACAGTATGTGCGAAAATAAGGGCCGCTGAGGCAGTTATTCCGCCCACAACATTAGGTAGCGTGACATATATAAATGTCTGAAACGGATTCATCCCTAAAGCTCGGGAAGCTTCTATTATTCCCGGATCAACCTTTTCAAAGGCCGCCCGCATGGGAAGGATTCCGAAAGGTAAACTATATAGAATGGAGCCGAATACCAGCCCGCTAAAAGAAAAAGTCAGACTTGAACCCGTCAATGATTTCCATGTTCCACCGATAAACGACTGCGGCCCAAGAACAAAAAGCAATATAAAGCCGAGCACGGTTGGTGGTAAAACCATAGGAAGATTACAGGCCGCTTCAATGAAGCGTTTACCCGGCATATTTCCGCGCGCAAGACTGTGCGCAAGCGGTAAACATATAACTAGAAGTATCGGAGTCACCACTAAGGCAAGTTTTACGGTCACCCATAAAGATGACAAGTCCATATTACTCATAGCCATACTCCTTTATAACCTCGCGGACGGAGGGAGTTTTCATCCATGCCAAGAATGCGCCGGACTCAGAAACTTTACCTGATTTAATAATGGCCACGGACTGCTTAACCTTACCAGCTTCGGGAATAGCCCAATATTTACCTTCCATACCTTTACCCGACAGAGCCTGCGAAAGAGCAATAAATCCGGCCTCTGCGGAACCGGAATATGCAAACTGAAACGCAACTCCGACACTTTTCCCGAACACCAGCTTGGGTGTAAGTTTATCAAGAAGACCGACCTTAATCAGTGCTTCCTGAGCAGCAGATCCGTATGGGGCTGTCTTAGGATTAGAAATAGCAACATGTTCTATCTTAGATGAAAGAACCGCTTCCTTCCAATCAAGAGCCTCTGCCAGCCCTTTATCGGAAGACCAGAGAACCGCCTTTCCTGTTGCATACAACAACGGCTTTTCAGCTAGGCCGGAAGTATATAAAAGATCCGGGCGTTTTTCATCGGCCGCAAAAAATAAATCATAAGGAGCGCCGTTGGTAATCTGTCCATAGAGCATTCCTGTTGAGCCGAAAGAGCAAAGGATTTCATTACCTGTTTCCTTTTCATACATCACAGCAAGTTGTTTCATAGCTCCTGTGAAATTTGCAGCGCAACCAACGGTAAGACTTGCAGCACTTACCGCTTGAGAGGTTAAACAAATCCATAAAAGGGCAAGTAGAACTCTTTTGAATAAGGTCATATGGATCCTCCAAAGTTTGCCTGCACCCAGTTCCACAGGTCGCTGTAATCAAAAAACAGCTTTAATACACTCGAAAAATAGAAGCCGCCGCCCGCGACTAATTATTAGGACAATCTGACGCCTACATCAGGTATTACCATTTCTCTTTAATTTTCTGACTGAGTCAGATTCAACAGCTCCCCCTTGGTAAGCGGACGCTCAAGTTCACATGATAGTTTCCTTACAGCTTGTGTAAGGGCGGAAAGATCTCGCCCGGAAATATCCCGGATGAACGAGTCCAAACCGCAATCGCTTAATGCCGAAACGACCGCAGCTCTACCGCTCTTACCTCCAACTGCCAGCTTGCGGGTTTTGCCCACACGCTCTGGATTATATGGTTCGAATAATTCGGGTGATTTGCTTAATGCATGGGCGTGCAAACCAGATTCACACGCAAAAATATCGGTACCAACAACGGCTTTTGTGCGCGCAATAGGAACTCCAGCTGCGTTTGATACGAAGCTGCAGAGATCCATTAACGCTTCCGTAGAATATTTATGGCTATCATTTTTGAGAGCAAGGTATGCAACTAGTTCTTCAGTAGCAGCAATGCCGGCCCGCTCTCCGATCCCCAGCACACTGACGTCTACATATTTTGCGCCCGAAGCAAGAGCAGTTACAGCATTCCCTGTCGCCATGCCGAAATCGTCATGACAATGGACCGCAAAATCGATGTTGATCTGGCTGCTGAACAGCTGCACCAAATGTTCAGTAGTTTTTGGAGTAAGCTGGCCAAGTGAATCTGCAAGACGAACCCGTGATGCTCCTGAAATTTTCGCGAGCAAAGCTACTGTCAGTGCAAAACCTTCATCGGCCCTTGATAGATCTTCAAGACCGATAGAGACATATTCGATGCCGTTATCTAGTGCGACCTTTACAGTATGAGTCAGCTTCTTCAGCAATCCATCACGATCAGTGCTCAGCCTCTTCTCTATATGAAGGTCTGAAACGGGAACACCTATATTGATACGATCAATCGGGAGCATGGAAACTTTAATAATGTCCGCTTCACGGCAGGGGCTCCATACGCTGAGCTTTGCATTCCCTTTTAATGAACGGGCATACTCGGCGAGTTCAAGCAAATCATCCTGTCCAACCCATCCAAGTTCTATCTCATCCACACCTAGAGCCATAAGCCCTGAAACAATGCGCTTGCGAGTATCTATATTAAAGTAAGCACCGAACAACTGTGCGCCTTCTCTTAGTGTTGTATCTATCAACATGGCTGGCTCCTTGTAGTTTAGTAGATACACTTACTAAGCACGTACGATGCCAAGTCCATCTCATCCTATATCATGCTTAAATAACAACACTTACTGAAAGACTCCCGCCTCAACTTAAAAAACACACTTTTGTAGGAAGATACATTTTCGTATGTGATTTGTGTAGGTTCCTACGTTTTGTGTAGATTCCTTACAAAGTGTATTTCTACACACAAACATATACATTTCAGACACTTAATATCATAAATCAAGTTTGGCACGCGTATTGCCTTATGAGAGTCAGCATCAACGAAAATTTAAACCTAAAAATAACCCCTTGGAGGAGCAGTCATGAAAAAAATGAGAAAGGTAGCAATTTACGGAAAAGGCGGAATCGGCAAGTCCACAACTACTCAGAACACAGTAGCTGGTTTAGCAACCATGGGAAAAAAAGTAATGGTAGTTGGCTGTGACCCTAAAGCAGACTCCACCCGCCTCCTACTCGGTGGCCTAGCTCAGAAATCAGTTCTCGATACTCTTCGTGAAGAAGGTGAAGACGTAGAACTCGATGATATCCGCAAGCCCGGTTACGGCGACACATGGTGTGTTGAGTCCGGTGGTCCTGAGCCAGGAGTTGGTTGTGCTGGTCGCGGTATCATCACTTCCATTAATATGCTCGAAAACCTCGGCGCATATGAAGAATCTGAAGCACTCGACTACGCATTCTACGACGTACTAGGTGATGTTGTTTGTGGTGGATTCGCAATGCCTATCCGTGACGGTAAAGCAGAAGAAATTTACATCGTTGTTTCCGGTGAAATGATGGCCATGTATGCAGCTAACAACATCTGTAAAGGTATCATGAAATACGCACAGTCAGGTAGCGTCCGCCTTGGTGGTCTTATCTGTAACTCCCGTAATGTAGACAACGAAAAAGAGATGATCGAAGAACTTGCCAAGAAAATCGGCACACAGATGATCTACTTTGTACCTCGCGATAATGACGTACAGCGCGCAGAAATCAATCGTAAAACTGTCATCGAATGGAATGATCAGGTTCCGCAGGCTGATGCCTACCGCGGCCTCGCAAAAGCAATCGATGACAACACAATGTTTGTTGTTCCAAAGCCCCTTGAAATTGAAGAACTCGAACAGCTTCTCCTCGACTTTGGTTTGATGGAAGTAGCTTAAGTCCCACTCTGTATAACTCTACTCACAACCCAGAATAGGAGAACAAGATTATGATCATGGTAAGAGCAATTGTAAGACCCGAAAAAGCAGACGACGTCCTAGCAGCCCTCATGGACAATGGATTTCCAGCCGTCACAAAATATTCAGTAGCTGGCCGCGGTAAACAGCGCGGCATCAAAATCGGCGAAGTGACTTACGACGAAATCCCTAAAACTATGCTCATGAGTGTAGTTAAGGCTGTCGACAAAGACTTTGTAATCGACACCATCATGGACGCTGCAAGATCAGGAACCAAAGGAGCTTTCGGAGACGGTAAGATCTTTGTTTCAGAAGTTGGCGATGTCTACACTATCAGCTCCGGCGTAAAAGAAGGAGCCACAGAGGGAGACGCGTAATGAAGGAAATAGTCGCAGTAGTGCGGATGAACATGATGAACCGCACCAAAGCAGCTTTAGACGAAGCAGGCGTAGATGCCTTCTTCGCACACGAAGCTCAGGGACGAGGAAAAGGATTCGTAAACACAGCTCTTCTTGAAGGAGCTGAAAGCGGATATGAAGAAGCTGCAGCAATGCTCGGCGAAAAAGGGAAACTTTACCCTAAACGTATTTTGACAGTCGTAGTGCCGGACAATGCAGTCGACGAAGTTGTCGAAACCATCATCAAAGCTAACCAAACTGGCAAACCCGGCGACGGAAAAATATTTGTAACATCTCTCGGAGATGCGGTCCGTGTAAGAACAGCCGAAACAGGCGAAAGTTCCATCGTTTAAGCACCAAGGAGATTAGGAAAATGACTAAAACTAAGAAAATGGTGCAGTGGAATCCCACCGATATCAAGGAAGAGATACTCTCGAAGTATCCTCCGAAGGTGGCTAGAAAACGCGCCAAGCAGATAATGATCAATGAAGCATCAGGGGGCGAAGCAGCCTCTTCTGAAATCGTAGCAAACGTTCGTACCATTCCCGGCATTATCACCATGCGTGGTTGTACTTATGCAGGTTGTAAGGGCGTTATCATGGGACCGACCCGTGACATCCTAAACATCGTTCACGGTCCTGTAGGATGTAGTTTTTATGCATGGCTGACTAGACGTAACCAGACAGATGCAGGCCCTGACGGCGATAATTACATCCCATACTGCCTTACAACAGATATGCAGGATCAGGACATCATCTTCGGTGGAGAAAAGAAACTAGAAGCTGCAATCAGAGAAGCTTACGACCTGTTCCACCCTAAAGGTATCTGTATTTTCGCAACCTGCCCGGTTGGTTTAATCGGTGATGACATTCACGCTGTAGCAAGAAAAATGTCTGCTGAATATGAAGATTGCAACGTATTTGCATTCTCCTGTGAAGGTTACAAGGGAGTTTCTCAGTCAGCTGGTCACCATATAGCAAACAATCAGGTTTTTACTCACCTCGTTGGTGAAAACACTACACCTAAAGAAGGCGACTACAAAATCAACCTTCTCGGTGAATATAACATTGGTGGTGACGGTTTCGAAATCGACCGCATCCTTAAGAAATGTGGAATATCAAACATATCCACTTTCTCCGGTAACTCCACATACGACCAGTTTGCATCCGCTCAGCATGCGGACCTCAGCTGCGTAATGTGTCACCGCTCCATCAACTACGTCGCAGATATGCTTGAAACTAAGTACGGCATTCCATGGATCAAAGTAAACTTCATCGGCGCAAAAAGTACCGCCAAGTCACTACGCAAAATTGGTGAATACTTCGGAGACGAAGCTCTCATCAAAAAAATAAACGACGTTATCGCAGAAGAAATGCCTGAAGTTGAAGCAATCTCTGCTGAAGTCCGCACTCGCACCGAAGGCAAGACAGCAATGATCTACGTCGGTGGATCCCGTGCACATCACTATCAGGATCTGTTCGCTGAAATGGGTATGAAAACTATCTCCGCCGGTTACGAATTCGCTCATCGCGATGATTATGAAGGCCGTGAAGTCATTCCAAGTTTAAAAGTAGACTCAGATTCCCGTAATATAGAAGAACTCACAATTGAAGCAGACGAGAAACTCTACAACCCGCGTAAAACTTCAGACGAAGTGAAAGCTCTCGAAGCTGCCGGATTCAAGTTCAAAGAGTATGACGGACTAAACAGAGATATGGATAACGGATCCATCATTATCGATGACCTGAACCAGTACGAAGCCGAAAAACTTGTTGAAATATTGAAACCTGATGTTTTCTGTGCGGGTATTAAAGAAAAATACTCAATCCAGAAGCTGGGTGTTCCTATGAAGCAGCTCCACAGTTATGACTCCGGCGGACCATACGCAGGATTCAAAGGAGCAGTTAATTTCTATCATGAAATGGACCGCTTGGTTAACAGCAAGGTTTGGAGCTACATGAAAGCTCCTTGGCAGGAGAACCCCGAACTCACCGCTACGTTCGTGTGGGAATAATAGGAGAGAATAGAAAATGTTACTCAGACACACCCCCACAGAAGTTAGTGAACGCAAGGCCCTGATGATCAATCCGGCCAAGACTTGTCAGCCAATCGGAGCCATGTATGCAGCTCTCGGCATCCACGGATGTTTGCCGCACAGCCATGGTTCACAGGGTTGCTGTGCTTACCATAGATCAGCTTTAACAAGACACTATAAAGAACCGGTTTCAGCCTCGACCAGTTCCTTCACAGAAGGCGCATCAGTATTCGGAGGACAGGCAAACCTGCTACAGGCGATTGAAAACATCTTCACCGTTTACGAACCTGAAGTAATCGCAGTTCACACCACTTGTCTCTCAGAAACAATTGGTGATGACCTCAAGCAGATTGCACATAAAGCTCAGAAAGACGGGAAAATACCTGAAGGTAAATTCGTCATCGGAGCACCAACTCCAAGTTACGTTGGTTCACACGTCACAGGGTTCAGCAACATGGTTAAAGCCATGGCTCAGCTTGCAACTCCAGGCACACCAAAGAACGGAAAAGTTAATATTATTCCGGGCTGGGTTGAACCTTCTGACATGAAAGAAATTAAACGTTTAGCCTCAATGATGGACATCAAAATAACTTTGTTCCCCGATACTTCAGGAGTGCTTGATTCACCCCTGACCGGCGAATACAAGATGTTCCCTGAAGGCGGCGTAACAATGAAAGAGCTTAAGGACACAGGCGGCGCAACCGGAACTCTCGCACTAGGCGAATGGTGTTCCGCAGACGCAGCACGCTGGCTCGACTCTAAGTGCAAAGTACCTTGCACCGTTCTGGACATGCCTTTCGGACTCGCTGCAACTGACCGTTTCGTAGACGTTCTCCGCACCGTAGCAGGCGTAAGTGTTCCAGATTCAATTGCTAACGAACGCGGTCAGCTTGTCGACCTTATCTCCGACATGCACCAGTACTTCTACGGCAAAAAGGTAGCTATCTTCGGTGATCCAGATCAGCTCATCTCCATGTGTGAATTCCTTCGTTCCATCGACATGATCCCAGTTCATGTCATCACAGGAACACCGGGTAAAGCATTCGAGAAACGCATCAGAGAAATCACTGCCGATATGCCGGGTGAAGTTAATGTTAAAGCGAAAGGCGACCTATTCCAGCTCCACCAGTGGATCAAGAATGAGCCTGTCGATCTCCTCATCGGAAACTCATACGGAAAGTATGTTGCCCGTGACGAAGATATTCCATTCCTCCGTTGGGGATTCCCGATCCTTGATCGTCAGGGACATCAGTACTTCCCGACTGTAGGCTACAAAGGCGGACTCCGTCTGCTCGAATCAATTCTGAATCTTCTACTCGATCGCAAAGATCGTGACGAACCAGAAGAAAGCTTCGAACTCGTACTTTAAGAGAAGAAATGCCTCCGGCGGCTGGGGGGAACTTTTTGAAAAAAGGTTCCCCCCAGACCCCCCTCAAAAACTTTTATCGGGCTGAACAAATAATTTTTTAAGCAGGAACATAGCGCCATGACAGATTCAAGTTCAACATACTCATCACATCCTTGCTTCGGTCCTTCTGCCCGTAAGTCTGTAGATAGAATTCACCTGCCAGTTGCGCCTCGTGCAAATTCGCGAATTCGCTACAGTTCTGTTGAAAAAATTCAGGAAGCAATTCGGCCTGAAGCAGCACTCAGCTGGCTTGAAGTTGTTATCGCAGATGGACGCGAAATTGGAGTTGTTGGGATCACAGGTCCCGGTGATCCCCTAGTTATCCCCGAATTAACTTTTCAGACTTTGGAACTGGTCAAAGAAAAGTATCCGGACATGTCCCTTTGCATGACCACACTTGGAATAGGGGGAGATGTTCACGCGGAAAAACTCGCGAAACTAGGCATGTCCCATGTCACCCTTCTTGTAGATGCTCTGAGCCCCGAAATGGCTGAAGAACTTTATGCTTGGATCAGGCCTTCCAAGAAGAATATGCCCATAAAGGAAGCGGCATCATTACTGATAAGCGAACAGGCTAATGCAGTGAAGGCTTTCAAAGCAGCCGGACTGACTGTGAAAATTAACACCACAGTTTACCCCGAAAACATTAAGCACATCGGTGAAATAGCTCAGTCCATGAAAGAACTTGGCGCAGACATTATGGCTGTCACTCCTTTCATTGCTAACGATGATGATCAGTCTGCTCCGCTTGAAACAACTAGTAGCGAAATGATGGCTACAGCACGCGACCTTGCAGGTAAATACATGGAACTTATGCCCGAATGGGATGAATGCGGTTCCTTAGTAAAAGATGAAGAAACAAACATGTTGCCTAAGCCGACTAAGGAAAGACCAAATGTCGCGGCAGTTAGTTCTAACGGCATGGATGTCGACATGCACCTCGGCCACGCTGCAAAAATTTTGATTTATGGACCGCGCGAAGATGGTTTGGCCTGCCTCCTTGAAACACGCATGGCTCCAAAAGCTGGCAGTGGATCTTCAAGATGGGAAGAGCTGAGTGAATTGCTAAATGACTGTTTCATCCTGCTCACTGCAAGTGCCGGCGACAGTCCAAAGAAAATTTTAAGCCAAAGCGGCTTACGCGTCGAAGTCACCGACGAAAACGTAGAAGGCATGGTTGATGCCATTTACGGTGGCGGCAAAAAGAAAAAGTGTAAGAAGTAACAAACCGTAAAAAATAAAGATTTTAATAGGAGATTAGAAAATGGCTACACCAGAAAAAATGATCCTTTGTTGTCAGAGTTTTAGAGCAGGCGGAGATCCTAAAGGCATTTGCCACAAACAGACTGAAGGTTTTTTACAGTATATCGAAGAAGAAACAATTGATCGCGGCATTGATGCTCTTGTTGTTGCAACCACTTGTCTCAAGCAGTGTGAAGCTGGTCCGGTTCTCGTTATTCAGCCTGAAAACTGGTGGTTCAAAGGTGTTGATTCAGAAGAAGCTATCGACGAAATCCTTGATAGCCTCGAAGACGGCGAACCTTGTGCTAAATACTTAATTTCCTAAGAAGCGAAAATGATCATGCCAAGCACAACTATAATACGCCCCGCAACCCACGAAGACTTGAACAGCCTCGTAATGCTGCTGGAGATGCTTTTCTCCATAGAAACAGACTTCACAGCAAATAGAGGTACGCAGCTTCGAGGACTTGAGATGCTTCTAGAAAGCAATCAGGGGTGCATTATAGTCGCTGAAAACCGCGGAATGGTGGTTGGCATGTGTTCCGGGCAGTTTCTTATTTCCACAGCGGAAGGCGGGCTGTCGCTCGTAGTCGAAGATGTGGTTGTTCATAATGAATGGCAAGGACGCGGTATTGGAGCAATGCTGATGAATACTGTCGGATTATACGCAAGAGAGCATAAAGCAACACGGTTGCAACTGCTCGCAGACAGCGAAAATTTCCCGGCACTTAATTTCTATAAAAATCTTGGGTGGGAATCTACCCGTCTCATTTGTCTGAGAAAGCGTCACTCATAAAGGTAAAGCCATGACTAATGCCATATTAGAAGAAAGAAAGGATCAGATCCACAGAACCGGACAGGGCGACATAGATATCGCTTGCAACCGTGAATCCCTAGCAGGGGCAGTCAGCCAGCGTGCATGTGTTTTCTGCGGATCGCGAGTTGTTCTCTACCCCATAGCTGATGCGCTGCATCTTGTTCACGGCCCCATTGGTTGCGCTGTTTACACATGGGATATCCGCGGAGCTCTTTCCAGCGGACCGGAACTCCACAGACAATCCTTTTCCACCGATCTTCAGGAAGTGGACGTTATTTTCGGAGGCGAAAAGAAACTTGAAGCGGCTCTTGATGAACTTATTGATCGTCACAGTCCGAAAGCAGCTTTCGTCTACTCTACTTGCATAGTCGGAATCATCGGTGATGACCTTGAAGCGGTATGCAGACAGATGAGCGAAAAGAAAGGAATCCCAGTTCTTCCCGTGATGTCTGAAGGCTTTAAAGGAAGTAAGCGCGAAGGATATCTGGCTGCTTGTACAGCCATGTTCAAGCTTGTTGGTACCGAAGATGTTTCTGATGTATCTCCAGTCTCCGTAAATATTTTAGGCGACTTTAATCTCGCTGGAGAGATTTGGATTATCAGAGAATATTTCAGACGTATGGGCGTTGAAGTCGTTGCCAATATTACTGGCGACGGGCGCGTTAGGGACGTTGGCCGCAGTCATGGTGCGGCTTTAAATCTCGTACAGTGTTCGGGTGCGACTCTCGATTTGGCGAAAATGATGGAAGAAAAGTACGGCAAACCTTTTATACGAGTCTCCTACCTCGGCATAGAAGATATGGCAGACTCCCTCTATCAGGTGGCTGATTTCTTTAAGGATATCGACCCGAACATTGTAAAACGCACTGAAGAGCTCGTTAAAGAAGAGCTTTCGAAGCTCATGCCGGAAGTCGCCCGCTACCGTAAGGATTTAGAAGGCAAAAAAGTCGCCATGTACGTTGGCGGATCATTTAAAGCTTTCTCCTTACTAAAAGCGTTTAGGCACCTAGGCATGAAGGTAGTCATGGTCGGTTCACAGACCGGAACCAAAGAAGACTACGCCGAGCTGGAAAGGATTTCCGATCCCGGCACCATCCTTGTTGATGATGCCAACCCGCTCGAGCTTTCAGCTTTCATCAAAGAAAAGGACGTTGATCTATTCGTAGGCGGCGTCAAAGAGCGGCCCATCGCATACAAACTGGGCGTAGGATTTTGCGATCATAACCACGAACGCAAAGAAGCTCTTGAAGGATTCGAAGGAATGCTCAACTTCGCCCGTGAAGTTCACTCCTCAGTAATGAGCCCGGTTTGGTCATTTGTACCAAGACGCGCAAATAAAATTAATACAATCGAAAAGGAGGCAGGCAATGAGTAAAGTTAAGAACAAAGTGGAAAGACCTAATTTCGTTTCCACCACCAATGCCTGCAAACTCTGCACACCACTCGGTGCAGCAATGGCCTTCCGCGGAGTTGAAGGTTCCATCCCCTTCCTTCACGGATCACAGGGGTGCGCAACATATATGAGACGTTACGTTATCAGTCATTTCCGCGAACCGGTGGATATTGCTTCCTCAGCACTCGGGGAAAAAGCTGCAGTTTACGGCGGTGGAGCGAACCTGAAAAAGGGCATCTTGAACGTCATGAAGAAGTACGAACCGGAAATGATCGGAGTGGCAACAACCTGCCTGACCGAAACCATCGGTGATGACGTTCCAATGATTCTGCATGAATTCCATAAGGAATTTGGTGACCTTAAATTGCCTAAAATCGTCAGAGTTTCAACTGCAAGCTACAACGGCACACATACTGATGGCTGGCACGGGGCTGTATGCTCCATGGTTGAACAGCTTTGTACTGAAAAAGCAGAAGCTGATGGAAGCGTAAACATTCTTCCAAACATGATCTCCTGCGAAGATGTTCGTGAACTGAAAGATATTTGTGACCACTTCGGAGTCAAATCCACTATTCTACCAGATATTTCTGAAACACTGGATGGCCCCGCACTTGAGGATTACGTAAAAATACCATCCGGCGGAACACCCATCGCAGACATCAAGAATATGTCAGCCGCAAGCGGGACAATTGAATTCGGTCGTTGTCTTGGACCAAGAACAGGTGGAGTTGCTCTCGAAAAGAATTTCGCAGTAAAAAACCACCGCATAGGTATCCCAATGGGACTGCGTGAAACCGATGTTCTTTTCGATACCCTCGAAGACATCACCGGAACCCCCACACCCCGCCGTTACGAACTCGAACGTGGCCGTTTAATCGACGCATATGTTGATGGACACAAATACGTGTTCGGCAAACGCGCAGTTGTTTACGGCGAAGAAGATTTAGTCACCGGGCTATGTGCATTCCTTAGCGAGATTGGAGTTGATGTCATCCTCGCAGGAACCGGAGCACGCGGCAGAGGCATGGCAGAATCTATCGCAGCAGTAACTGATGGCGTCGCAAGCAAAATGCCGATAATTCGCGAAGGTGTCGATTTCCAGGACATCGCTGATGAAGCCGGTGAACTTAAACCGGACCTTATGATCGGCCATTCCAAGGGGTATAAATATGCCAAAGCATGGAACATTCCACTTATCCGCGTCGGCTTCCCAATTCATGACCGTTTCGGTGGTCAGCGCATCCTTCACCTTGGATATGGCGGAGCACTCTCAATGTTCGACAAGATTGTAAATGCAGTGCTTGAAAAGAAGCAGACTGACAGTGATATCGGCTACGGATACTTGTAAACATAAAATCCAAAGCGAATTTGAATAAACAGTAGGAGCCAAACTAATGAAAGATACAAGCAAGCACCCATGCTTCAATAAGGAAACAGCCGGTTCGTGCGGCAGAGTTCACCTACCTATCGCACCCAAATGTAATATTCAGTGCAACTACTGTAATAGAAAATATGATTGTGTAAACGAATCTCGCCCAGGCGTAACCAGCGGAGTTCTGAAACCATTTCAGGCCGCAGAATATATGGATAAAGTGCTAGCAAAAGAGCCTCGCATCACAGTTGCAGGTATTGCCGGTCCCGGCGACCCATTCGCAAACGCTGAAGAAACAATTGAAACCATGCGTCTGCTAAATGAAAAGCACCCACACCTTCTGTTCTGCCTGTCGTCAAACGGCATGGGAATCCTGCCTTATCTGGATGATATAGCTGAACTTGGAGTATCCCACGTTACAATTACTATCAGCGCAGTAGATCCTAAAATTGGCGCAAAAATTTACTCATGGGTGAAAGATGGCAATGTCGTTTATCGCGGTGAAAAGGGAGCCAAAATACTCCTCGAACGCCAGCTTGAAGCGATCAAAGGACTTAAAGAGCGTGGGATAATCGTTAAGGTTAACTCCATCGTTATCCCGGGCATAAACGAAGATCACATAGTAGAAGTTGCAAAAGTTGTGGCGGAGCTTGGAGCGGATATTCAGAACATGATCCCCATTAAACCGACTGCTGACACTCCTTTTGCAAACGTTATGGAGCCTAAGCATGATATAATCGGACCGCTGCGCAAAGAAGCAGGCGAAGTTATCAAGCAGATGACTCACTGTAAGCGTTGCCGCGCTGACGCAGTAGGACTTCTCGGTGATGACAAGTCAGCATCACTTTGCGGAACATTGCAGGCTTGCTCAAAACTCAAGCCTATCGATCCACTAGCCTCGCGCCCGTATGTGGCAGTTGCCAGCCGCGAAGGACTGCTTGTTAATCAGCACTTAGGTGAAGCTAAGTCCTTTTATATATGGGGAGAATCTGATTCAGGAGGATTCCACCTAATCGAAGAACGTCAGGCCCCAAAATCTGGCTGCGGCCCGAAACGCTGGGCTGATCTGGCTGCGGCTTTCAAAGACTGTAGAGCGGTACTAAGCGCCGCAGTAGGTCAGACTCCACAGCTTTTGCTTGAAGAAAGCGGCATGGAATGCCATGTGGTAAGCGGATTCATCGAAGATGCGCTAAGCGCAGTATACACAACAGGCGACATAAGTAAGCTAAGCAGCCGAAAAGGCGGAATAGCAGGAGCATGTTGTACTGGGACGGGTACTAGTTGCGGTTAGGTTTATATAAAAAGTAGATGCTTAAAGCCCCGTCGGACTTATTGTCTGACGGGGCTTTTACTTGAGCAATATTATTTTAAAACACTAAAATTAAAGCATAAAAACACCCGGAAAAAGAATCATCTTTAGCCGGGTATTTTTAAATAAGCACACCAACAACCATCAAAAACTTCTAAACTTCAACTCCATCCTTCATGCGTCTAAGACGAGCACGCCCTTCTGCAATCATAGACTCTAACCCATATCTCTTAACACGGTAGCCCATCTGCCGAGCAGACAAACCAAGAGTATCTGCTGCCTTGTACTGAATCCATCCGTTTCTCTCTAATGCGGCTACCACTTCGTTTCGCTCCACTTCTTTAAGCGAAGTGCAATGCGGTGGCTCATCACAGGTATTAGTTGATTCATGTCCAATCGAATTCTGCACAAAACTCTGTCCGGGAGCGAGGTAGGACTTCAAAAATTCTAGAGTAATATACTCACTGTCAGACATGATAACCAATCTCTCTATGAGATTCTGCATCTCACGAACATTACCAGGCCAATCATATGTAATTAGAGCATCCAAAGCCGCCGGAGTGAAAAACATCTGCCGACCATAATCATCCGACATTTTCTGAAGGAAGTGGTTAAGCAATCCAGTTATGTCTTCCTTTCGTTCCTTTAATGGCGGGACCAGAATAGGGAAAATATTCAATCTGTAATAAAGATCAAGCCTGAATTCATTGCGCTCAACAAGTTCACCGAGGTCACGGTTCGTAGCGGCTAGAATGCGAACATCAATTGTACGAGTTCGATTAGATCCTAAACGTTCAAGCTCTTTCTCCTGCAACACACGCAAAAGCTTAGCCTGTAGATTCATAGGAAATTCGCCAATCTCATCGAGGAAAATAGTACCGCAATCTGCTTCTTCAAAGCGCCCGCATCTAGTTCCGACTGCTCCGGTAAAAGCACCCTTTTCATAACCGAATAGTTCTGATTCCAATAGATTTTCGGGAATGGATGCACAGTTCACTTTAATGAACGGATGCCCCTTCCTGTCCGACAGTTCATGAATAATGCGAGCAATCAAAGTTTTACCGACACCGGATTCTCCAAGAAGCAATACAGTAGCCCGCGTAGGTGAAACTTTTTCTATCTGTCTCTGAACTTCGACCATGGACGAACTCTGTCCGACAATATAAGGGCCTTTGTTGTTTTTAGATATCTGCGACTTGAGAGACGTGTTCTCTCTTTTAAGAACAGCTTCACGCTCCTTAACCTTCTCATTAAGGCTAATAAACTGCCCAATAAGAGTAGCAACAATTTTAAGGAAATCGATATCCTCTTCAAATGCAACTTCGTCATCAAACAAGCGATCAACATTCAGCACGCCAATTGAATCACCATGTAGAAGTATAGGAACTCCAAGAAATGATATAAGACCGCGCTGAATTTTGCGCGAGCCTGTCTTATCCAAAAACAAAGGTTCCTTCGTAATATCAGGAACATAAAAAGGTTCACCAGTCTGAAAAATGCGCCCGGTAACCCCTTCATTCAGCCGATAAACCCCGCGCTGCCGTTCCTCATGAGTAAGCCCGTAAGATGCATTGATGGACAGCTGTCCTGTCTCCGGGTCATGCAAGGTTACAGTCGCCCGCTGCATACTCAGCTTCTCGGACATTATGCAAAGAACTCCGTCCAAAGCAGATTCAAGATTCAATGCCTGATCTATAGCTTGGCAGATAGCAAGCAATGCCGAAAGTTTCAGTCCGTGTAAATTTGGATACATACCTCTACTAAGCAAGCAAGGTGCCATATTTAAGCTTTAAAATTAATCAACTATTACAGGCTTTTATATTTTTGAACCCAAACAAAGATTGACAAATATGTTAAATACAAAACTGTAGTCTACATATTTGCAAACTTTATCGAGCACATTACAAAAAATAATATGCCATGTAATTTGGTATACAAAAAAATTGATTCAAAATGTAGAATACAATATTACCAAGGAATTGCTTACTAAAGTCACTTTGAAAGCCGTAATTTATATGCTAATATTCTAATTGATTTTAAAATAAACATATCGCACACATATAAAATGGGTTAATCTAGAAGATTTATGCAGACAAATTCAAACAAGCCGTTATCCACAGAACCCCAGCTTAATACAACATGGTTACCTGTATTTATTGGTATACTACTCTTTACTCTGACTCTAGTTTTCTGGTGGACGCTTAGAGAAGCCGATCGGGCAGATACTAGAAATCTTGTGAAGCAACATGCCGACAAACTTTCCGCCGATATTCAGGCTGATCTTCGGTCCAGAATTCCTGCTTTGCAGCGCATTGTCGACCGGTGGGAATTTAACGAAGGAACATCTAAGGCTAGCTTTCTCGACGATGCAGGGCATTACATTCACGACCTACCCGGGTTCCAGGCTATAGGATGGGTCGACAAAAATTTCCGTGTTACGTGGATTGTCCCGATGAGTGGAAATGAGCAAGCGGTAGGTCTTGACCTAGGTTTTGAAAAAAACAGGCGCATCTCCCTCGAAAAGGCAAAAATGAGCAAAACTACGACTATGACTGACACCATTGAACTCGTGCAGGGGGGCAAAGGGTTTATTGTATATTTCCCGATATATATTAACCATACTTTTGATGGTTTCATATCCGCAGTGTTCAGAACACAGCCATGGCTGGACCATATTTTTAGAACAGAAGACACATTTAATGATTACAAATATTACGGTGTAAATGTTGAGATAAACGGCATCCCTATTTACAAACAAAAAGAATGGAATAAACTTCAGAAAAACTCTTTTGATGAAACCACATCAACCAAAATAATAGACCATCAGTTTACTATCACTTGCCGCCCTACAGAATTGTTCTTCGATCACCACGGCCAAAGCCATCATCCATCAATAGTCTTATTAGTTGGAACTGTAATGGCAATTCTTATTGCTTTCGTAGTCCACTTACTCCAAAAAACATCTACGGAAGCGTGGCGTACATATTCAGCTCAAAAAACGCTAGAATTTGAAGTTCAAAACCACGAAAATACAACTGCAGAACTTCAACATGCATCTGCCAGATTAACTTTGGCCGCAAAAGCGGGAAAGATAGGTATCTGGGTTTGGGATATTGCTGCGGACACACTCACATGGAATGATAGAATGTTTGAACTATATGATATTCCTTCTGACATTAACCCCAACTACGAAACGTGGCGTGGCTCCCTTCATCCTGAAGATGCGGAAGAAGCCGACACCAAACTTAAATACGCAGTCGCGGGCAAAGGGACATTTGATACTCAGTTCCGCATTGTAAATTCGGCCGGAGAAATAAAACATATCCACGCTGCAGCTAAAGTAGAACGCGACGCCAAGAACAAAGCCATACGTATGACTGGCGTAAACTGGGACGTAACAAATCAAAAAGAGACCGAAGAACAAATACGCCACATGGCAACACATGATTTACTTACAGGTTTGCCAACCCTGAAACTTGCAAAAGATAGGGTTGGAATGGCTTTTGCCATAGCCCAACGTAAAGAACTACTGACAGCAGTAATGTTCGTAGACCTTGATGGCTTTAAAAACGTAAACGACACGCTAGGTCATGATGCTGGAGATGCGGTACTACAAGAAACAGCCAAGAGACTGCTTTCCTGCGTGAGAAAAGTAGATACGGTCGCTAGAATTGGCGGCGATGAATTCTTGATTGTTTTGAACGAGCTAAATTCTAAAGAAGATATGGAAACCATTGCCGGAAAAATTGTTACATCGATAGCAATGCCATTCATTCATAAAAGCAATCAAGTCACGGTGGGCGCCAGCGTAGGAATAGCAGTCTGCACAGCTTCCTGCTCACAAAAAGACATCGAAGGACTTATTAAACAAGCTGACGAAGCCATGTATTCTATCAAAAAGACGGGTAAAAATGGGTATGCATTCGCGGAATCAGAAAACTTAGAACAGGATGAAAGCAATAAAAGTTAATAATAGTATGAAACACTGCACCCTGAAGAGGGCTCATTTCAACGAGCATTTCTTCCACAAAAAAACGGCCAGAAGTCACTTCTGGCCGTTTTACTAAATCAACATTTTAAATTCAATCTAACTGTCAGATTTCATGTCATCAATAATTGCGAGCAGTTCCTTTGCTTGGTTTGCCATTTCCTCTGCTGCGGCACTTGCTTCTGCTGAAGCTTCCGCAGTCTGCATAGCAATCTGGTTCACATCATCAATAGAACGGTTAATTTCTTCCGAAGTTGCGGACTGCTGCTCCGAAGCGGTTGCAATGCTTTGAATTCTATCTGCCGAAATCTCAACATCAGTGACAATCTGATCAAAGACACTACCTGAGCTTCTGGAAAGTTCCGTCGCAGAGGTAATATTCTCTACAACTGAATCCATATTGGATATATTATCTTGAGCAACCTTCTGAATTCCTCCTATGGACTCACCAACTTCCTTGGTCGCACCCATAGTTTTTTCAGCAAGTTTTCTAACCTCATCAGCAACTACAGCAAACCCTCTACCAGCTTCACCAGCCCTAGCAGCTTCAATCGCAGCATTCAAGGCAAGTAAGTTGGTCTGGTCGGCAATGTCTTCGATGACATTCATAACGGCTCCGATGTCCTGAGCCTGTTGACCAAGTTTACCCATATTTTCTTTCAATGATTCAGTCTGACCTTGTATTTTACCCATGGATTCAATTGTCTGATTAATTACTCGTGAACCCTCAAGTGCACTCTTTTTAGAATTCTCTACCTGCTCAGCAGTCTCTCCGGCATTTTTGGCAACTTCAAGGACAGTGGCGTTCATTTCTTCCATTGCGGTTGCAGTTGATGCCATCCTCTCACGCTGCATCTCACTACCTTTTTCTATTTCTTCGGACTGGTTGAGCATTTGTTCAGAAGCCTTAGAACCATGTGCAGCAACTGTTTCTAACCGCTCAGCTGCTATATTCATCCCTTCGGCTTTGGCTCGCTCTGCTTTGGCTTTGGCCTCTTCGGCTTCTGCAACAGCCTGTTCTGCAACCAAAGTCTTCTCTTCTGCCATGGCATGCTTCTCTTCAATTTCTGCAATGCCTTGCGCAAGTTTTCCCGCCATATTATTAACAGAACCCTGCATACGACCAATTTCATCAGTAGAGTTTGCAGGTAAATTAATTTTAAGATCACCATCAGCTATGGATTCGAGAGCCAGAACAGTTTCATTCAAAGGTTTCGTAATCGAATTTGAAATAAGAATAATTACACCAATAATCAAAAAGATACCAACCACTCCGATACCAAGCATTTTATTACGAAGTGCTCTTGCATCTGCAAGAACTTCATCCATTGGAATGCTTAACCCCAAAATTAACGGAGTTTTTGATATACCGATATCTACTGGAACAAATATAAAATAGGATGCCCCTTTAGCTGTTTCTTCATAATGAGTATAAACTTTCCCCTGAAGAACCTGTTTTTTAACTCCATCTTTGATGGTATCAGAAATCTCGCTATCATCGAAAAAGTTTAACTTACCTTCGACATATTTTTTGTTATCAGGGTGAGCCATGTAGCGTCCCTGATTGGAAACTAAAAAAGCATAGCCAGAGCCGAAGACATCAAGGTTACGAACAAATTTATCGATGGTACCCATAGGAAAATCAACACCGACAACCCCAATAAATTTCCCATTGATGTTCATAGGGACAACCATATCGACCATAAGAACCTTTTCATTACCAATCGTATAAGCCCAGGGTTCCATAACGACTTCACGGTTAGTTTTCCTTGGCAAACTATACCAAACCCCATCACCATTATCTTTGTCGTAATTGGCACTTGCTACAACTTCTAGCTTTCCAGAATCACGATAAACCCATGGGACAAATCGACCGTCAACATTATGATATTCGGCATTTTTAAAATCATTATCTCTTCCATCAAGCATATTAGGTTCAAAACAAATGTATGTCCCTAGATATCCATCATTACTTTGTAAAAACCCTTTCATAGATTTAACAAGCACTTCCCGTGAATCATATACTTTATTTTCAGCCAACCCTTCAGCCATGCGGGCAATGGCTCGAGCTGAGATAAGAGATTCACTCATATCCCCATCGATTTTATTTGCGTAGCTGTACGCCATCTCCAGCCCCTGTTTTTCGGCACCTTCACGCATCTTTTCAATAAAAATATTTTCTTGAAATAAAGTAATCCCCAAAAAAACAGGAACAACTATGACCAAAGTCATCATGATTTTCCAACGAAGATTGATATTTTTTAACATGCTTCCCCCAATAAAATTATTACTCGCAATAATCCCTCGATATCCCCATGAGACAAACTTGCTATATATTTTGTTCATTACTTATATCATTAGCACTTTAAATAAAAGTGCTAATATATTGTTATTCAGCATAACAGATCATCAAGTTACTAATTAATAAACCAGTTAGAATTATTCGATACGATTACAATCATTATTCTCTTACGATTCTGGACGTTATTGACTTATGAAAAACCATTGTTTGGAGATCCTGCCCTGAGTCGGGATGTAGCGCAGCCTGGCAGCCCCCTTGAATATGGTTCAAGGGGGCTGAGATTCAAACCCTCTCATCCCGACCCAAATGGCTTAGATAAAAGGCTGGTTAACTTAGTTGTTAACCAGCCTTTTTATGTAACTATAGACACCTACAACATACTACCCTTACAAACATTCAATAATAATTATTTGACTTATTCAGCGATACAAATTAGCAAATCAATATCACATACACTATTTTAATATAATACATTATAATAATTAATATATAAACTCCGAGGGTAATTCGCAATGAGACCAACAACTATAGCTTTAATGTTATCAATAGCGCTCATATTATTTGGAGCGAGCGGATGCTCTGTATATATGGCTGCAAATCAAGATGATGCAAAAGAAATGTCCATTATAACCGAAGGTCAGCCGAGATCTGTGATGCTTGGAGAATTCGGACAACCTGTCAGCACCGTTAAAAGAGCTGATGGAACTGTTGAGTATGATGTGTTTTCATTTAGGGATGGATATTCAGGCGGAGCAAAAGCCGGTAGAGCTCTATTCCACGGAGTTGCAGATGTTTTCACGTTGGGCTTGTGGGAAGTTATAGGTACTCCGGTTGAAGCTGTAGCAAATGGCGACCAAATGTCCTACAAAATATTCTATGATGAACACGGAGAGGTCTCAAATATTATCCCCCTCTCAAGAGATGCACAGAAATATGATAGAAAACGGACAGGACACGCAGCCCCACAAACAAATCAATCAGCTGAAAACACGCAAAAGACAGTCGGTTTAAATCAAGAAAGCCACTCAAAATAATTATCCATTATAGCAAAAAACACTACTGCCCTACAAAAAAAGGCTGGTTAACTTGATAGTTAACCAGCCTTTTTTTATGTTTAAGGGCTAATCCAAAAACCAATTTTAATCTCGTAAATATTATATTCTTAGACTGATTGACGTATCAACTATCACTTATTTCAGAATTTCACGGCTAACCATAATGTCAATATCCAAAGGAAAAAAATTACAAATGACAACTTATTTTTACTTTTATTTAACATTGGGAACTTATTTTTCAGCAAAATAAAACCATAAAAAAATGATCAACAATACTCTTAACGTACTAGAAATTATCCTTAAAAATAGCTCCAATTGCATTAATATAATAATTTTATAAATAAAACACACCCTCATCAATGACCCGTTCTATATCAACCCAATGATTTCAGGCTTTAACAAGTATTTCCATCATCTTCCTCAGGTTTGATTGCAGACGTTTCAAGTCTGAAATAAAGTAAAAAAAGAGAAGCGTTTTTTACTCCTACCCCCCTTGACGAGACCATAAATAATAACATACCTAACGAGCAGGTAAAAATACCTATCGGTTAAGGAGGTATTAATACCTCCCACATAGATAGGTAATGAGGCGCGTCGAATCGATGTGCCCGGGTTTTTTAAATGCTGGCTGCTCCCGCTGAGGGAAATTGAGTCGGCGGGACCCGGAAAACACGAGGCGGGGCAACAAAGGACTCGTAGCATACAGCTACATAGTCCAATGCTTTGAGAGAGGGGAATCGAAATTATGGCAAACGGAAAAAAATTATTGCGATTGTCCAGTATTCTACTCGTCCTTGCTGGGGTGCTCGGTTTCCACATGGAAGCTATGAGCATGGTAGGAACCCCGCAGGCCGAAGGCAAACAGCGTCCTGATCTAATCATGATCGACGATATTGCCGCTCAGGGAAAACTGGAATTGCCCGCAGTCGTGTTTTTGCACGATGCACACACCAAGGCGGTAGCAGAACAGGGTAAAGACTGTACTGCATGTCACCAAAAAAACAAGGATGTCACTTCACTCAAATTCATGAGATATGAAGACGGCACTCCAGACCAGCTCAAGGAAATTTATCACAACGGCTGTATCAGCTGTCACGTGAAGGATGCCGCTGCAGGCAAGAAAACCGGCCCTCAGGTCGGCGAATGTCGCAGTTGTCACCAAGCTGACCCTGAGTACAAAGCGGAACGCGCGAAAGCGAGCATGGATAACACCTTGCATTTCCGTCACTGGGACTCAAAGATCATTAAGAATGATGCAGGTCAGGAAACAAACTGTGGAAGCTGTCACCACGAATACAATGAGCTCACCAAAAAGCTCGTATACGTGAAAGGACAAGAAGAAAGTTGTACTGTTTGTCACACAGCCAAACCTGAAGGCGATGTCAAACTAAACACTTCTGAAGCTTTCCACGGACAGTGTGTAACTTGTCACATGGAATTAGCAACAGCTAAAGCCAAAAAGTTCGGCCCAGTTCAGTGTGCCGGATGTCATGGCCTTGCTGAAGCAGCAGACATTAAAGCTGACGACGCTCAGTTGCTGAAAAAGATGGGTGGAGTATTACCTCGCCTGCCTAGAAAACAGCCTGATGCTGTCCTACTGACTGCTCCGGCACCAAAAGATGCATCTGCTAAGACTGAAGTCAAAGGCAAAATGTATCCTGTCGCTTTCAACCACAAAGCACACGAAAACAACACTGATTCTTGTGGATCTTGTCATCACCAAACTCTTAAAAAGTCCTGCTCCGAATGTCACACCGCGCAGGGTTCTAAAGAAGGTGCTTACATTACTCTTGATAAAGCAATGCATAACCCAGACAGCGCACAGAGCTGTGTAGGTTGTCATGCTCTTAAACAGAAAGATCCTAACTGTGCAGGTTGTCACGACCTCATGGCTAAAAAGACAATTCAGTCAGAAGCAACTTGTGCTGTCTGTCACGAAGTACCTCAAAATGACACTGACCCAGCAACTCTAGATGCCTCCGCCAAGGCTGATGTTGCAGCAGCTCTTATCATTGAAAGACCTACTTCACCGGCAATGCTCGATACTGCTGACATTCCTGAATTCGTAAACATTGATGTAATGTCTAACGAATACAAGGCTAGCAAGCTTCCTCACCGTAAGATTGTACTCACTTTAGTTGAGAACATGAAAGGCAACTCCTTAGCTAATACGTTCCACAGCACACCGTTGACTGTCTGTGCAAGCTGTCACCACAACAGCCCAGCATCTAAGACTCCTCCAACCTGTGCAAGCTGTCACGCGAACGTGTCACAGAAGACCAAAGATGGACGTCCAGCACTTAAGGCAGCCTATCACGGCCAGTGTATGACATGTCATGAAAGCATGGAACTTAAGAAGCCTGTTTCCACCGACTGTTCATCCTGTCACGAACCGAAAAAGAACGGCTAGCCCGAAGGAGAACTGATAAATGTTACGCAGAACATTCCTCGGAATGCTAGGCACAACCTGTGTGGGGGCCTCAATTCCTGGTATAGCTTCGGCTAGTAAGGATTTTAAAGGTCACCCCGGCAGCAACGGCGTTCTTTTTGACGCCACTCGCTGCATAGGTTGTCGCAAATGTGAAGAAGCTTGTAACAAGGTCAACGACTTGCCCGCTCCGGACAAGAAGTATGATGACTTGTCAGTGCTCGACACTAAACGCAGAACCGATGCCAAGACTCTTACTGTAGTCAATAAATACAAGGCCGATAAAGGCCCTCTATTCCGCAAGTCGCAGTGTAACCACTGTTTGGAGCCAGCATGTGCTTCAGCTTGTTTCGTAAAAGCATTCAAAAAACTGCCTAACGGCGCTGTCGTCTATGACGAAACAGTCTGTGTAGGTTGTCGCTACTGTATGGTAGCATGCCCATTCTCAATACCAGCTTACGAATACGACGAGCCTCTTACTCCTAGAGTAATGAAGTGTACCATGTGTGCGCCTCGCTTAGCTGAAGGCAAATTGCCCGGCTGTGTTGAGTCTTGTCCTAAAGAAGCACTCGTTTACGGCGAAAGAGATGAACTCATCAAAATCGCTCGCAATCGTATTGAACGCAATCCCGACCGTTACGTTGATCACCTTTACGGTGAGAAAGAAATGGGCGGAACCAGCTGGCTTTACCTCTCTGGAGTACCTTTCACTGAGATCGGAATGCGCGAAGATTTGGGAACCAAATCTGCACCTGAACTCACTGCAGGCGCACTAGCTTCTGTACCTATGGTTGCCGGCCTCTGGCCTGTGCTTCTCGGCGGTATCTACGCTATAAGCAAACGCAAAGACAAAGTTGCTGCGGAAGAGAAAAAAGATGCGGTTGCGAATGCTATCGCTAAGGCTAGCGAACAGGCAGAAAAGACCCTTTCTGAAGCCCTTTCAAAGGCTGATGTCGCTAACAAGCGTCAGATCGAAGTTGAGGTCAAGAAAGCTGTTGAAGAAGCTCTGACTCCTAAAGAAGAAGAGTCTGACGAAAACAGCGAGGGGGAATCCTAATGTCGAATCCAGGCAATCCAGGATCTAAATCGAACCTCACCGCATTCAATGTAATTGCTGGAGCAATCATTGTTATGGGTCTGGTCATCACTGTTCTCAGATTCACTAAAGGCCTCGGCGCTGTCACCAATCTTGATGACAACAACCCTTGGGGACTTTGGATCGGATTTGACTTGCTCTGTGGTGTTGCACTTGCAGCTGGTGGTTACACTACCTCCGCAGCGTGTTACATCTTCGGACTTAAACGCTTTCACTCCGCAGTCCGTCCGGCAATTCTAACCGCCTTCCTCGGATACGCTCTAGTTGTATTTGCTCTGCAGTATGACCTTGGTCGTCCTTGGCGTTTGCCGTACCCAATCTTTGTTCAGCAGGGAACAACATCACTGCTCTTCGAAGTTGGTTTATGCGTAATGTTATATTTGACAGTACTGTTTATCGAGTTCACTCCAGCCATGTTCGAATGGCTTGGCATGAAGAAAATCAGATCCGTTGTAGTCAAATTGACTCTGGCTCTGACTATCTTCGGCGTAGTGCTCTCAACTCTGCATCAGTCCTCTTTGGGGGCACTGTACACAATCGCACCGTCTAAGTTGCACCCTTTATGGTACTCAACTTATCTACCAGTGTTCTTCTTTGTGTCCAGTATCGCAGCTGGTCTCTCAATGGTAATCTTCGAAGGAACCCTTTCCCATAAGAAACTTCACCACATGATGGATGAGGAATACCTCAAACACCACGACGGAGTTGTTCTTGGATTCGGTAAAGCAGCATCCTTGGTGCTCTTCGGATACTTCGCCATTAAAATGATCGGACTGGCATACGGCAACAACTGGCATTACCTGGCTTCAGGCTATGGCTTGTGGTTCATGGTTGAAATGCTCGGATTTGTTGCATTGCCTTGTTTCCTCTACGCTGTCGGTGTGCGCGAAAAGAATTTAGGCCTTATCAAGAAAGCAGCTATTATCACTGTTCTTGGTATCGTTCTAAACAGATTCAACGTTTCGCTTGTCGCGTTTAACTACCACCTGCCTTCATCTGAAAGGTACTTCCCTACCATGATGGAGATCGGAATCTCTGTCTTCGTAGTCACTCTTGGTGTGGTTATCTTCCGCTTCATTACCACTCGGATGCCTATTTTCCACGAGCATCCTGATTACAAGGGCGAACACTAGTCGCTGTAAGGAGAAATCAAATGGAAATATTCAGCCTACAAGAGTACTACACTTTCACTAAAGGTATCGTGTACTTGCTCATGGGCGGAGCTCTTATCGGAGTAACTCTGTTCTGGCAGTTCCTGATGGGTGGAAACAACAACGACGACTAGACTAGCAATAGTCTGATCGATACTTGAGGAGATAAAACATGTACGATTTTCTAACAGGGCCTATGCTCTGGCTGACATTCGCTGTCAGCTTCGGTGGCCTGTTGGTGCGCATCGTGCTCTACATAAAGGGCCTCGACCAGCAGCTTGACCGTGTCGCTTACCGCGCTCACATGGGTTACGGGTTGAAAGGTGCGTTTAATTCAATCATAAGCTTCCTGAACCCTGTAGGGGCACGCCTCTGGAGGATTCGTCCAGGATTCACACTGATGTTCTTTGTATTTCATATTGGGATCGTGGTTACACCGATTTTCCTGATCGCCCATAATGTAATGCTACAAGAGAACCTCGGTATCAGCCTGCCAGCTCTACCAACATGTGTAGCTGACATCCTGACTTGGGCAGCAGTCGTAGCCGGTCTATTATTGACCTTGCGCCGCGTTGCTTTCCCTGAAGTAAGAATTCTAACTACTGGCTATGATTACCTGATGATGGTGATAACTCTAGCTCCTTTCGTAACTGGCCTTTTGGCTAGATACGGAATCGGTGACTATCAGTTCTGGCTTACTGCCCACATCATCACTGGTGAAATTTGGTTGTTGAGCCTGCCCTTCACTAAGCTCAGCCACGTTGTTCTGTTTTTCATGTCCCGCGCACAGCTCGGAATGGATTACGGTATCAAACGCGGTGGCATGAAGGGTTCCTCACTGTCCTGGTAACAGGAACCGATTCATTCAGACTCATAGAGGAGAAGCACAATGCCTGAAGGAATATTATGTAATAAGACCCCGATTAAAACAGATGAGCAGCTTAAGCTGACTCTTTCTGATAGTCGCGGTACTAAATACTACGCAGAGATGTTAGAGTTGGAAGTTGATTCCGACGCTCTCTGGGCGCTAATACAGAAGACAATGAAATCCAGGACCAAAACCTGGTTTGAAATCTGTGCCCATTGCGGACTCTGCGCCAATAGTTGTTTTCTGTATCAAGTTAATGGTCGGATTCCTCAGCAGGTTCCGTCATACAAGATTCAGTCAACACTTGGCGAAATTGTTAAAAAGAAAGGTAAAGTTACCAACGAATTCATGCGTCACTGCATGGATGTAGCATGGTCACAATGTACATGTTGTAACCGTTGCGGCATGTACTGCCCGCACGGAATCGACATGGGTGTCATGTTTGGTTACCTACGCGGCCTTCTTTACTCTCAGGGATTCGTTCCTTGGGAACTTAAAATCGGTTCCGGAATGCATCGCGTTTATCGCGCGCAGATGGACGTTACCACTGAAGACTGGGTTGAAACCTGTGAGTGGATGGCGGAAGAAACCGAAGAAGAATGGCCAGGTCTTGAAATTCCCGTGGACAAGCAGAATGCAGACATCATGTATACCTGTAATGCCCGCGAACCTAAGCATTACCCTGAAGATGTAGCTGAAGCAGCTATCCTCTTCCACGTAGCCGGTGAAAACTGGACCGTACCTTCAGAAGGTTGGGAACAAACTTCCCTATCCATGTTTGCAGGTGACTGGGAATGTTGTAAGGATAATGTACAGAACGTATACGACGCTATTGAACGCTTAAATCCTAAGCGCGCAACAGGAACCGAATGCGGACATGCACATCGTGCGACTGTTATCGAAGGACCATACTGGACAGGTCGTCCAGACGGTCTGCCTCCTGTTCCATACATTCATTATGTAGAATGGTTGGCTGAAGCACTTCGCACAGGCAAGCTCAAAATTGATCCTGCAAAAAGAATCAAAGAGCCTGTAACGTTGCAGGATTCCTGTAACTACGTGCGTAACCAGGGACTTAAAGATGTAACTAGAGAAATCATCAGTTATATCGTTGAACCTGGATACTTCGTTGAAATGTCACCTACCAAAGAACACAACTACTGCTGTGGTGGTGGTGGCGGATTCAACGGAATCGGCATGTACCGCGAGCAGCGTAACGTTGCTCTACGTACAAAGATGAATCAGATTATCGACACCGGCTGTAAGCTGGTTATTGCTCCTTGTCATAACTGCTGGGATGCTATTCGAGATCTTGAGGAAGAGTATGAGATCGGAATTCGCTGGTCCTTCCTTAAACCGCTGATCATTGGTATGCTGGATGTGCCTGAGCATATGTTGCCAAAGGACGAAGAATAACTCCGACCTTTATTGGCAAGAGTGTAGCATCAACAGTCCGCAACTAACGAGGTGTCACATGTTTAAGAAAATTATATTAGCCACCACCGGTTCTCCGGCAAGCTTCGGAGCTGCTCGCGTAGCTTTCGATATGGCTAAAAGATACGGTTCGGAAGTAACGATCTTCCATGTTTTGGGAGTGCCTACCAAGGCTTTCTCTCATGTAGTAAACGACGTCCGTACCGGCGAAGAAATTGAAGTGGATGCAGATTATCTCGCTTGGGTTGAAGAAGAACTCAAGACCACTTACGCAAAACAATTCGCTGGTGCAGAAAATGCTAAAATCGTGCTCGCTACCGGAATGCCGCCACGCGAAATTCTCCGTGAAGCACGTAATCAGGATGCTGACCTTATCGTTATGGGCGCAAGCTCAGGTGATAGCGCGAAGTACCAGAGAGGATACCCTGGAAGCACATTACAGAAAGTAGCCAAGGCAGCTCGCTGCCCTGTCCTTACTGTACACCGTGAGTCCGCATCCTACTGGGGTGGCTTCTCCAACATCCTATTTGGAACTGACTTCTCAAAGCAGGCTACAAGTGCATTTAAATTTGCTCTTAGCACAGCCCGCGAACTAGACTGCGACCTGACCCTTTTCCACGCACTGGATATCAGTGGTAAGGTTCTCGACCAGGATCAGATTGAAGAAAAGCTTATTGCTGCCCGCAAACGTATCCGCGCAACTTATGTTCCGCTGATGGGTGACTTTAAGAACTTCGATATCGAAGTCTGGGAAGGAGCTCCTTACGTGGAAATCGTCAAGCTTGCTCGTGAAAAGCAGGTGGACCTGATCGTTATGGCCCATCACGCACACGAACTTGATGCTGAAAAAGCAAAAATCGGTTCCACAGTGGAACAGGTTATTGTTAGGGCTAACTGCCCGGTCGTCAGCGTCAGCAAGCCGGACAAAGTTTAATACAACTAAAATCCGCATCCGACTAATTTCGGACGGATGCGGAATTTAATATTTGCCAGTAAATCTAGCTTCATCAGGAGGATTATTATGTCTAAGAAGATTTTAATCGTCGATGACGATCAGGAAATTCGTTCTTACTTGAGCGAACTATTCGGAGACAACGGTTATGAAACCGTTACAGCGGAAGATGGTATAGTAGCTATCGAAGTTGCTGAAAAAGAGACTCCAGATTTGATCACACTTGATCTAGAAATGCCTAACGAATGGGGCCCACGCTTCTACCGTAAGCTAAGCCAGAACGAAGCTTTGAAAAGAACTCCAGTTATCGTAATTAGTGGTCTTAATGCTAACCAGTACGCAATTCCTAAAGCAGTTGCTACACTGACTAAGCCTTTCGACGCAGATCAGTTGATAGCCATTGTTAAAGAAACAATTGGCTAAATATCTTATGATTATAAGACCGACTGACATGCAATAACTCGCATGTCAGTCGGTTTTACATTAAAAGGGCTCGCTGGTAAGGTCCCGCTTTTCCCCACAACGGGATTCAACTCCCGGACAAATTATCATACAGGTGACAAGCATGCCCAAGAAAATCATGGTCGTTGACGACGATCCAGACATCGTTGACTACTTAATTAATGTTTTTGAAGATCACGGCTACCTTACCTGCCGCGCATCAGATGGAATTACAGCTTACGACGTAGCAATGGCTGAAAAGCCTGATTTAATTACACTTGATCTAGAAATGCCTCATGAATGGGGTCCTCGCTTCTACCGTAGACTGACTCAAGAAGAACAATTTTCAGATATACCTGTCATAGTTATCAGCGGATTATCCGGCATACACTTGGCTATCAAACGCGCTGTGGCAACTATTAAAAAGCCTTTTGACCCAACTGACGTTATTCAGATTGTCAGAGAGGCTCTTGGTGATCCGAACGACTAGCCTGACCAGCTCTGTTGCTGCAAGGATAGCTACTGATTATGTAGCGAAATTTTTTCCCGGGAGTTAATCCCGGAGCCGCATTATGTTTTTGGAGGGATGGGATGAACAGCAAAAAGCTAATGCTTGTAGACGACGAAGAAGGTATCAGACGCTTTCTCGGACTCACACTTGTAGACCTCGGATATATTGTCGAGACTGCTGAAAATGGTTACGCGGCATTGGAACGTCTTAAGACTTTCAAACCTGCAATCATTCTTACAGATATCAAAATGCCCCAAATGGATGGGCTGGAGCTGCTCAGAACTGTTAAATCCCAAAATCCTGAAATTGAGGTAATCATGCTTACTGGGCATGGAGATCTTGATCTTGCCATTGAATCCCTCAAATTGGATGCCGCTGATTTTATTACCAAGCCCATAAACGACGAAGTTCTGGAAATTTCACTTACACGCGTTCTGGAAAAGATCCAGATGAAAGTTAAACTTCGCGAGTATACCGAGAATTTAGAACGCTTAGTTGATGAAAAAACCGAGCGCATCGTTGAACTAGAACGTCAAAATGCTGCTTGTCAGGTGATTGAAGGACTCAGCGGAGCTCTTTCGAGTGCATCAAGTGAAGTAGAAATGGGATCTGGACTCTTCAATGAATTACCATGTCTTGTTTCTATCCATAATAGATATTTAGAAATTGTCTCAGCAAACCAGCTTCTTAAAGAACGCCTTGGTGATGTTGTTGGTAAAAATAGCTTTGATATCTACTCAGACCGCAACTCTGCCGGCAACGCCTGTCCTGTTCAAAAGACCTTTGAAACGGGAAAAGGACAACGTAGTAAAGAAACTTTTCTTGGCAAAGACGGTGAAGAGATTCCCGTTACAGTTTATACTGCTCCTATCGCCAACAAAGAGGGCGAGATTGAGCTTGTACTAGATATTTCTGTCGATATGACTGAATTGCAGCGTCTTAAAGATGAACTGCTTACCACTCAGCACAAATTCGAACGCCTTTTTGATGAAGCTCCATGCTACATTTCAGTTCAAAATAAAGATTTCACCATTGCTGAAGTCAATCGCCGATTTAAAGAAGATTTCGTCGAAGCCCCCGGCTCACATTGCTTCAAGACATATAAGCAAGGTGATCAGCCTTGCACTGAATGCCCAGTAAAACTTACCTTTGAAGATGGCGAATCTCACCAGATGGAAACAGTGGTAACCACCAGCAAAGGTGAACAAAAAAATGTTATTGTCTGGTCTTCCCCTATACGCGACGCCTATGGTGAAATTATTCAGGTCATGGAAATGTCCACAGATATTACCGAAATACGCCGCTTGCAAGATCATCTGACATCTCTCGGATTCATGCTTGGTTCCATGTCCCATGGAGTCAAAGGAATGCTGACTGCGCTAGATGGTGGTATATATCGCTTGGAATCAGGACTTCGAAAAAAGGATCAAGATCGCATAGATGCTGCGACTAAAGTTCTGAAAAGCACCGTAGGACGAGTCAAAAAGATGGTGCTGGACATCCTCTACTACGCAAAATCTCGCGAGTTAGAGCTTGAGACAGTTGATGCTACACATTTTTTAAATGGAACAGCCGCACTTGTCGCGCCTAAAGCAGCAAACGCAGGGCTGGATTTCACACTGGATATCCCTGAAAATCTGGGCCATATCAGAATTGATTCAAGTGCCATGTCTGCAACGCTTGTTAACTTCCTTGAAAATGCTGTAGATGCCTGTGTTAATCCAAAAGAAGGGAAAGAATACTCTATCAGTTTTTCCGCATCACTTAATGATGATAAGTTAGTAATAGTTGTCGCTGACACAGGAATGGGCATGGACCAAGAGACAGCAAACAAAATTTTCACCTTATTCTTTTCATCAAAAGGTAATAAAGGAACAGGGATTGGCCTTTTTATATCCAATCAAACCATCGAAAAACATAACGGCCAAATCTCGGTAGATTCTGAATTAGGTAAAGGAACAACCTTTACGATAACTCTGCCCTGCACAGTTTAACCAGAATCGGTTGACCTGAATAACGCATCTTTTCTTCTTTTAAATATCGAGAAAAGCAGTTCTCTTTCTCTTTCATTATTTTAAGCATCCTGCTATCTAACTATTATAAACATTTTTATTTTAGATAATTAACCTGACAGGTTCAAGTACCATTTCATGAAGCTAACCACTCGAAGTAGATACGGGGCACGCTTGCTGCTAGACATTGCACTGCACTCCGAAAATGGCCCTGTTCCGAGCAAAGACTCGGCTAGGCGCGAAAAAATTTCGCTTAAATATCTCGAAAAAATTTTAAAAATGCTCAAAGATGGCGGCTATATAAAAGGTAAAAGAGGCCCGAATGGCGGCAACATCCTTCTACGAAAGCCGGAAGACATCTCTATCGGAGCTATTGCCAAAATATTAGATGGTCAGGAAAAAGTTCTCGATTGCGTAGGGGACGAAACAGTCTGCGCGCGCTCAGCAGTATGCCTGCGCCGTTCCATTTGGGACGATGCAAATCAAGCCATGTACAAAATGCTGGATTCATATTCTCTGGCTGACCTTATAAAAGACGCACACCTATGTCCTACTGAAAGGATGAAATAAAGTGATTTTTATTTGTCATAGTTTATAAAATCCTGAGGAGAAGGTGTCATGTTCAAGAGATTACGCGAAAGTTTAATCATGAAAATGATCCTATCAGGTGGCATTACCTTGCTACTGAGCGTCATGCTTTGGACAAGTTTCAATGTCGTCTTTTTCAAAAAAAACGTCACTGAAAATGTCATGGGTGACATTGCACTGCTCTCCGACACTATTCTGCTCAGCCTCCACTACGCCATGATGCTCGATTCTAAAGAAGACATCAAAGTTGATATTAATAATATCAGCAAACAGCGCGAAATAAAAAGTATCCGCATTTATAATAAAAAAGGCAGGATCGTCTTTTCAAATGACTCTGAAGAAGTCAACACTGTCGTAGATTTGAAAACAGCATCATGCTGGACCTGTCATCAGTATGATCCTATTCCAGCCAGCATGAGTTTAGCCGAACGTAGCCGCATAAAAACGGTTAACGGTGAAAAATCTATCAGCATCATGACCCCTATCAGAAATTCAGAAGGATGCGCTCCCGGCCCATGCCATGTCCATTCCGAAGATGAGCGGCTTCTTGGCCTTTTAGACATGGAAGTCTCCATGGAAAAGAAAAGCGCCATGATTACCACCTTTGAACAGTCAAATGTAGTAATAGCATTGATCGTTTTCATCGCCACTTTTGCAGCTCTATTTATTTATGCTTATAATTTTATTTTCAAGCCTATTAGCAAACTTATTACAGCAACCAAGGGTATCGGAGCAGGAAAAGAATTTAAAGGTGTCGATCTCGATCAAACAGACGAGATTGGTGCTCTGTCAGACGCGTTCAATATGATGGGTCGTCAAGTTCAAGAAAAACATAAAGAGCTACGCGAACAAAAAGAAGAATATCGTGAACTTTTTCATAATGTTCCATGTCTTGTAAGCGTCGTTGATCTCAACTTTAAAGTTATTCGTCATAACAGAGCTTATGAAGAACATTTCGGCAAACCTGCCGGAAGACATTGCTATCAGATCAATAAAGACCGCGATCAAAAATGTGTAGAATGCCCTGTTGAAAGAACATTTTTTGATCTCACTTCACATATGAGTGAAGAGTCTGGACTTTCTAAAAATGGAAATCCTATCCATTGGATTGTTTACACTTCTCCCATCAGGGATCGCTCTGGTAAGATTATTGCCGCCATGGAAATGATGCTCGACATCACACCCCGCAAAAAACTTGAAGAACGCCTGGCTGTTTCTGAAGAACGCTACCATGCCATATTTGACTCCATTCCCGGAGCAGTTTTTGTTCTTGATGCGGACACATTGGAAATTTTAAACTGTAATGATCATGTTTTCGAAATATACGGATATTCTTCTGCTGAAACACTAGGCAAGCCTTTCACAGAGCTATTCCGTGAAGATGAAAGAGCTGATTACGGTCATCTTGTTAAATTCAAGAAAGAGATCGGACCATGCACCCAGCTAACCAAATTTAACAAACACATGTACGTGATGATGCGCATTTCTCCCGCCCAATTTCTTAATAACAAGGCGCTGATTGTTACCTGTAGCGACGTGACTAAAAAACTCGTAGCTGAGCAGCAACTGATTCAGGCCAGCAAAATGACTACACTAGGAGAGATGGCTTCCGGTGTTGCTCATGAACTGAATCAACCGCTCGCAATTTTAAAGACGATCAGCAATCTGCTAATGCGTAAAGTCAGCCGTGGACAAGAAATAGAGCCTGAAATACTTCACGAAATGGCTGAGGGCATTGATTCACATGTTGACCGTGCAAGTAAGATTATCGAGCACATGCGCGAATTCGGTCGTAAAGCAGATCTGAGGACCATGCCGGTACAGGTTAATGATGTATTGATTCGCGGATTTGAATTTTTCAGCCAGCAGCTACGTGTTCGCAGTATTGAGGTTGTTTGGGACCTTGATGATAACCTTCCTCAGATTATGGCTGACTCAAACCGTCTGGAACAAGTGGTTATAAACCTGCTCATCAATGCCAGAGATGCAATTGAAGATCATTGGGCTGAGAGCTGCCCGATATCAAAAGACAAAGAAATTTTCATCACTACATACTGCACAAAAACTAGAGTAATTATAGATGTTTGCGACTCAGGTGGAGGTATACCGGAAACTATCCAAGACAAGCTCTTCGAGCCTTTTTTCACCACCAAAGATGTGGGTAAAGGAACAGGACTGGGGCTATCCATATCGTATGGTATAGTACAGGATTACAAAGGAACAATTCAAGCTTCATCAAGAGAAGGGTCAGGAGCCTGCTTCACAATTGCGTTCCCGCGCGAGGATGCAGGGGAAGAATCTGGGTAGAAAGCTCCCATTGCTTACTCAGTCTAGATACCACTGAAACTCTTGAAAATTTATTCACGAAGGGCTTGATCTAAATAAAATGACTTCAGCACAAATAAACGGGAACCTGCAAGCAGATTCCCGTTTCTAAATTACACCTAAATTCTCTTCACTATCTAAATTCAACTTGCACAGGGTTAACCAGTTTTAAAACTGAATCCTGCTCAAACATCGCTTTATAAGATTGCGCAATATTATTAATCTTTAAATCCGTTTCGGAATCAGGACTGACAACCATCAGCACCTTACTCTTTTCTGCGTAGGTGCGCCCGTCTTCGTTCCAGAAACCGGATGAATTATAAATGGTAAACCCATCACTAAAGGCGGGTGCGATTTCAGTCTGCATAAAATTCGCCCACTGCTGTTCACTAATCTCAGTCTTACCGCCTTCGGCTGATAGCCCAAAATACAGCTCGTAACGGTTCCAATTTCCAGCTCCGCACCCCGAAATAACAAATAGCAGCAGTACAAGAATGAGCAATCTAAATTTATTCGCAGCCATTTATCGACTCCACCTTAAAAATCATAAACCGTTTTTTCTAGAACAAAGTGATCCAGTTTTACACTACTGCGCTAAAAAAACATCAGGCTCACGGCGCTCTGCACAATTTGTTGATAGCCATTTTGAAATTTCTAAAACTCGTGGAACTTCCATCTTGCGAGAGTCATTAGTACAAACTTTTACGCAGGCACAGCACAATATGCAATTGTCAGCGTCGGTTACGACCTCCACCCCTACGGTGATTGCGCCTGTAGGACAAACTCTCTCACATGCTCCGCACAATTCACAATTGCCCTGCGAAAAGGGTGCTACAAGTGCCCGGTTAACGCGCTCTTTATATGGATTAGCGCCCGGCACATTAAGACCAACGCCATTATCCCATTTACCGCGTTGAAACATAACAGCGAGTTCTCTACCGAACTCCTCGGCTTTCACAATATCGCCAGCATCCGGTCTGCCGACAGCCACAGGTGTGACCTTCGTAGAGTATGAGTGCTCACCGATAAAGGCCGCAGCTGCTACGGGCTTAAACCCGGCCTCTGCGGAAAAATCTTTAAGCTCAAGCAAGGCATCATCAAAAGCTCTATTACCATAAACGACGACTAAAACAGCGGGAACTCCCGCTCCCTTGAGGCTAGCCAATCTTTCTAGAGCTATAGCGGGAACACGGCCCGCATAAACAGGTGTTCCAATAATAACCAGATCGTCATTTGCACAATCAAAGTCTTGAGGAACACCTTCTTCCCTGGTCACATCAAAAACAGTTAATTCACCTGCACCAAAACCTTTGGCAACAGCATCAAGAACACGTCTTGTGGTTCTTGTCGGAGAAAAATAAATTAACTTCAATTTGGAATCAGCCATAAATGCCCCCAAAAAACAATGCGCTACTACAAATTTACTTTGTCAGACTGTCCCAGTCCGCTTTAAAGGAAGCAAGCCCCTGATCGGTAAGTGGATGCTTGGCAAGCTCGCTGATCACTTTATACGGAATGGTCGCTACATCTGCGCCGATCAATGCGGAATCGAGGACATGAAGTGGATTACGAATGGATGCAACCAGAATTTTAGTCGGGAATTCATAGTTATCAAAAATTGTTCTAATTTGAGAAATAAGCTCCATACCATCATGAGATATTCCATCAAGCCTTCCAACGAAAGGACTGACGTACGTAGCTCCTGCCTTCGCGGCAAGCAAGGCCTGTAAAGGAGAAAAAACAAGAGTTACGTTCGTTTTCATACCCTTTTTATACAACGCCTTAGTCGCAACCAACCCCTCGGAAGTTAAAGGAACTTTGATCACAACATTATCTCCGAATGAGGCTAGATCACCAGCCTCAGCTATCATTTCTTCAGCAGTTTCACCCATAACTTCAAGACTGACAGGGCCGGTAACTTCTTCACAAATTAGCTTAGCCTGCTGACGCCAATCACCACCTTCTCGAGAAAGAAGTGTTGGATTAGTAGTGACCCCATCAAGAAGACCCTGCTTTTTAGCGTTTCTAATTTCAACAATATTTGCGGTATCTAAAAAAAATTCCATTAGTTATTCTCCCTTTCGTCTACACGCATATAATTAAATGCGAAGGTATAAAGACCAGTACTTAAAGCTTTTTCACGATTCGTTTTCATATAACAAATGAAGCGTGAGCAAAAGCACTATCTTCTGATATAGGTATCCTCCAAAATTTGACAACCCACAATGAGGCGCGTAAATGCTTACTCGGCACAAGTGTGCCCAATTCAATTTACGGCAACTCAGCGAAAGAAAAGTATATTCAGGAGAACTAAAATGACTGACAATGCAACTACAAAAGCAGATGGATTTTTTGGAGAATACGGCGGACAATTTGTTCCCGAACCACTCATTCCAATTCTTAATAAGCTTGCCGATACTTACAACAAATTTAAAGATGACCCTGAATTCAAGCGAGAATTTGAATACTATCTTGCAAAGTACTCAGGACGCCCTACCCCGCTCTACCTGTGCTCCAATCTTACCAATGAACTCGGTGGAGCCAAAATATATCTCAAACGCGAAGATTTAAACCACCTTGGTGCGCACAAAGTAAACAACACCCTCGGCCAAATCTTGCTTGCTAAACGCATGGGCAAAAAGAAAATTATCGCCGAAACAGGTGCTGGGCAGCACGGCGTAGCAACTGCAGCTACTGCGGCGCTCATGGGTATGGAATGCACCATTTACATGGGCGCAGTGGATGTTGAAAGACAGAAGCTGAATGTATTCCGTATGCAGATGATGGGCGCAAAAGTTATCCCTGCAACATCAGGACAGTGCACACTCAAAGAAGCCGTCGACGAAGCTCTCGGAGCATGGATTCAGGACGCGGAGGACTCTTTCTACTTGCTAGGCTCTGCGGTAGGACCTCACCCATACCCTGGGATGGTCCGCGATTTCCAGTCTATTATCGGGAAAGAAGCTAGAGAGCAGATTCTTGAAGACGAAGGACGCCTTCCAGACTACTGCATAGCCTGTGTGGGCGGTGGATCAAATGCTATAGGACTTTTCTCTGAGTTCGTTAAAGATGAATCAGTAAAACTCGTTGGAGTTGAGCCTGCCGGACGCAGTCTTGAACCGGGTGAACATGCCGCGACACTTTGCCTCGGAGAACCAGGCGTAATGCACGGTTTTAACTCATACATGCTCAAAGATGACAAAGGCGAGCCTGCACCTGTTTATTCCATTTCCGCAGGCCTCGATTACCCAAGCGTAGGACCTGAGCATTCGCACCTCAAAGATTTAGGCAGGGCAGAATACGTTCACGCTTCCGACAAAGAAGCTGTAGCAGCATTCTTCACTCTTTCTCAGAAAGAAGGAATTATACCTGCACTGGAATCTTCTCACGCGCTGGCACACGCCATCAGGCTTGCGCCGACTCTCCCTAAAGACAACATCATCATTGTTAACTTGTCCGGCCGCGGAGACAAAGACGTTGCTGAAATTGAAAGCTTGATCAGCAAAGGCGAATTCGAAATGCCTTAAACCTGATTAATCAGAATCAGGCATATGCTTTAAAATATAAAATCCGGCCACCTTATTAATGAGGTGGCCGGATTTTTTATGATCTTACCACCCTTGCAGCGACAATACTTTCATGCTTTACTGAGTTAGATTAAAAAAATTACGGTCAATATACTTCAAACCATTTCAACTATTAAAAGGATATAGAATGAAAAAAGCATCTATAATTTTACAACTCGTTATTGTTTCATTACTAATGACGGCATCTCTCGCCATGGCAAATAAATTTGAAGTAGATCCACTCATTAAGCAGGCCCTTAAAGTTGTACCAAAAGGAGCTGAACTCGTTGCCAGCCAAGGTGGCGAAGGTAGTGCATTTGTAGCGTACACTTCAGGCGAGCAAAATTATCAATTCACACTTTCCAGTGATCTGGACCCACAGATTCCTGATGCAAAGAAATTTAAATACAAAGATAAAGACGCTTTCTACTTTCGCCCCGGAGCAAGAGAGATTGGCGGGCTCATGATTGTTCTAAATCCCGAAAAAAGCCTCGTGATAATATACTCATCCATTACGCCCGAAAATAAAAAAGTAACACTTGAAGCAATGGTTAAAATTGCCGACCAAATGAATTTAGACAAAATTTAGTTTTTTACACAAAGAAAAGCCCCTTTCGAAGCTAATTCAAAAGGGGCTTTATTACGTCCAATATCAATGTGTGTTAGGGCAACACTTTTGAATCCATAATCCACACGTCGATGGGTAGTTTTGCATATGTGATAGCTTCATTTAAACGCCTTAGATATCTGCCTTCTTTACTCTTATCGACAATAAGGACCACCCCGGCCCGCTTCCCTGTGCATGAAGCATAATACAGCGACTGTCCGATAGCCTCGGCCCACTTGCGCCCAAAATCCATTTCCACTGCGTGAGTGTCAGTCAAACAGTCAACCCGTGTTGCGTCTGGAAGACGAAATTCTACCTCTCCGTGGTTTTGATTACACCACAGGTCTTGGTAATCTCTCTCAGACCCAAAAGCTGGATATGATATAGATAAAATTGCGAGCAACATTATACATACTTTCATTCGATAAAATATACCATACACGCAATCCAATATCAACGCATATTCTATATTTGCATAATTTAATAAATTTTAACCGAATAATATACCTACATCGATAACAAATAGTGATGTCAAACACGCCGTTTAGTTACATCAAAAAAAATTACCTTTCTCCACTTGAAAAATCATAGGAAGGTATGTGATAAGAGCATGTCTCTAAGAACAATCTCAACTTTATTGAAACTAAATAAAAAAACACTTCCACGCGGACCATCATAAAAATGACCATAAAAAATCAGTACAAAGACATTCTACCCTTCATAGGGCTTGTTATATTTGCTCTTTTATTTGCATGCATTGGAGAGTGGCGTCCATTTTTCTTCGACATCGACGAACCTAAGTATGTAACGGCGGCACTAGAAATGGCTCGATCCGGGGACTGGCTTCACCCCATGTTCGGAGGGCTGCCTCGCATGGAAAAGCCACCACTACCCTACTGGCTGGCGGCTCCGCTTTTTAAAATTTTCGGAACAGCTTTTAGCGACGGCACACTGCTTTTCATTGCCCGCATTCCTGCTATTTTAAGCTCAGTTCTAACAATTGTTGCGACCTACTTGATTGGTAAGAGATTATACTCGACAAAAACAGGGATTCTAGCCGCCCTATTTCTCACAATTGCCCCTCCCTTCAAAATTGAAGGTATGATGTTAAAAGCTGACATCATTTATACAGCTGCAGTAACTTGGGCTACTTATTTCTATCTTCGCAGGTTTCAGGGAGATAAATCCACTGTAAACAGCCTAGCTGCATCACTCGCTACCGCACTTGGAGTCTTAACCAAAGGACCTTTTGCTTTAGCGCCCTTGGCAGGCTACATGATGGCGGAACTACTTAGAGAAAAACCCAGCAAAAACTATTTTATCTCCATCATTAAGAGATCTGGTTCTGTTTTACGAAGAGAGACTTCAACTATACTGCTTGGTGTAGTTCTCGGATGTGGCCCATTCTTATTATGGATTTGGTCCGCAAGCTCTCCTGAAATTAATTATTTTTCAGGAATGATAAGCGATGCAGCAAAAAACACACTCCATATAGAAAACCAAGCGTTACTTTTCTTGGGTAGTTTTTTCTTTTATTTGTCTGAGATAACTATAATTTTCTTTCCTCTTGGTGCACTATCAATAGGGGCAATCCACACACTACTTAAATATGGCCAAAGTAAATTTAGCGAAAAAAATATCATTCTGTGGACCTCTTTATTCTACCTAATACTCTGCATCTTTTTATACAGACTTAGAGCTCATCGCTACTTCTTGCCAATTTTGCCCCTGCTCTCTGTGATAACGGTCAATTGGATATTGACAGCATCACGCGACAAATTTTTCAAAAAATTATTTATATTCGGCAATGTACTCATCACCGGAACGGCTGTATTTATAGGGAGTGCAGTCCTGTACACAGGACAAATTTCTACAAATTTATGGGAAAATGCCCAAATTACAAATTACAGTTCAGCCTTGCTTCCTTTTGCCCTCGCATCGTTTTTACTAGCGGCTGTCACCATAATATCTGCGGCAAAGTACTATCACAAACCACTTACATACCTTGCTATTTCCTTCTTAACCTTGCTTGCGGTTTACCCTTTTTATTTCAACGCAGCGCCGGGAATAGGACCAGATAATAAATTCCTTCCTAAGCCTCTTATCGGTGTAAATCTTGCTAATTATGCAGAGAAAAACATTCCACCCAATTGTTTGTTCATTGCATCTGAAAGCACACTGAGGAATAATCCAGACCTCCATTTTTTCATGCGGAATTTAACAAAAAGGACAGAAGACGGATATTTAGCTGCGCTGACTTTTGACGTTAATAATTTCAACAATCTGATCATGGCTCCAGTAGTAGCCAGAACTATGCTTGAAGCAAACTCCTCTTTTGCGAAAGCTAGCCCTTTATACAAAACTATTAGTAATAATAAATTCCGCAAGTCAGTCTTAATTCTGAGCGGGAATGAGCTAACTCAACTATATCGTAATTCCATATATTTCAGCAAAATATTTAGCGCTCCCGCGGCATCCATTCCTATTCAGGGCATGAATATTTCATGGAACAATGAGCTATTCTATGTGGTATTCATGAAAGGCTTATAAATCCTTAATTTTCACTTAACAAAAAAATCCGGATGGAAATAATTCCATCCGGATTTTTCATTAACCATTCATTCTTCTAATTTAAAAAGCGCTTGTAGAGAGCTAAACATTCAACCCAGCAAGCCCCTGTTCCAAATCGCTTTTGAGATCACTCACATCCTCAAGTCCTATATTCAACCTGAAAATAGTCTTGCCTTCGTATGCAAAAGAATTGTCCCTTCGGAACCTACCGCCCGTAATAAGGCTCTTGAATCCTCCCCAGCTGTAACCTAGTCCGAACAGCTCAAGATTATCAACAAACACGGAATGATCCATCTCTTCATATTCATCCTGAAGCGTAAAAGCAAAAAGACCGCTTGAGCCTGTGAAATCACGCTTCCAGAGATCATGTTCAGGATGACTTTCAAGAGCGGGGTGAATTACTTTATCGACTATTTTATGCGTGGTCAGCCACCTTGCAACATCCAGCGCAGCCTGTTCATGATGCTTAAGGCGGACATGCAGAGTTCGAAGCCCGCGCAAAGCCTGATAGCAATCCTCTTGCGAAGCAAAAGTCTCAAACAATCCGCAACTCTTCCTAAATATATCCCAATACTCTTCAGTGGTGGAGACAGTGCCCAGCAAAATATCAGAATGGCCCGTGATATATTTTGTCGCTGACTGAATAGAAACATCCACGCCAAGCTTAAATGGATTTAGATAAAGCGGAGTAGCCCAAGTGTTATCAATAACACTGACAATTCCTTTTTCACGACAAACTTTGGTTATGGCTGGAACATCCTGAATTTCGAAAGTATTGGAACCGGGCGATTCCATAAAAATTAAGCAAGTTTCATCTTTAATATACTTGCTAATGTCAGCCCCCGCATTGGAAGGCAGGAAGTCCGTGGTAACTCCGTATTTAGAAAGAAATCCATTGCAGAAATGACGAGTAGGCCCATAGACATTATCACAAATAAGTACGTGATCGCCCTGTTTGGTATACGCTAGCAAAACCATTGCAATAGCGCTTATCCCGGATTGAAAAGCCTTACATCCGTAGGAGCCATCAATCTGAACCATTGCAGCTTCGAATGCTTTCTGAGCCCCAAGGCCGCTGGTTCCATAGTCTATCCCTTCGTACTTGCCCTGATTTGCAGCAAGCATATCGGAGTAGCAGTCAAAAAGGACCGTAGAAGCGCGGTGCAAAGGAGGATTGATAGTATTAATGGAACGGCGCGCTTCGACGCTTCCTCCGGTGACAAGATCAGTTGCAATTTTACGCATTAGGTTAAGCTCCTATTTCCAAAAAATTTTCATATAAAATAAAAAAAGGGAAGCTCCTTGATAACAGGAACTCCCCTTTATATATCAAGTAATGTTATAAAATCAGTACATTTCACCCAGTTCGGCTTCAATCATTTCAAGCGGGAAATCTTCTTCGATAACCGCATGACCGAGCTTATCAAGAGCGACCATAACAACTGATCCATCTTTAACTTTCTTATCACGCTTCATCAGTTCCATTATATCTGTAGAACTGACTTTCAAGCTGGCAGTAGCAAGGGAGAGTCTATCCATAACATCCTGATGTAACTCAAGATCAGAATCAGAAAGCATTCCTGCCCGGTTGCAAGCTCTGGCAACGACTCTCATGCCGTGTCCAACGCATTCACCATGAGCAAGCTCATAGCCGAAAAAGGTCTCAATGGCATGACCAACAGTATGACCGTAGTTCAGTATACGCCTTAGCCCGCCTTCTTTCTCATCTCTGGAGACAATGTCGGCCTTGATTTCGCAGCAACGTGAAACGACTACAGACATCACTTCTTTATCAAGAGCTAGAACCTTGTCTGCATTATCCAGCAAATATTCGGCAAACTTTCTATCGGCAATAAATCCATGTTTTACAACTTCACCAAGCCCGCTCAGAATTTCACGCTCAGGCAAACTCCTAAGTGCGGAAATGTCTGAATATACGTGCTTAGGCTGATAAAACATTCCGCAATAATTCTTGCCGCCGGAAATGTTCACCGCAACCTTGCCACCTACGGAGGAATCAACCTGTGCCAACAATGTAGTCGGAACTTGCACGAAATTTATTCCGCGCATATAGCTTCCGGCAACGTAACCGGACAAATCACCGACCACACCTCCACCAAGTGCTATAACAACGTCCTGACGGGTAATCCCAGCCTCGAGCATAGCCTCGAGTAAAGATGCAAAGACATCCAGACTCTTGCTGTTTTCACCAGCTGGAACAGTGAGGAGAAGCGGATCAATATTTTCAAGAGCAAGCTTTTCAACTAAACTTAGCCCGAAAAGCTCACGAGTATTTTCATCACAAATAACAACGGGAGTTCTCCCGTATTTTTTGGAACACAGATCCGGGACAAGGCTATCCATAACCCCATCACCGACATCTATTCCGTAGGAGCTATCAAACTCTCCCTTCAAAATAACTTCAACCTTCGGCATTACTTATCTCCGGCAAGCATTGTTTCCTGCTGACGCAAGGACTCTTCGTGAATGTACTGGAAAATGCGAAGCATAAAATGCTCATCCATACCGCGGGCAACTCCTTCGCGAGTACGTTTTTCAACAGTCTTCTTCCACTGTGCAGGCTGCAGAAGTGCAATACCTTTATCGCGTTTCATTTCACCGATTGTACGGCCTATTGCCATACGCTCAGCGAGTAGCTCAACGATTGATTCGTCAATTTCATCAAGTCTGATGCGTTTGTTTTCAACAGCATGAATGAAATCTTCATCTTCAATTGCAGGATGACGAACCTTCAGTCCAGCGAGAACTTTGCCTAAATCTTCAGGAGTAAACTGCTGCTTGCTGTCACTAAGAGCAACATCAGGATTAATATGAGATTCAATCATCAATCCGTCAAAAAGGAGGTCGAGAGCTTTCTGTGAAACTGCAGGAATAAATTCGCGGGTTCCGCAAAGATGACTTGGATCACAGATGATAGGAAGCCCTTCACAGCGACGACGAAGTTCAATAAAAATTCTCCAGTTCGGAGCATTGCGGTATTTAGATTCTTTAGCAGAAGAAAATCCGCGATGAATAGCACCAAGTTTTTTGACTCCGGCTTTATTCAAACGTTCCATAGCTCCAATCCAAAGCTCAACATCAGGGTTGATCGGATTCTTAACCAGCACAGGAATATCTGTTCCTTTTAGGGAATCCGCAAGAGCCTGAACCGCAAAAGGATTAACCGTAGTTCTTGCTCCGACCCAAATGAGATCTACATTATATTTAAGGCAAAGTTCAACATGCTCAGGAGTTGCAGTCTCAGTAGAGATAGGCATTCCTGTTTCTTCACGTGCTTCAACCAGCCATTTTAATCCTTCTTCGCCCATACCTTCAAAACAATTAGGACGCGTACGAGGCTTCCAGATTCCAGCGCGAAGGATATGTGCTGCGCCAGTTTTAGCAACGCCACGTGCGGTTTCAAGCACCTGATCGCGGCTTTCTGCACTACAGGGGCCAGCTATAATTAAAGGGCCATCGTGCTTAAATCCCCAAGAATCAATACCGTCAATATCAAGTTGAACGCTCATAAGCTATAATCTCCGTGGCTTAATGTTATTTTAAGATTCTCCATCAAGGGCTCTTTGAAGTGAAACTTCAAGCATAGTTTTCTGTAAACGTATGCTCCTAGAATTACTTTCAAGAATATTTTCAGTCAAAGACCGAAGCTTATCCACAGCCTCAAGACAGGCCGTAATCATCAGCTCTGTAGGAACCAGCCCTGACGAACGTATCAGTTCCAAAATATTTTCCAGAGTGTGGGATAATTCTTCTATTTTATGAAGCTTCAAGAGATTGGAACCGGCTTTTACGGAATGAGCATCACGAAAAATGGAATTAATTAACTCTGAAGAACTGTTTTCTGCGCTTTTTTCCAAATAAAGGAGTCCAGTTTCAAGTTCGTCGAGACGCTCCAAGGTCTCCTCTTGAAATATATCCAGCAATCTGTCGCCAGTACTCATTGAATTTAATACCTTATTTAAATTTAACTAAATCGCTCGCTAAATACGGGAGACTTTATTTGAATTCTAAACATTAATTATATAGGTTATCTGCCCTACTGCCTTAATTTCGTCAATGACAGGAAGTGAGATCATTTTTTTATCAGGAGCTTACCCCCTTCCCTTTTGTCATGCAACCATCTACAATACCGCCCTCGTGAGTATAAATACTTTTTACGCAATTTATTTCATTTGCATCATATATAATTTGTCAGCGCACAGCGCGGAGTTGATTACATGGCTTTAATGAGTGTTAATAATGTTTCAATGTCATTCGGCGGACCTCTGCTTTTAGACAAGGCTTCCTTTCAGGTTCAGTCCGGACAAAGAATTTGTATCGTCGGCAGAAATGGCGAAGGTAAATCCACCCTGCTCAGACTTATGAGCGGGGATTTGACTCCTGACGATGGAATTATTTCCAATCAGAAGGGAGTAACCGTAGCAAGATTATCTCAGAAAGTTCCTGAAGTCCTGAACGGAACAATCTTTGAAGTTGTAGCTGAAGGTCTTGGAGAACTGGGTCAGGCTCTAGCGAAATACCACAGAGTCAGTATGGAAGTTGCCAACGGTGGCGATGTAGAGAAGTTATCCGAGATTGAAGATATCATGGAACAGCATGGCGGCTGGAATGCTATGACAACCATTGATATGGTCATTTCACGTCTGTCACTGAATCCAGAAAATCGTTTTGAAAGCCTTTCAGGTGGACTGAAAAGACGAGTGCTGCTTGCCCGCGCACTTGCCAGCACCCCTGACATACTGCTCCTTGATGAGCCTACTAACCATCTTGATATTGATTCCATCGCATGGCTCGAAGAATTTATTTTAAAACACATCAAGACTCTCATCTTCATTACTCATGACCGCATGTTCCTGCGCCGCATTGCAACTCGTATTATCGAAATAGACCGCGGCAAACTAGCTGACTGGACTTGCGATTACGACACTTTCCTTGAGCGTAAAGAAGCACTTCTCGATGCGGAAGAAAAAAACTGGTCTGAATTCGACAAGAAACTCGCCCGTGAGGAAGTTTGGATCAGACAGGGAATCAAGGCCAGACGTACAAGAAACGAAGGCCGCGTCCGCGAACTCGAAAAACTACGCGGTGAACGAAGCAAAAGACGTGAAAGAACAGGCAAAGCAACAATAGAGATTCAAGAGGCCTCTCGTTCAGGTAAAATCGTTGCAGAAGCAATAGATGCATCTTTTTCCTGGGGAGAAGCGCCTGTATTTAAAGATTTAAACGCATCGATTATGCGCGGCGACAGAATCGGAATTATCGGACCAAACGGAACTGGTAAGACGACTCTCATACAGGTCCTGCTTGGTAAGCAAAGATTGCAAAAAGGCAAAATCAAGCTGGGAACGAAGCTTGAAGTTTCATATTTTGACCAGCACCGCGAGCAGCTGGATCCTGAGATGACCGTGCGTAACAGTGTCGCTGACGGCAATGACGTTGTAACCATTAATGACCGCACAAAACATGTCATGGGTTATCTTAAAGACTTTTTATTCGAGTCTGAAAGAGCTAACAGCAAGGTTAAAGTTTTATCTGGCGGTGAAAGAAACAGGCTGCTACTTGCCAGACTTTTCACCCGTCCATCCAACCTGCTGATAATGGATGAACCTACAAATGATCTCGATGCCGAAACCTTAGAGCTTCTCGAAGACAAGCTCATGGAATATCCCGGCACTGTTATCATCGTCAGCCATGACCGTGCATTCTTAAATAACGTTGTCACAAGTACACTCGTATTTGAAGGCGATGGAGAAGTTAAAGAATATGTAGGTGGATACGATGACTGGCTTAGACAAAAACCAGAAGAAGAAAAAGGCAACAAACCTAAGACGCTAAAAACAGTTAAGCAGGAACAACCATCTCCTCCTAAAAAAACTAAAAAGCTAAGCTACAAAGAACAGCGTGAGCTTGAGCTTCTTCAGGAAGAAATGAAAGCTCTTCCAGCCAAAATAGAAGAACTTGAAAAAGAAATAGCTAAAATCCAAGAGATTATGCTTGATTCAGACTTCTACAGAAAGTCCGCTCAGGAAATGGCTAAAACTCAAGGAAGACTCGAAGCTCTTGAAAGTGAACATGAGAAAACTTTTGAGCGTTGGGACGAAGTTGAAGCAAAGCTAGCCGAGTAGAACAGCTAGTCCGATTGGCACAAACTTACAGCTTACTGTCTATACAAAAAAACCCTGCGAGCGGAATGTGGCAAAACAGTTGCCATATTCCGCGCTCAGGAGTAAATTCAGTCAATGAAATCCAAAGCATCGTCCCCTTTCTGGATGCCCGTATATGCATTCCTGACCACCATTATTCTAGGCGGGCTAATCCTCAAGCTCGACGTTTGTCATCCAGGCAAACCTCTTTCATTCCTTGATGCAATCTTCACAGCCACATCTGCTGTTTGCGTAACTGGGCTTGCGGTGGTCGATACAGGCTCTTTTTTCAGCCGAACAGGTCAAACCGTAATCCTGACTCTTATTCAGCTCGGTGGCCTAGGCATTATGACCTACGCCAGTCTTGTTATTTATTTACTCGGTAAAAAAGTAAGCGCCTCCGACCGCATTGCTGTCAGCCAAACCCTGATCCACGACCCGTCATTTCACATAGGCAAATTCATTGTCGGAGTTATTACTGCGGTTTTTTCCATCGAAATTATCGGGGCAATATTACTCAACAGAATGGATCCGCAAGGGTTTTACCCCTTTTCAGCAGTGTTCCATTCCATATCAGCCTTCTGTAACGCGGGGTTCTCTTTATATCCTGACAGCCTATCAGCATGGAAAGAGCATTTAGGAATTAATTCAGTCTTCATGTCCCTTATAATTCTCGGCGGTTTAGGATTCTATGTACTGACCGAACTATGGGGCAAATTCGTCGACTTTATTCGCCGTAAAAAACAGCCAATGACTGCGCATAAAGTGACATGGCAGACCCGTATAGTTCTCGAGACATCCCTCTTTTTAATCATAGCCGGAGCAGTGGCCATATTTCTGGCAGAGAACATTATTCCTACGGTTATGCCCGGCGTAGACAGCAGCTGGCTGGCCTCCCTGTTTCAGTCTGTCACCTGCAGAACAGCAGGTTTCAACTCCGTTGACATTTCCAGCCTGACTAATATTTCACTGGTCTTCATGATATCACTTATGCTTATCGGAGGCTCCCCCGGATCATGTGCCGGAGGACTTAAGACCACCACCTTCAGGGCGTGGGTAGGATTTATCAGTGCCAAAATTAAAGGGCGCAGCCAAGTGCGCGTGGGCTGGTATGCGCTAACCGAAGACAGCATAAATAAATCGCTGACAATTATGGCTCTTGCCGGAGTAATACTTGGAACATCAGTAATTTTGCTGAGCATCACAGAGGGAAGCAGCATACCGCAAGAAGCCGCTCGCGGGCATTTTATAGAGCTTGTATTCGAAGCAATATCGGCTTTCGCAACCGTCGGACTATCTACGGGCATTACTCAAAACCTGTCCCCTGCGGGAAAAGTCATAATAATTTCACTGATGTTTGTGGGGAGACTTGGACCTGTATGGTTGCTCACCGCCATCAACAACTGGCAGAGTGAACCTCGCTACAAGTTGCCGGAAGACGATCTTTCACTAGGCTAAATTTTAGAAGTATTTTGATTTATACATTTGGAGAGCACCATGGCTAATAATATAGAAGTAGGCGTTGTCGGGCTGGGAAAATTCGGTTTGGCATTAGCAAACAATCTCTGTGAACTGGGACATAAAGTTACAGGGGTCGACACTTCTGCCGAAAGAGTAAAAGCCGCAAAACCATTTTTGGCTCAAATATTTCAGGCTGATGGGACCGACCAGAAAACGCTTGAACAACTAAGCTTTCAAGATTTCGACTACGTAGTAGTCTCCACTGGAGATTCTATGGAGGCAAGCATTCTGGTTGTTCTGAACTTACAGGAAATGGGCGTAAAAAAAATATGGGTTAAAGCCATGAGCGCTGCGCATGAAAAGGTTTTAAGTAAACTAGGCGTGGACTTTGTAGTCTTCCCTGAACATTTTGCTGCCAAACAGCTAGCCTATAAGCTCTCTACACCTGGCATGATCGACTACCTTTCAATGGGGCAAGATATTCTCATAAAGGAGAGGGCTGTCGGTGACTGGGCGGGGAAAACTTTAATAGATCTAAACCTTACAAACAATTACGAAGTCCAAGTCATTGCTATAAAAAAAGCAGGAACAACAGAGTTGAACTTTGTACCCAGAGCAAATAAACCGCTCAGCGTGAATGATGTTCTTGTAATAATAGGAACCAGTGAAAATCTATTAAAAATGCCCTGATATAATTTTACTATCCATTGTTTTTATCTAGATTATACAAATCTTTTTCAATTTCCTTCAGTTGCATATCTTCTTCCTGCAAGGCAATCATCCGGTCGCGTATGTGCTGGGTTATTTCAATTGCGTCATCGAGATCAACTCCTGCCGCAACCTGCATTTTGCGTAATAACGATAAAATATCACTACGAAGCTTTGTTCCGACTTCAGGGGAACCAAATTCCCGAAGCATGTCATCATCCGTCACACTTTTCTCAATGATGTAGGAGCAAAACTTGCGCGCCTCTTCTATCCCGCGATTCTTTTCAAGACACATGGTCAGATATCGAACACAATCTTCCCATTGCCCTGCTTCGAAATGGCTTCTGGCAATATTGAAAAAAAGATTTTCATCTTCACTGTCTAAATCAATACCCCGATTGTAATACTGTAATGCTTCGCGATACATTCCGTTCTTACGCATTAAAATTCCAAAATCATTGAACATATGCTTATGCTCAGGCTTAAAAGCTGTCTTAAGCTGTAAAACTTTTGAGAAAACTTCCTGAGCTTTTTCAACATCACCTTTTTCAAGATAAGTTAAACCAAGACCGAAAGTAGCGCGAACATTATCCTCATCAACTTCGAGCGCGCCCTCATACTCCATCTCTGCGCTGTAAAGCTCACCCTGCTCTCTATGGCTTTCGCCTCGCTGCAAGGCTCCATTAAGATTATCCATCCCTTTACGAACTTTATCATTCCAATAATCCAGTTCAAGGGAATAGCTTGAAGCGAACTCTGCGAGAGATATTATTTTTACATCACCTGACGGAACGTGGTTCGCATTTATTTCCTGAAGCTCAAACATTTCATCGGCCGTCGCACGAACTAGCCAATAGGTTTTCTTGTCGCCCCTCACATCTTTTTCGGAGATATGCGAAACCACAGAAACAAGCTCAGTTACTTCTTTATCCTTCTCAGTTGAAGGCTGATAAGCGAAAAATGTCTCTTTTAAGTTTGAGGACATAATGTACTACCTCTCACGAGGCTTTGAATAAGTTTGAAAGACAGATCAAACTACAGTCGATCATCTAACTTAGAGACCGCTCGCCTTTTTTTCATAAATCATAAAATTTTAAGGCTGTTCAATTCTGGAACTTCTAACAAAAATCGGCTAGGTTAGGGCTGCATGTACAAACACGTTACTACAATAAGCCTCATAGTTATTATATTTACACTGCACCTTTTCACAGTAAAAGGCTACGCTCTTAATATTAAAAGCACAGCTCCTGTGATCAAGAGTGAGATTGTAAGCTCCTTTCCGCACGATGAAAAAGCTTACACTCAAGGTTTTTTATATCACGGCAATGCGTTCTACGAAAGTACAGGAAAGCACGGCAGATCATCAATTCGCATAATTGAACAGGGATCAGGCACTGTCAGCACCGAAATCAAAATAGACAGCATGTTTTTTGGAGAAGGGCTGTGTATATGGAATAATAAAATTTTCCAACTGACATGGAAATCCGGAAAATGTTTTGTATATGATACAAGATCCCTTGCGCGCACTTCATCCTTTAAATATAAAGGACAAGGATGGGGACTGACCACTGATGGCGATTTTTTAATTCAAAGTAACGGAACAAACACACTGACCTTTCGTGACCCTTACGATTTTGCAAAAATAACCACTCTTAAAATTACGGATGGCAGCAAGAAAGTCTTTCGGATAAATGAACTGGAATATGTAAAAGGGCTTATCCTTTGCAACATCTGGTTCAAAGACCAGATAGGCGCTATAGACAAGGCAACCGGTAAAATAAAATTTTGGATTGATATCTCAAATCTTCGCCCCCTTGCTGGCAAAAGGGCAGAAGCCGCAAACGGAATTGCATGGGATGCAGTAAATAATCGCCTTTTTGTTACTGGAAAATTTTGGAACAAAGTTTTTGAAATAAAATTACCCGAACTGCAACAAGCGGACTCCACTTCATAATATATGGTAAAATCACTTGGCATCTGCGCCGGAGCCTCCACTATCGGCATGGTTCTCGTTTCCCGTGAGAACAAAACATTTTCGGTAATTAAAACCGTTTCTATTTCGCACGAGGGAAATCCCGCATCCGCAATTCTTTCCGCTATAGAAAAATTCGGCAATCTTGATAATGTCCGAATCGCAACCTCAGGAAGAAAGTTCAGGCACCTTTTAGATCTACCTTCCATATCCGAGCCGCAAGCCCTCGAATCGGCACTGTCATTTACAGATCTTGTGAAAGACGGATACCGCACAATAGTCAGCGCAGGCGGCGAAACTTTCATGGCCTACCTTCTGGACGCTGACGGAAAAGTAGAAACCGTTCATACTGGTAACAAATGCGCATCCGGCACAGGCGAATTTCTCGTGCAGCAGCTTGGCCGCATGGGTCTTGATCTTGATGCTATGGCAGAACTTGATGAAAACATGCCGGCCCACAAGGTTTCCGGAAGATGTTCTGTTTTTTGCAAAAGCGACTGCACCCACGCACTTAATAAGGGAATAGAAAAAGATTCCGTAGTGGCAGGACTGGCCCGGATGATGGCGGGCAAATGCATAGAGCTACTCCGCAAACTACCATCCGACAAAGTCGCATTAATAGGTAGTTGCTCGCTCAATAAATTTATGGTGCGAGAGCTTAGAAAAGAACTTCCTGACCTTGCAGTTCCAGAACAGGCTTATGTAATGGAAGCCCTAGGAGCCGCTATATGGGGGGCTGACAATGGTAAAACTCATACAGGTAATTTCAGTTCGGTAATCCGAAAAGGAACCACAAGCTTCACCTTTTTACCACCACTTGAAGCGCACATCGGCTCAGTAGATTTCCATGAGAATGATCAGGCAGAGTTCACTCCTGATAACAAACTGGCCCTTGGCCTTGATGTAGGCTCTACCACAACAAAAGGTGTTCTCGTCGACCTTGCGTCGCTGAAAACAGTCGCATCCTGCTACTTACGTACAGACGGCGACCCCATCGGAGCTTCACGGAAAGTATACTCTAAGCTTGCTAGCCAAGTTCCGGCAGGAACCACAGCCAGCATAATGGGCGTGACCGGGTCCGGGCGAAACATCGCGGGACTTCATGCCGGAACAGCGGGCATCATTAATGAAATTACAGCCCATGCAGCGGCGGCAGTTCACTATGATCCTGAGGTTGATACAATTTTCGAAATCGGAGGACAGGACGCCAAATATACATGGCTGAAAAACTCCGTCCCCTGCGACTACGCCATGAATGAAGCATGCAGTGCGGGAACCGGATCATTCTTAGAAGAAAGCGCTAAGGAAACTTTAGGCATTGAAGTTACAGACATAGCGACCATTGCTTTCAAGGGACAAAATCCGCCCAACTTTAACGATCAATGTGCAGCTTTTATCGGTTCAGATTTAAAGCTGGCGAGTCAGGAAGGCGTGCCGCTTGATGATATGATCGCGGGGCTGGTTTACTCCGTCTGTATCAATTATTCCAATAGGGTTAAGGGAAACCGTACCCTCGGGAATAAAATTTTCATGCAAGGCGGGGTCTGCTATAACAAGGCCGTCCCTGTTGCAATGGCGGCTCTGACGGGCAGAAAAATCATAGTACCTCCGCATCCCGGCTTAACCGGAGCCTTCGGAGTTGCACTCGAAGCTATACGGCGCACAAAGCTAAATTTACTGGACGAAGGAATCTTTGACCCGACTGAACTTTCCCTTCGTGAAGTCCACTACAAAACTCCCTTCATTTGCAAAGGCGCTGGCAGAGACTGTGATCTGGGTTGTTCCATTGCCCGTATTACCGTGAAGGATAAAACCTTTCCCTTTGGTGGAATCTGCAACAGGTTTGACAATTCCAAAGTATCCACAAAACAGATTGAAGGCGAAGATCTCGTCACATGGCGTGAGAAAAGGGTTTTTCGAGACCTCAGCGAACCGAATGAAGGCAGACCTACTATCGGCATGAACCGTTCATTATTAATGAACACCTGGTTTCCGCTATATAATACTTTTTTCCGCACACTAGGTTTTGAAGTAAGATTACCCGATAAAGTAGACCCTGATAGCATCGAACAGAAAGGAGCACCATTCTGTCACCCCGTGGAGCTTGCTCACGGAAGTATGGGGGAACTGCTAAAGCTTAAAACCGATCATATTTTCCTGCCACACGTACGTTCACTTCCTCTTAAAAGTGGTGACCGTTCATCTACCTGTGTGCTGGTTCAAGGTGAAACTTACTATTTGCGCTCTGCCTTTCCCGAGCTTGAGAACAGGTCTGTGCTTACGCCCGTAATTCACATGCAAGAAGGAATGGATCAAGTCCGCGACACACTTGTAAAAATGGCAAAAAGTCTCAAAATCAAAGCGGGACAAGCATCAGATGCGTTTAATAAGGCATTAACAGAGCAGGACTGTTTTTTTTCGGATATTCGCGCGAAAGGCGCACAATACATAGCGAACCTTGAAAGCCAGCCTGACAAGAATGCTGTAGTTCTGTTCGGCAGGCCCTATAATGCATTCAATTCATGGGCGAACAAATCAATACCAGCTAAGTTTTCTACCCGCGCAACAAATATCATTCCTTGCGACATGCTTCCAAGCACAGAAGACTGCAATGCAGACCGAAATATGTACTGGGCAACGGGTGAACAGATTATGGAATCTGCGGAGTATGTAGCTAAGCATCCGCAACTTTTCGGGACATTCATTACAAACTTTTCGTGCGGACCGGACTCTTTCCTGCTCGGCCACTTCAGACGTGCCATGGGCAAAAAACCTTCCCTCACACTGGAGCTGGACAGCCATACCGCAGATGCAGGAATTGAGACGAGAATAGAAGCTTTTCTTGATATTGTTAACGGATTCAAGCTGCTCAAAATCGGTTCCAATCACGACAAAAAAACTTTCACGCCTGCGCTCAGTGAATCCCGCGATGCAGTTTCCGGCATCGTAGATTCAAGCGGCACATGGCGCCCGATAAATGATCCTGATGTAATATTACTAATTCCTAGCCTCGGCGAAATAAGCACAGATTTCCTCGCGGCCTCTATGAGTAGAGATAATATCCGCTACAAGGTTCTTCCTCATGCAAACGAGGCAGCTCTTAAGCTCGGACGAAATAATTCGTCATGCAAAGAATGTCTTCCCCTGCAACTGACCTCTGGTGCCTTACTTGCGCATCTTGAAGAAAGAAAGAAGCCGGAAGTCTCGCTATTTCTCATGCCTACAGCAAAAGGGCCTTGCCGCTTCGGGCAGTATTCCGTCTTTATGAATGACCTTGTCGAAAGGCTGGAAATACCGGACCTCGCAATGTTTTCTCCAAGTTCCACTAATGGATATGGCGGATTCAGCACAAAGGTGGTTCTCGGTTTATGGCAGGGAATAGTCACAGGATCCATTCTTGAAGACATTCACGCAAGCATAGTAACTGGCGCAAAAGACAAAGAAAATGCGCTAAAGATATTCTGGAAAGTAAGGCAGGACCTACTTGAATCCATGACGACGAACTGGAAGGATCTTTCCCGAGCGCTTCATAAGGGAGCAAAAGACCTTTCTGTGATTAAGCTCGAAAAGAACATTGAAGAATACCCCGTAATTTCGATTCTCGGCGAAATTTATGTTCGCCACGATCCTCTCGCACGGCGCAGTCTGCCTGAACGGTTGTCGAAAGAAGGATTCATCGTCCGCGTAGCTCCTGTGCTGGAATGGATGAAATATACAGACTGGCTGAACCGTAAAGGTATCGAAGGCAAAGCCGGACTCGGATCCATTGTCAAACAGGGAATTAAAGGATATTTCGAAAAAAGAATCCGCGCCATCCTATCAAAAAGCGGCCTTGTCCATTTCAAAGGGCCTGACATCGGCGAAATTGTAGCAACAGCGTCTCCACATATTTCTGACCAGCTTACCGGGGAAGCGGTGCTCACAGTTGGCGCATCACTGCACGAAATTATGAATCCATCCTGCGGAGTAATTTCCATAGGCCCATTCGGATGCATGCCTTCACGAGTGGCCGAATCAATACTTAGTGAAAAATTCCGTGCAGTTTCTGCAGGTAATAAAGCATCTTCGTTTCTTGAGGATGACACACGCCTTCCATTTCTCGCCATTGAAACAGATGGTAATCCCTTCCCCCAATTGATCGAAGCGAGGCTCGAAGCATTCTGCCTTCAGGCATCAAGGCTCCACTTACGAAAGATCAATCAAAAGACCCCTTAAAACCTCCTACATATCCCAAAGCTAATATTAATTTTTATAAGTTTAATATCAATTTAATATTAATTTATGACAATCCTCCCCTTGATATAGATTGACGTATTATGATAGCAATTCTAGTCCTTAAGTGATTAGTTCTTCTATTGTATTCAGACTGGAGGGTCTTATGAAATCTAAGTTTCTAAAATTACTATTAATAATAATGCTGGTTGCGATTGCGGGCTGTAAAACAGCCGGTACAGGCAAAGGCGGAGAAACAAAATATTCAATGTTCTTTACTCCTGCGGACCATATCACGCAGCTAGTACAGCAGAAGAATCTAATGCAGGCCGAACAAGTATGGTTAGCAAACATCCAATTTTTCAATGAAAATCCTGAAACACATGTTCAACTTCAAAGCTTAGCATCATCCATAAAGTTCATGTTTCAGCCCAAATTAGTCGCTTCTAAAGCACGCTTAGATTCAATAATCTGGCCGGCCCCGCGAGCCCAGTGGCCAATGGTAGAAGACAAACTCACCGATACACAGGAGATGATGTCTACAGTTTCAGCTAGCACAATTCTTCCCGCGTATAATCAGGTTCCAGCCGAACTGGCGCAGCTTGAATCTGCTTACAAACAAAAAGAGACTCTCATAAAAAATGGCGCGGCGGCGGCATTCAAAGCATACCCGCTACTGACAGGAACAAGCTTTTTTAATGCTTACCCTGCAACTTTAAATAGATCTGCGTTTCTAGATTCACAGGCTCCATTCCTTACAAACGCAATTCTTAGTGCAAAGGGAACTGGCGTTACACACCTGATGAAAACATACGGGCCAGACCTTTCTGATACTTTTAAAAACGATCTCGGTGCACAGTATTATAAAAATGCTCTCCGCAGAGCCTCAGGAAAAGCCACCCCATCTTTACGTGCCATAATCAAAGCCCTTCAAGACACGAAAAAAGCAGGTTTTGAAATTGACCAGATCCCAGATTGCAAAATCGCTTTCGTCAGGGTTACCAGCAAATCAATGCTGAGACAGCATGGCATTGAGTTCGGTATAGGTATTGATGTTGATATGCCCATTGAGGCCGAACAGGCTGAAGCTAGAGGAATGTTCAACTCACAGACTGCGAAAGATGCAGATATCGTAATCCTGATTAATGAAGCTGTTTCTAAGATCGACCGCAAGACTACAGGGTACAGAGCTGAAAAAAGCCGCCTCATTTCCGGATACAAAGAAACATACAATAACGAGTACGACAAAGCGCAGATGATTTACCAGAATGCCCAGATGCAAAATAACGCTCTGCAATTTAGAATTAATGAATTCAAAATGGCAGGGCTAGGTGGCGCACTAGCACTCTTAACTATGCAGTCAGAAATAGATCATAACGAAAATAGATTTATGAGCGCACAGACGAATGCAACCATGACTCCCCGCATGCTGAACCTACCAGTATACGTGAACTACAAGTACAAAGTTGTTTCCGTTAAAGATGCCAAACGTGCTTCAGTACAGTACTACATCATCGACCGTCGCAACAAAACTTACTACGATAATACTTTCGATATTAATCAAGAACGCACATTTAAAGTAGCTTACGGTGTGCAGGACGAAGACCCTGACAATTCATCAATTCTTGCCAAGTTCAAAACAGAGAACGATCTTAAAAACTACGAGAAGCAACCTGTAAGCGTGGCTCTGTCTGACATTCTCGGACACTATGCTTCGCAGCATGGAAAAGACAAAAAATACAAAAACATCGCGCAGATTCAGAAAAGCATCATGAATGACCGCAACGTTGCGATGAAGGAATTCTATTCCAATCAATACAACTCTGACACAGGCAACGACCCGCGCTTTGATTCTGTAGTCATCGTCTACAATCCACAGGGCAGTCTCGGTAGTGGTTTCTTCGTCGCAGAGGATGTAGTGCTCACTAACTTTCACGTGGTTGAAGGAAGTGATTATGCTGAAATGAAGCTCCACAACAATCAGGAGACATTCGGTAAAGTCATGGCATATGACATGAACCGAGACCTTGCTCTGGTAAAAATGCAAACTCGCGGCAAGCCTGTGACTTTCTACTCTAAGAACACACTTCCAGCCGGAGTTACCGTTGAAGCCATCGGTCATCCTGAAGGATTCAACTACACAATCACCCGTGGTGTTTTCAGTGCTTACAGATCCATACAAGGTGTGGGACCAGCGGCATCAAACAAGAAGGTTCGTTACATCCAGACTGACGCTCCGATTAACCACGGAAACTCAGGCGGTCCGCTATTTTACAAAGACAAGCTGATCGGCGTAAATACGTGGGGACTTTCTAAACAGACTGCTGAAGGACTTAACTTCTCAGTTCATTACGCAGAAGTTATGGACTTTCTTAAGCAACACGGCATTAAATACCGCAAATAGGGAATTAGCATGAAAAATAGAACTAGAATATTCGCCGCAGTTATCGCGATAATGGCTTTAAGTATGCTCATGTCCGGTTGTCAGTCCAGGCAACGTATGGGGATGGTCAGAGAAAAAGGCACAGGACTTATGTACGGATCTTACATGAACGGCAACCTGTTCATGGACCCGTCGCAGTTCTCAAACCCGACAATTAAGCTTTCAATAAGAAATACTTCTGGTGACCCAGCGATTAACCTGAAAACCCTTCGTGCGGATCTGGAAAAGTCATACACTGATAAAGGATACGAGATTACCAAGGGTAAAGACTACGGTATTCATATCGACATCAACATGCGCTATTCCGGCCAGATGTCCTCAAATATGGCAATTGAATACGGGCTCATGGGCGCTGCAGCCGGAGGATACGCAGGTAGCAAATCTCCAAGTAGCACAGATGGTGCAGTGGTAGGAACAGCTGGTGGAGCAACAGTTGGAGCTATCCTCGGAAGTTACTCAACAGAAGATACCTACATAGTATTCGCAGATGTTGCGATCGGCCTAGTTGATACACTTGCCAAGCGTAAGAAATTTACAATCACTTTTGGTGATACTCAAATTAAGAAAGACGATGAAGACACTGGTTTCACTGCATACCGTGCCCGCGAAAAATCGAAGATTGCGGTATATGCTGGCGGCGATAATGTTCACCAGTCTGAAATAGTAGTCGGAGTTACATCCAGATTCAAAAGAATACTTGAAGATGTAATCTAAGCTGACTCCACTCAATATAGTTGAGCCGTTTCGAAAAACGCTTAATAAAAAAGGCCTTCTCAAATAAACTGAGACGGCCTTTTTTGTTTCTGAACATTTTCTGTAAAGCGCATTGATGTAATCTACTAATAAATTAACCCTATGAAGCTCCAGCAAGCTCAATATCAGTAGCAACAAGATCTCCTAGTGCGATGGTTGCAACTAGTTCTGCATCATAAGAACCACCGCTAGCCCCATCCCGATCCCAATATAGATTTCCGCTAGTACCTAAATCTTCCCACAGAAAGATAGGATCGGAGCCAGTACCAGAACTATCATAATGACTCTTTGTATCAAAATACCTTACAGAACCGAATTCAGCTCCATCAAAATAGAACTTATCAGTTCCTGAAACAAATGTTTGAATGGTATCCGATCCAGTCGCTGTTCCGAAGTAACTTGAATCCTTATAGCCGTAGGTATTGGCTCCACCATTCCCATTAATTATGTCATGCCCCTGTCCTCCAAAGAAAGTATTATCACCGCTATTTCCCGTCAGAGAGTCGCAAGAAGTAGATCCGATTATTCCCTCAAAGTTGCTCATAACATCCGTATAATGAGCATTATCAAGCCCGTCATATGTTGCTACGCCAGTTGCAAGGTTTGCAGTTACGCTGGCATAAGCACCTAAAAATGAAACAAAGTCATAATCCGCGCCACCGTCCAAAATATCATTTCCATCATCTCCGGTAATCACATCCTTACCGGAACCACCACTAATAATATCGTTGCCTTCATCGCCATGGATAGTATCATCACCTGCGCCACCACCCAGCAGATCATTACCTTCATCACCCATGATAGTATCGTTTCCATCATCACCATAGAGGGTATCAGCTCCAGCCTCTCCATCTAGAGTATCGTTACCCGCAAGGCCCATGATATAATCACTATTGGGTGTACCTTCTAATGTATCATCGCCAGCAGTTCCATAAACCCAAGTAATGCCGTCACTGGAAGTAGTACTCTGTACTTCAGTGGACTCAGGAATCTCTACAGTACCTTCAATTAATTCTAAAATATCATCGTCGGTAGGGACGTCATCCAGCTTTTCAAGCAATTCAGCAACGCTTTCAAGGTCACCCCCTGCGAGAGCATCAAATGTGTCTTGCGCTAATTCCATCATAGCAGCATCAAATATCTGCTGAGGACCATCGCCACCTTCAGGAGAACCTACAAGCACTCCTTCTACGCCTGGCTCAAGAACACTTTCCCCAACAATAACCGGACCACCTGTTTCACCGCCTTCGGCTCCTTCCTGTCCCTCTTCGCCCTCAGCCCCTTCTTCACCATCTGTCTGCTGCTGTTCCTGTTGCTCCTGTTGTTCTTGCTGCTCTTCCTGCTCACGTTGTTCCTGTATTTCCTGCTCAGCCTGAATAGCTGTCGGAGCGATAGACTGGAACTGTTCAAATTCTTCGACAGTCATAGTTCGCACTGTGCTCATGAGTCCTGATGAAGCAATATCAACTAATGCACGCGGCGTAGAAATCTGACGGAGCTCACCATCAATGGACTGGACCAGCAAGGCCTTACCACTGTGAATTTCTTCAACACCATGCTTCTCGCCGCCAGGACCAATTTCATGAACGGTGATGGTCCCGCGAATTCCGATAGTCGTGAGCGGAGTGCCGACCTTGAATCGTTCAGGATTCTGCTCAGCAATCTTACCCGTCACCATACGGAAAGTTCCTTGTGACATATTGAAAAGAAGTTCCGATGCGGATTCATCAGAATCATCAAAAATATAATCATCCAGAGCTATGGAGGAATCCTCACCCTGAGACAATAAAGTATCATCAACAAATTGTATTTCTGCACTACTGCCCGTACGGGTGATTAACTCATCCCCCGCATAAACCGGATCTCCAGCCGCAACAGATCGCATACCGGATTCAGATTGAAGAAAAACTTCACCATTAGCGGCAAGAACAACACCAATAGAATTTGATTCAAAAACAGCTTCAGGAGACATAGGACACACTCCATCTGTAACTTAACACTCCTCTATACTATATAATACTTTTTAAATATAATTCAAGACTGCAAAAATCTAATTGAAATATTTATTTATTACATACCCAGTAAAAAAACTCAAAATAAAAACCACTACTTAATATCAAACAGCTACAATAGATCAATTTATTTAAAATTTTATCTTATATGCACAAAAAAGTGCCGCGCCATTCTATTTTCATAAACAACGAGGCAACATTTCTTAAACTATCACAACTATAAGCTTAAACTACATCAAGCAATTGCCTCGGTATCAATATCACTCTCTAGCACTGACGCCCCATTAATAAGAGTTGCAACAAGAGTATTACCTCCGACATCATCTCCATTCGAATCATACCAAAGCTGATTTAATTCATTGTCATAAACAATTCCCGCATATGCACTGCCACTTCCACCCAACGAAGCGTTTGAACCATCATATGCATTCGATATAGTATCAAACGTAGGAACATCGGCAAAATCCCCACCATTGGCTTCGTTCAAGAACTTAAACTTGTCTTCACCTGAAACAAAATCCGTAATTTTATCACCACATCCACACAAAGTCTTATAGTAGAAGAAATCAGCATCAGCTCCGCCAGTCAGGGTATCTGTTCCAATACCACCTTCAAGCGTATCAATTCCGATTCGACCAGTCAGAGTATCATTACCATCCCCGCCCATCAGATAATTAGCGTCATCACTGCCCATCAGGGTATCTCCCTGATCTGAGCCGATTATATTTTCGATGTTAATAAGGGTATCATTGCCCATGCTACCATCTGCAACCTCGTCGTATAGCGATGCATTTACCGCGCTAACGCCCTCATAAGAGACTGTATCAACACCATCTCCACCATTAATTACATCATCACCTTGACCGCCAGTGAGAGTATCATCACCTAGTCCACCATAAAGCGCATCATTACCCTCTTCACCATCTATGACATCATTGTCTTCTCCACCGTAAATAACATCATTCCCGTTTCCACCCCAAATAGTATCGTCACCGTCGCCACCCATGAGAGTATCATCACCACCTATTCCATCAATTTCATCGTTTCCACCGCGACCGTCATAATAATCAGTATGAGTAGTTCCCTCCCAATACTGACCCTGCTCACTACCTAAAGCAAAAGTAATACTGTCACCTGATGATTCATCTCCTCCTCGATCTTCAGGAATTTCAGAATCATTAGGAATATCAGGAATGCCCTCAGTAACATTTTCAATTAATGCAATAATATCAGGATCATCAAGATCTTCTTCAGGTACGGTTATTTCTGCAACAACATCTTCTAATTGTTCCAGAAATTCTGCTGCTGCTTCAAAATAACCCTCTGCAAGGGCATCAAGAGCTTCTTGCGCAATACCAAGAGCTTCTGCATCAGCTCCAACAGGATTCACCGCATCAAAGCCGAAAGCACCAGCCAAGGCGCCATCAACTACCGGCGATAGCGCGTTACTGCCACCTACAATATTGGCACCCATTTCACCACCGAAAACACCTTCAACCGCAACGGGCTGAGGTTCTGCCGCACCTTGCTCCGCGTCACCTTCACCTTGCTCTTCAGCAGGCCCGTCTTCTCCTTGCAGTTCTTCCTGATCTTGCTCTTGTTGTTCCTGCTGTTCCTGCTGACGCTGTTCTATAATTTCCTTCTCAGCCTGAATTGCAGCTGGCGCTACAGATTGAAACTGCTCAAATTCCTGAACAGTCATTGGGCGAACAGTACTCATTAGACCCGAGGAAGCGATATCAACCAAAGCTCGTGGCGATGAAATCTGGCGAAGCTCACCATCAATGGACTGAACCAATAAAGCCTTACCGCTATGAATTTCTTCTACCCCGTGCTTTTCGCCATTAGCACCTATTTCATGAACAGTAATAGTTCCGCGAATTCCTATGGTCGCAAGAGGAGAGCCGACCTTGAATCGCTCAGGATTCTGCTCGGCAATCTTACCCGTTACCATACGGAAAGTTCCCTGCGTCATATTGAAAAGAAGCTCGGAAGTAGAATCAGCGGCATCATCAAAAACATAATTATCAAGATTAATTGATGAATCAGAACCTTGAGAAAGTAATGTGTCATCAACAAAGCGTATTTCAGCGCTACCGCCCGCACCTGTGATCAATTCCTCTCCTCGGTAAACAGGAGAACCAGCTTCAACTTGCCTCATTCCAGAATCGGACTGAAGAAAGACCTCGCCATTCGAAGCAAGGACAACACCAATGGAATTTAAATCAGAAGTTTCTGCAGGCGACATCACACACCTCGTTAAAAAAATAACCTCGTTTAAAATTACCTCATATAATATATTAACACTTTTTTTCAATCTATCAAGAGCTTATTAACTGTTAATTTGCATTAAAATCACTGCATTTTAATACAGTGAGACATAACAGTTACTTAAATAAGGCACTTTAAATCATGTCCAACAAAACATGATTTAAAAAATCACCTAATTTTATATTAGAAGATTATTGAATATGTTTTTTATACAAAGAAAAACCCCGTACTTATCAGGATTACCTGAAAAGTACGGGGTTTTATAAATATTATCTTTGATTGGAGTTTATGCTTTATTCTTTGCAAAAGGAGGAATCGGCCCTTTCTTAAGTCCCCAGACAAAAAGTAGAAGACCAATAAGAATCATTGGTAAACATAATACTTGCCCCATAGTCAGCCAACCGAAGGCCAAAAATCCCAGCTGAGGGTCAGGCTGTCTAAAGAATTCCACAAAAGCTCTAAAGAGGCCATATCCTATAAGGAACAACCCTGTAGTCGTTCCTCTAGGACGAGGTTTTGCTGACCAGAACCACAAAATTAGAAATAAAAGAAGTCCTTCAAGACCGCCTTCATAAAGCTGCGAAGGGTGACGCGGCAAGTCTCCGGCGCGCTGGCTTGGGAAAACCATTCCCCACGGCACATCGGTTGTACGGCCCCATAGTTCACCATTGATAAAGTTCCCGATTCTTCCGCACAACAATCCCAAAGGAGCGAGAGGTGTGAGAAAATCACCCACATCAAGAGTGGAACGACCTGTAGACTTGGCAAATCTCCAAGCGACAAAAGCTATACCGATAGCTCCGCCATGAAAAGACATTCCGCCTTTCCATACAGCGAGAATATCAGTGGGATGAGATATAAAATACGCGGGCTCATATATTGCGCAATATCCAATGCGGGCTCCAACAACCAACCCTACAACCAACCACGTAATAAGGTCATCGACCTGAATTGGAGTCCAGTCATTCGTAGCCTTGGAAGCGCGATAGCGTCCAAGTCCCCACGCAATTGTGAATCCTATCATGTACATAAGGCCGTACCAATTAGCCTTAAGAGGTCCTATTTGAAATGCGGTAGTGTCAAACTCCGGAAGTACAATCATAATTAATTCCCTGCTATTTGAAAAAAGTAGAATGTTAAATTCTAATGAGTGTGGACTTTGTTTCCTGAACAAATTCAGTTACAATCAGACTATAGGAAATACAAGGAAATCCCATGAAAGAACAAAAAGATTTTGACATATTAGAAATGCCTGCTGAAGGCTTGGCAGCATACTGGCTTTCCATAAAAAAATTAATTGACGTTAAGCGCAGTAAAAAAGTGCTTGATGAAGAAATCAAGTATACGCGTGAACCGTTTATCAAACACTTATTAGAAACCACTTTCACTGACCTTGACGAAGCACTTGTGAGACGATTAGCCGAAGCAAAATTAGATACTATTTCAGACGATTACAGCCGTAAAATGGGGTCCATGAAAATAGCACTTCTCGCGATGTCCTCTCAAGAAAACCCGAGAATATCCTTCGTCCGCATGGCATCTCAATACCCAACTATAGTGATTTCTGAAAAAAAAGCTTTCACCCTAGCACATGGGTTGATGGATGGACTGAGCGAAAAAGAATCTGACCAAGCGGTTTTGCTGGAATTCGACCACAAACTTCAAGGTGATAGACTGCTTGTAAAAATGCTATTTCACATAATTCTCAGTCGGAAAGAAGGAAAACAGCAACTCGAGCAATTCATACCGCATATTAAAACACCATTCTATTCAAACGGCCTTACTCAAGTAATAGATGGGTTTGACCATAGAGTTCTAAAGCTTAATTTAACAGCTCAAAGTTCAGAAATACTAAAAAATTCGACTCGAAAAATGCAAATGGCTACGGAAATGTGTATCGGTATCAGAAATAAAATGAACTATGATGATATTTTCAAGATAGCCAGAGCCTATATGCCCTGATTATTCTCTTTCTTTTTGAAATTTGCGAGCAGCTTTTACGAAATTACCAGCCCAGCACAGGGCTCCAAGCGCATGAATATGATTATATCCAGCGTAAACATTATTTTTGATCATTCCGTCAAACCCTGCAGCCATGCCCTTTCCGCGACTTAACTCTAAGGCATACTCTGGATTTGATCCGGTACGGCTTAAACAAAGGGAATAATGAAATTCATGCCCGACGATTTCAGTGCCGACAGGAAAGAAAATATTTTCTTTGATAATCTTGCCTGATGTATACCCAAGCCCCTGAGGTTTAGGACATAAACAAGTAGAAAGAGGCAGAACTGCTGCCATGGGATATTTACAACCTTCATATTCCACATCATCACCGAGATACATAAATCCGCCGCACTCTGCATATATGGGAAGGCCACTGTCGGCCAATGTGCGAACGTGATCTCTTATCACCTTATTAGCGGAAAGTTCTGCGGCAAGCGTCTCAGGAAAGCCGCCCCCCAAATATAGCCCGTCTATTTCAGGCCAAGGATCGCTCGAAATAAGTGAAACCTCTTCGATCTGTGCTCCGGCTTTTGTTAAAGCTTCGAGATTTTCTTCATAGTAAAACCACAAAGCCTCATCACGGACAACACCGATAACAGGCTTCTTATCGCTCACAAGTTCAATTCCAGACCATAATGGCTCTTCATTTTGGGGAATATCCCCAGAGCCTGAAGCTATATCAAAAATTTTATCAAGGTCGATGCAATCCTGCGCCATCTTTCCAAGAATATCTAAAGACTCATCCTGTGGACCATATTCGGTATTTGAAACCAAGCCCATATGCCGTTCTGGAATAGGATTTTCGCGGAGCTTCGGAAGCATTCCAAGAACTGGAACATCCGTATAGGCTTCGATTGATTTATGGAGAATATTACGATGCCTCTCCCCGGCAGTGCGGTTAAGAATGACTCCCGCAAGATTAAATCCATCTTCAAAAGCTTTGCACCCCGCGACGATAGCGGCAACAGTGCGAGTCATTTTAGTACAATCAATTGCTAAAATAACGGGTGCATTTATTATTCTGGCAAGTTCAGCGGTGGAACAGGTTCCTGCCACATCTTTACCATCAAAAAGTCCTCTATTCCCTTCAACTATCGATATATCAAAGCCTTGCCCTTTTTCAAGAAACAATCCTTTCAGCTTATCAACAGACATAAGAAAAGGATCCAGATTCGTCGTAAAATGACCGGAAGCAAGTCCAAGCCATTTCGCATCGATATAGTCCGGTCCTTTTTTGAAGGGCTTAACTGTCTTGCCGAGATTCTTAAAGGCCCTACAAAGACCTAAAGTAACAATGGTCTTACCAGTACCACCGTTAAGTCCGGCAAGAACTAATCGAGGAAAATTCATAAAGCAATAAATTCCCTTAAAATGCAGAAAGAACTTCTAAGTAAATCTGCAACTTTTTTTTGAACAATAAAACCTATTTAAATATAAAAATAAGCATATTCGGTTCAAATTAAAAATGCCCTGTCCAAATAAATGAACAAGGCATTCAAGACTCAAAACCTAAAAGGTCTATTCGCCCTCTGCTCCGCCCTGTTTACCAGCGCCGTAGAGGCCGTACATAGTAGTACTACCACTGGACCAGTATTCAACTTTCATCTCTTTAACAAGAGCAGTCAGAACTTTCTTAACGTCACGACCTTTCTCTTCTGGGAAAAGTTTAGTGAAATCATTGAAGTAAAATTTACTTTTAGCACCTGTTTTCGCAACGAGGAAGTCTAGAACTACTACCTTTGCAGATTCTAATTCGATCGCCATGATTCGCCCCTTATTTGTTTAAAAAGGGCGCGGCAATTTGCCGCGCCCCAATATTCTCAATTCGAATTAAAACTTGAACTGAGTTGACTGACGCCAAGTGTAGTAAGCTGGATCACGGAAATCATCGATTAGGTGAGGAGTAAACTCGATACCTGTTTTTTCGAAGAAACGTTCCCAACCAATACGCTCTGCCCAGTCACCCAAACGTTCGTACTTGTTGGCGTCTGCTTTGTAGACGTCAAGAATAGTACGGATAGTTTTAACGAGTGTAGGCCAACGTGGAGGTTCGTTAGGAATAAACGCAACAACAACCTTAGAGAACTTAGGCATGCTGATACGGTTAGAAACCTTACCACCGACCATTAGTGCGATACCGTCGCCTTCCTTATCGGAAAGAGGCAGTGAAGGACACATTGTGTAGCAGTTACCACAGAACATGCAACGCTCTTCTTTAATCGCAACAGACTTGTACTGTTTGCCGTCAATTTCGACCTTAGAAGGACGAACTGCGCCAGTAGGACAAGATGCGATTGCAAGAGGAATCTCACAAACGTTATCAAGGTATTCATGGTCAATGAGTGGTGGTTTACGGTGGATACCGACAACAGCGATATCTGAACAGTGACATGCACCACACATGTTAAGACAACAAGCAACAGCGATACGAACAGGTGCTGGCATGTTATGATTGGTGAACTCTTCAAAGAGGTCATCCATGATAACTTTAACAGTACCGGAAGCATCAGTTGCAGGTGTATGACAGTGAACCCAACCCTGTGTGTGAACGATGTTAGATACACCAGCGCCTGTTCCACCAACTGGGAACTTGAAGCTGCCGCCATCGAACTTACGGGACTGGAGATCCTTCTTTAGTGCGTCACATTTGTCCTTGGAATCAACCATGAACTCAACGTTATTACGTGTTGTGAAGCGAAGGTAACCATCACAATGAGCATCAGCGATGTCACACATTTCGCGGATAAGAGTAATACTCATAAGACGAGCAGTACCACAACGAACTGTGTAAACTTCATCACCGGATTCTGCTACGTGTAGCAGAACGCCTGGCTCAAGGATATCGTGGTATTTCCACTGTCCGAAGTTATTTTTAAGAACCGGAGGAAGGAACTCATTAAAGTCACGAGGTCCAATGTCCGAGATTCTATTTTCCATCGGTTTATCTGGATTATAGCCAGAAGATACGAACGCCATATCATTCCTCCCGAGTTATCTCTGGTGTCTTTTTCTGTATTCGTTAACGTCACGTTCCCAAGGACCATCAACCTCATCTGCTTTCCAGAAGATGTAAGGGTTGTGTCTAGGTTCCTGTACGTGTCTTGGATCAGCCTTAGTATTGGTAACTTCAAGAAGTTTCTGGAAGCCCATGCGACGCATGGTTTCACCAAGACGTTCACGGTTCTTGCCTTCTTCCATCCACCAGTCCCAGATGTTTTCAACAACATCTTTGACTTCTGTGTAAGGCTCTTCGACCTTGATGAAAGGAACAAGAAGTGAGCTCAACTGAGGACCGTCAAGAATTGGAGCTTTAGCACCACAAAGGATGGAAGCACCACGATCGTTACCAATCATCAATGCGCGAGGCATTGTGTTGATACAATGCATACAATGTACACATTCTTTATCGTTGATTGTGAGTTTATTGTCCGCGTAAGTGATACACTTGCTTGGACAGTTGTCACAAACTTCTGTCTGGATGTTGAACTTACCCCAGTCGCGACCGGAATGAGCACCAGCATTTGGAGCGAATTCTCCGCCGACGTAAGCTGCAACAGCTTCCTGGTCGATGCGGATTTCATCTTTCCAAATACCAACAACTGAGAAGTCAGAGCGAGCAAGCGCACAAACACAGCTGTTTGGACAAGCATCAAATTTGAATTTGAACTTGTATGGGAAAGCAGGGCGATGAAGTTCGTCCTGGAATTCCATTGTCATATCGTAGCAAAGTCCCTGAGCATCGTAACATGCATACTCACAACGGGACTGACCGAGACATGCAGCAGGCGTACGTAAGTTGGAGCCGGAGCCACCAAGGTCAACGTTTGCATCATGAGTCAGTTCGTAGAAAATTTCTTCGAGCTGAGGAGTGGTAGTTCCAAGGAAGACGATGTCACCTGTAGAACCATGCATGTTTGTTAGACCGGAACCACGCATGTCCCAGATGTCAATGATCTGACGTAAGAATTCAGTTGTGTAGTATTTACCTGTAGGCTGAGCCACACGAACAGTGTGGAAATGAGCCACGCCAGGAAATGCTTCAGGCTGGTCACAGTAACGTCCAATAACGCCACCACCGTAACCAAATACGCCAACGATTCCGCCGTGCTTCCAATGAGTTTCACCGTCTGTGAAAGACAGTTCAAGAACGCCGAGAAGATCTTCAACGACCTCAACGGGAATTTGATAATTCACGTTCTTCTCATTTTTGGCTCTAACTTCAGCTTCCAGCTTCAAGTCGGACACGAAGCTAGGCCAGGGCCCGCTTTCTAGCTGGTCCAACAAGGGAGTTTTGTGTTTCGCCATTCCCTTAAACCTCCATAAAGTTTAATAGATATACCTACCAATACAATTAGGCATCCGGTTTTTTTACCGAAAGATTCGGCTTCAAACCCGGTTGCTTTCCTCTCTTAATACGAGACCCCTTAAATCGTAACGATGTAAGGGAGGGCACAATACCCTTAAGTGAAATAAAAAACAACCTAGCAAGTGGATAAGGAACTAACACACTTCTTGTCAACTAGTGATAGGAATTATGTGCGCTCTAAAACTCATACTTGCCAAGTTCGCATTTCTCAGCGTATTTACTCTGCTCGACGCCAGATGCGTCACTAGCAGATATACCTACAAAAATTTTTAGTAACCAGCAACATAAACTTGAGAAAGTGACATTAAAGTTATGAAAGAATGCAAACAATGCGGCACATGTTGCCGAAAAGGTGGCCCGGCTCTTCACATACAGGACCTTGAGCTAATTTCTCTTGAAGGTGGAATTGACCTAACAGATATAGTTACTCTTAGAAAAGGTGAACTCGCTTACGACCAGCCTGAAGGCGCCGTAGTTCCCTTGACCTGTGAAATTTTGAAAATCAAAGGAACTGGCGGAGAATGGATCTGTAAATTCCTTGCCCCTTCAACGCAGGCCTGTCGTATCTATAAGAACAGACCTCTTGAATGCCAAACCCTTTTTTGCGGTGATCCGGAACCTCTCCTCAAAATTTATGACAAAGATAGAATCACCAGAAAGGATGTACTTCCTGAAGGGCATCCTGTCTTTGAAATAATTGAAGAACATGAAGCTAAATGCGAACCAGAAAAGATGGCCGTTTTAGCTAAGCATATCCTTGAAAACTGGGAAGATAGCGCACAGCAGCAGTCTGAACTTCGTGAAATGTTGATGTACGATAAATCAGTTAGAGAGCTGCTTGTTGAAAAATCAGGACTTCCTAAAGAGTCCATGGAATTCTTTTTCGGCAGACCTATGAACAGAGTCCTCTCAGGATTCGGTATTATGGCTACACCAAATAAAAACTCTTTTACACTTCGCAAAACTAAAGGGAGTGCCTAAGCATGCAAGATGAACGCGGATTATATTACTACCCTTCCCTCCAGACTCGTGACACTAAAATGTACGTCAGAGAAAACAATGGCGGGATTGAGTTTAGACTCTGGAGTAATGAAAACCCTGTAATCTGGGAAAAACATGAATGGCTTCCATATGATGTTATTCTAGAAGCAGCGGAAGAATACAAAGAGCGCGGATCAGACCGTAACCCGCTTGCTCTCTATGATCTGAACGTGGCCAAGCAGCTTGTAAAAGAAAATAAATTGATTCACTAGAATTAACTTTATCTCAAGAATAAACCCCCGGAATATCTGTGTTCCGGGGGTTTTGTATTAAATAGATTCGACGTCAATATTTTCCAGTTTGAGCATAGCAGTAAAGAAGCCATCACCCTCAATTAGTTTCCCGCCAAAAGATCCATCATATATTTGACCGCACCCGCATGAAGGGGAGCGTGATTTTAGAATAGCCTTTTTGGCGCCAACAAGTTTAGCCAGCTTTACGCCCTCTTCTGCTCCCCTTAAAAAGTTTTCGCTTAAATCGACTCCTTGTTGTGTAACCACCTTATTTTCAAAGATTTCACACGCAGGACGCGGAGTTGGTAAACCACCAAATTGTTCAGGACACACTGGAACAGCCTTACCCTTTTTAACGAGTTCAATAACACGTTCGTCAGAGCTATCTTCCCCATTATACTTACAATTAATTCCAGCTAGGCAGCCAGACACTATTATCATTTTATCTCCGTCTGTTTAAGATCAATTGTTTAAGATTGTTACTTATGTTAAAAGCAATTTCATAATCAAATTGACTGGTCAAGGAGGGTTTTATGACCGCCATCACAACTTCTGTTTTCGAATTGTTCAAAATTGGCCCCGGACCTTCAAGTTCTCACACCATCGGTCCAATGAAGGCCGGATATAATTTCAATAAATCAATTGAAAACATTCAATTATCTACCAAGCCTACGTCAATTGAAATCAGGCTTTATGGAAGTCTCAGCGCAACCGGCAAAGGCCATGGAACAGATAGAGCCGTCATTGCTGGCCTTCTTGGTTTTAAACCGGACAACGTAGAATGTGACTTTATAGATGGGCTTGCAGATGGAAAGGACCGCCAGTTTAAAAGTGGTGAGATTACCCTTCCTTTATCCATAAAAAACGTTGTCTACGCTGAAATTAAAAACGACTTTCCATATAGCAACACAATGCTGATTCGCCTAAAAGATGGCGAAAACATTCTTTTTGAGCAGGAATACTACTCCATAGGCGGCGGATTTATTAAATGGAAAGGAGAAATACCAACTCTCACCCGCGCCCCCGCTTACAAATACTCAAATATGGAAGAACTAAAAGCATTGCTCATTGAAAATGATATGAGATTGCACCAAATTATCCTTGAAAATGAAATGGCAATTACAGATTCAACCGAGCAAGAAATCATGGATAAACTCGATGATATCTTGGACGTGATGAAGAAAGCTGTAAATAAAGGATTAGCCACCGAAGGATTGCTTCCCGGCACAATAGGCCTTCACAGAAAAGCTAAGGACCTTATAACGTCCACGCCTAAAGGGTATAAAGATCCATCAAACTTCTTAATTAGATTAAATGCTTACGCTTTTGCAGCCTCCGAAGAAAACGCCGCGGGGCATATAGTTGTCACGGCACCTACGTCCGGTTCTGCAGGCGTAATTCCAGCAGTAATTTACGCTATGGAAGAAGACGCAGATATGACTCGTGAGAAGGTTCGTGAAGGAATGCTGGCCGCGGCTGCGGTCGGGTTTATTGCCAAGCACAACGCAAGCATAGCCGGAGCCGAAGTAGGATGTCAGGGAGAAGTAGGAGTTGCGTCATCGATGGCGGCAGCTTTAATAACTTACGCTGCCGGATTTAAATTCTGGCGTACGGAAAATGCAGCTGAAACTGCGTTAGAGCACCACTTAGGCATGACCTGCGACCCTGTCGGAGGCTATGTCCAAATTCCATGTATTGAGCGTAACGCCATGGGCGCAGTGAAGGCATACAACGCATTCCTCATTGCGACAGTTGAAAACATTAAATTCCATAAAGTAACTCTGGATGAGGCAGTGAAAGCCATGGCGGAAACAGGGAAAGATATGAGTAGTAAGTATAAGGAAACTTCAGAAGGAGGTCTGGCTGTATCAGTTCCAGACTGTTAAAAATGAAGTCCTTATAAATTGGTTTTAGTTTTACACAAAAGATAAACCCCGCCCTTTATTGGCGCGGGGTTTATCTATTTCAAAAACAATTAAAAAATCTATACTCACAGAATGCTAGCTTTAACTTTGATTCTCTTCACAAAGAAATAACAGAGCTATCTATTCCTAAAGACTCCTGCTTCTATTAGCCAGAACAACCCCTGAAATATTATGCCAGAGACTAAATAATGCTCCAGGAAGCGCGCTCGCAACCCCGAAATATTTAGTAGCTAAAGCAACTCCTAAGCCTGAGTTCTGCATACCCACTTCAATAGAAAGAGTCAGACTGTCCTTATGCGACAAGCCGGTAATCCTCCCCATTCCGTATCCGGCAGCAAGGCCTCCTAAATTATGGAGTGCTACGGCAACAAAAATAAGTACTGGGAAAGTGGCAAGCATGGACTGGTTCAGCCCTATAATACAGGCGATTAACAACGCAATCACCATAATGGACAAACTCGGGAAAACATGGAGAATCGGGTCCAGTTTTTTACGGAAAAGACGCCTGAGCACAAGTCCATCCACTAGCGGAAATATTACAATCCAGAAAACAGATTTTACCATTGGCAAGAAAGGTATATCTATCTGCTCATTTAAAAGAAGGAAAATAATCGCAGGAGTAAGTATTGGTGCAAGGCAAGTAGATACCAAGGTCATTGTAACTGAAAGTGCAACGTTAGCTTTAGCTAAGTGTGCGATAACATTAGAGGCTGTTCCACCGGGACAGGCCCCTACGACAACCATCCCAATCACCGCCTCCTGTGGCAACCCAAAAAGAGAAGACAGAGCCACCGCAAGCACAGGCATAACAGTATACTGTAAGGCAACCCCGATACTTACCGCTTTGTAGTTTTTAATAGCGGCTGCAAAATCCTTAAAATCTAAAGTGAGCCCCATACCAAACATTATTATGCCTAAACACAAAGCAATATGAGGTTTAAGCCACGTAAAAAGAGCGGGATCTAAATATGCGGCAAGACTAAGTATAACCGCTATCAATAAGAAGTGACGTTCTATAAATCGGCAAACTAAGTAACTCATTTTTCCCCAATATAAATAGTTAGCATTAAATCGTAGGTTATATCAAAAAAAAACCGCAACAAAGCGGCTATAGGACAAATTAAAGGGCAAAATCAGCCCGCTTTTAAAGTAGTTTACTAAAATACTTTGTACACAGAAAACAACCAATCTAGCCTAAATTAATAGGAAATATTTCAATTTCCCATCCCCTTAAGTTCCTCTAGGTAATTACGATATTTTGCAACTAAAGAGCCTAAAGCATCGGTCATTCCCAGCTTTGAAACATCCTGAATAGCCATTCCCAACTTACTGAGAGGCTCAAGGCTGAAATTTGCAGCTGCCCCTTTCAAGCTATGCCCAAGCCTGCTAACTTCTTCAAGATTTCCATCTTTAAGACTTTTCTCCATTATTTCCAATTCATCAAACTGATGAACAACAAAAAAAGGAATCAATGCCCTTACACTTTCATCAATAACGAATATACTTTTCTTCTTGCTATCTCCAGACATAGACTAACTCTCCGCATTTATATCTTCGGGAAATTTATTATCTTTTGCAACGGACATAACAACTGAACGGATCTTATCCCATCTTACAGGCTTAGAAATAAAGCCATCACAATCGGCTTTCATACTATCTGCCTCTGAGCTATCGAACGCATGCGCAGCCAATGCCATAATAAGAGATCGATCTCTTCCTTCTGCCGACTCAATCTCGCGCATCTTCGCAACAGCTTCAAGACCACTCATGATAGGTAAATCAAGATCCATAAAAACAAGATCAAAACAACCAGAAGCAAACATTTGAACAGCCCTAAGTCCATCACTAGCAGACGTGACGCTCATGCCTGTATCTTTTATGAAAAGTTCTAAAATATTTCTGTGATCTTCATTGTCTTCGACTAAAAGTACCTTCAAAACCGGACACGAATCCTCGACACTTCTTTCCTCATGCTCAGCCACTCCAGAGAGACAGAGAACGAGATCAACATCAAAGAGAGGTTTAATCAAAGTGTAGTGAGCGCCTTCGAAAATAGCTTTGTTCCGATCATCATCCGTGCATCCGGCAGAAAATGTAATCGCAACTTTTCCGTACAAATAGTCCAATTCTCTAGCCTGCGAAATGAAATTTACTCCTGACATATCAGACATTTCGTTAGCTACAAATAAGACATCATAGGGTTCATGTTGAAAAACTGAACTCTTAAGGTAATCAAGCCCGGCAGCTCCGGTAGAAGTAACCGTGGCGTTTACACCCATAGCTTTTAAGCGGCGAGTTAAAACTTCTCTGACAGTGTGGTTATCGTCAATCAATAGTACTTTAGTTCCTGAGAAATTGACTATACCTGGCTTTGACTCCGCAATAGACTTACGAAATGGAATGGAAAAATAGAAAACAGACCCCTTCCCTCTCTCACTCTCAAACCATATTTTTCCACCCATGAGCTCGGCAAGTCTTGATGCTATAGCAAGACCAAGTCCAGTTCCTCCGTACTCGCGGCTAGTAGAACCATCTGCCTGAACAAAGCTCTCAAAAATAAGGTTTTGCTTTCTCTCAGAAATACCGATTCCAGTATCACGAATAGTGAAAAGAAGTTGGTGATGCTCTTCAGTGTCATCGTGAATGCTCAACTTAACCTCAACTTCCCCGCTGGATGTAAACTTGACCGCGTTTGAAACAATATTCATTAAGACTTGTCGAACCCTCATAGCGTCGCCGACCACTTGATCAGGCACGCCAGGATCAACATCACAAATAATCTCAATATCACGCGCGTGCGCCGAATGGGCCACACTTTTAGAGACACTTTGAACTGTATTAGATGGATCAAAAGTACTAGGAATAAGATCAATCTGCCCTGATTCGATTTGAACAAAATCCAAAATATCATTAATTATTTTTAAGAGAAGCTCACCTGCTCCTCTAAAAATTTCAACATACCCCACCTGTTCAGAATCAAGCCCGGTCTCCATTAACAAATCACCCATTCCTAAGATAGCATTCATGGGTGTCCGTATTTCATGACTTATCATTGCAAGAAATTCACTTTTAAAACCGCTTGCCTTTTCAGCTTTATCTTTCTCTTTTTCAAGCTCCTGAACAGCAAAGGACAACTCATCTAGAACTGAAGTCAAATTATTCTGAGCCCTTATGCGCTCCTTATTCTCTTCACTAAGCTTTAGATTTGCTGCGCTAAGATCTCTGGTACGCTCATCAACCATTTCTTCCAGTTCACAATTCAACCGTGAAAACCTTTCACTAACTGTGTTCAGAGCCATCGCGAGGGAACCTATTTCATCACGCCTTCCCATATCATCAAACTTTATAAACTCATTGCGTTCGATTCCAGTAGCCTGCTCCGATAGTTTGATAACCGGTAAAATAAAGAACTTTCCAAGAAAATAGTTGACGCTAAACCCCGCAACAGCAATCACCACGGCAATAAGTAAACATAAATTCCACAGAATTAATGAGTTTGTTTCATCAGCAGAGTTCATACTTACCCCGACAACAACGTGCCCGAGATATTTACCATCTTTAAGAATGCGTTTTTCCACATCCATAATATTGCTGGAAACAGATAAAGGAGGAAGTTCGCCACACTGGCTGTAAATAGAATCATTCTGATCATAGACTATGCAATAGACAACTTCAGAGCTAACACATGCACTCTTTGCGATCCCTTCCAGCCTATTGCCTTCATGGGCAATAATGGATTCAGCGCTCCCATACGCGACAATAGAGGCAACGTCTTCACCTCTGGAACGAAGAGTTTTAAGAGTTAGATTCTGGTGCTTGTTTGCCACAAAAAAACCCAGTGGCACCAAAACCACGAGCATTATGAGCAAGACACCCAGAGTAACCCCATGTCGCATTTTAGAAAGCTTAAACATTCAGATCATTACCGCCCTGTAATTCTCAATATTTTAACAAAACCACATTTTTTACTTATCGCTTTTATCTTCAGGTTCAAGCATGCCGCCCAAATCTGGACCTAAAACCCGGCCCGGCCATTTGTAAAAGCAATATCCATGCTTCTCGACAAATTTACGAATCTTCTGTTGTCCGCCACGAGCGAAAGGAAGCGAGGCAAAACCTATATGTTTTTTTGTCACATCGATATCACCAAAAAGATACATCAAATTAAAAGGTACAGCCTTTTCCGGATAAACTTCGGCAGGAACAACCAAATGCATAGCACGAGAATTACTCCCCCTGAATACATTAATTTTACCAGTTAAAACTTTCTTCTCTTTAACTTCATCTTTAAAAAAAGGCTCAATTAATCTTTTTAAAGTACCATCAACTTTTGCGATGGCCAGCCCGTAATTAGTAATGGGAACCTGCTGTCTGTCACAATCCCTTATTCTCCGCAGCATATCAGCCCGCTCTGTCATGCAAGCTCCGCAATGCACAACCAACTGATAACTGGCAAGATCAAGCGGCAACCCGCAACCAGTCTTTGATTCAAAAAATATTTTCTTACCGGAATATCCGGCTATGCGGGCAGGAATCATTTCTTTGCTTAAATCTTCCGCCTTTGGATGATGAGGGCAAGCCTCAACAATCAAGACCCTATCACCATCTTTGAGGTGCTCAATGGCATTAGCACCTTGAACCAACTGTTCAAGATTACCCTTATGGCGGGCAAATAAAATTGGGAAAGTTGTTAAAGGCACATCTACCGGAACAATATCTAAAACTTTCTTTACGGCCTGCGAATCAGCTATAACCAATGCGGGACGTCTCTTTTGCCCAGAAACCGTTTGGAAAAGTTCCCCTTCCTTCACGATAACAGCAATACCACCGACATCAAGAATCTCGCGTAAGACCTGAGACTTTGGAAGACCAAGCCTCCCTTTAGGAGAAACAAGATCTTCCGAGACCACGCAAACAACAAAGTCACCCCTGCCTATCAAATCTCTAGCAAGAACAGGATCCAGTAAATTTTCTTCAGGAGCCAAAGCCATAATAGACTTTTTGAGTCGTTCAATCCCGCGTCCATCAAGTGTAGAGGTGGCAACAAACCTGAGCCCCCTAGAACCGCAAAATTCCATATCCGCTAGGCTAGGACGCCTTATATCGGCCTTATTAAAGACCATAACACATGGAATTCCCCTCTCGATGAGAAGAGCTGTAAGTTCACGTTCTTCTTCAGTAATGCCAGACTCGTCGGTGACAACAACTGCAACGTCGACGCTATACAAAGCTTCTTTGATCAGCCGGGCCTTATCATCTCCGGGAACATGAGCGTCTGTATCGTATATAGTAACAGGACCCAGCGGATGAATCTCAGTCCTTGTAAGAGGATACATTTCATCTTCCGTCGCCACAGAACTTAAGCCCTCGCCTTCCCCTGAACCGGAAAGAGCTCTGATAATCGAAGACTTCCCTGCATTACTCCGTCCTGCGATAGCAATAGCAAGCCTCGAACCTTTATCAATTTCTGGACTCATCCTCTAACCTCCATTTCATATTCAAAATAACAGATCCATCATTTTTACGGAAAATAATCCATTCTACGTAGTTTAGATGCCTTGAATAACATTATTTTTAATATATTTCACCCCTTCATCTTAGATAAAAAAACACATTAAAATACGAATAAGACCACTTAAAAACACGCAAAAAACCCGAAAAGTTATAATAACCTTTCGGGTTTAATTAGATACATCTTAAGTTTGCGCAAACTGGACGATTATTTCTGATTTTTAGTAATTCTTTTCCACGTATCTCTGAGAGTCGCTGTCCTATTGAACACCGGCTTTTCAGCAGTAGAATCTTTGTCCACACAGAAATAACCCACCCGTTCAAACTGGCACCTGAACCCTGGTTCTACTTTTCCAAGAAACGGTTCGACATAACATTTGGGCAAAACTTTCAAGGAATCTGGATTGATATGATCCTTGAAGTCTGAGCCGTCTTTATTGTCCATAGGATTTTCTTTAGTGAAAAGATGCTCATAAAGTCGAACTTCAACTTCTTTAGCATGCGCCACAGAAACCCAGTGTATAGTACCCTTAACTTTTCTTCCATCTTTAGACCAACCGCCAATTGTGGCTGGATCATAAGTACAGCGAAGTTCAACGACTTCGCCGTTTTCATCTTTAATCGCTTCGGTGCAAGTAATGTAATAACCATAACGAAGGCGGACTTCACGCCCGACAGAAAGTCTGAAAAACTTCTTCGGAGCATCTTCCATGTAATCTTCGCGTTCAATGTACAAAACCTTGGAAAAGGGAACCATGCGACTTCCGGCATCCGGATTTCCAGGATTGTTCAGAAATTCGAATTCTTCGACCTTATCTTCAGGGTAATTTTCAATAACAACCTTGAGCGGATTAACGACTCCCATGTATCTTGAAGAAGTCTCATTCAAATCTTCGCGAACAGAGAACTCAAGCAATGCAAAGTCAACCATATTAGTGGCTTTTGCAACTCCGATACGCTCACAAAAATTACGGATAGCGGCAGGCGAATAACCACGCCTTCTCATCCCGGAAATAGTCGGCATCCTAGGATCATCCCAGCCAGACACTTGGTTGTCTTCCACAAGTTGAATAAGGCGGCGCTTACTCATCACAGTATAAGTCAAATTTAGCCTTGCAAATTCAATCTGCTGTGGCCTGTATACCCCGAGATTTTCCAGAACCCAATCATACAAAGGACGATTATTTTCAAATTCCAAAGTACAGACAGAATGAGTAATTTTTTCTAGGGAATCTGAAAGACAGTGCGTAAAATCGTACATAGGGTAAATGCACCATTTATCGCCAGTACGATGATGATCAACTTTTCTGATACGATAAAGAGCAGGGTCACGCATTATCATGTTAGGAGAAGCCATATCGATCTTCGCACGGAGCAAATGTTCACCGTCAGCAAATTCACCGTTCTTCATGCCCTCAAAAATAGTAAGGTTCTCCTCAACAGAACGTGAACGATAAGGACTGTCTTTGCCCGGCTCAGTTAAAGTACCGCGATATTCACGGGTTTCTTCAGCACTGAGACTGTCTACATAGGCTTTGCCATTCTTAATAAGCTGAACAGCCAACGCGTATAGGTCATCAAAATAGTCAGAAGAATAGTGAAGGCGATCTTCCCAATCAAAACCAAGCCAGCGCACATCTTCCTGTATTGACTCAACATACTCGACTTCTTCTTTAGCCGGGTTAGTATCATCGAAACGAAGATTGCACGTGCCACCGAAGTCTTTAGCAAGACCAAAATTTAAACAAATAGACTTGGCATGCCCAATATGGAGGTATCCATTAGGTTCAGGAGGAAATCTGGTTGCGACCCGTCCGTCATATTTTCCTGTCTCATTATCTTTCTCGATAATCGCTGCAATAAAATTTTTAGGGCTATTTGAATCAGTAGTATTCTCTGACATCGATATATATCCTTAATGAAAATTCTGTGATGTTTTAACTATGAACTTGCAAACTCTATAAAAAATAGAGCCCGTACATTGCGAACCTATCAACTACGTAAATTTGCCTATACGGTCAAATAAGGGAAGGCCAAAATCATCTAGTTCAGCGTGAATTAATAATTACAATGTTTTTATCTTGCCAAAAGGGCTGATATATTCTTAACAACAATGATAAATACAACTTAATGATTAATTGGAAAAATTTAGCTGATAATTTAAATTCCTAATCACCCGATATTTTGAATTTCATTTCTTAAGGAGCTATTTAATGAATGTAGAATTGGCAAAACCATTTGTGAAGGCAACCTCCGACATTTTGTCCATGATGGCTATGGTTACCCCTAAGCCAGGAAAGCCTTACGTAAAAAAGGGAAAAGTTGCCTCTGGTGATGTCACCGGAATTGTTGGTTTTACGGGCGACATGAACGGAAGCATATCCATTTCATTTGAAAAAGCGTGTGCGACCCAGATTGTAAAAAACATGCTCGGTGACGACATTCAGGATATTCTGCAGGACGTTAAAGACGCTGTTGGAGAAATAACCAACATGGTTTCCGGCCAGGCAAGAGCAGGCCTGGCAGAACAAGGGCACAAACTTCAAGGCTCAACTCCCACAGTAATTATTGGAGACAAGCATACCATCGCACATTTAACATCATCAACAGTCATGGCTATCCCTTTCTCGACTGATCATGGAGAATTCACAATTGAATTCTCTTTCGAATAAACAATTTATAAAAAAGCCCGGGAATAAATTTCCGGGCTTTTTTGCGAGCAATATGCAGATTTAAATTTAACGGTAAACTAACACTCTTCTGCAACAGCCAGTTGAACTTTAACCTGATTACGACCCGCATCTTTTGCCGCATAAAGGCCAAGGTCTGCGGCCTTGAGCAGATGTTCTAAAGTACAAAGATTTTCGCTAAAAGTTGTAACACCTACACTGACAGTAATAGATAAGTCTCCCGACCGGGTCTTCATACTTGTAGCCTCAATCTCCCCCCGGAGCCTTTCCGCAACTAGCTCCGCTCCCGCAAGAGTTGTATCGGGCAATAGTATTGAAAATTCTTCCCCACCAATCCTTCCGAAAACATCGACATTTCTCAACACCTTAAGGCCGACCGCAGACAATGCCTTCAAAACATCATCCCCTGCATCATGACCGTAAGTATCATTTACGTTCTTGAAGAAATCAATATCAACCATCAGCAAAGATAAAGAACGTTTATATCTGAGTGCTTTTTCTACTTCTTCCTCAGAACGCTCCATGAAAAAGCGACGATTACTAAGTCCGGTCAAAGGATCAGTTGTGGCTAATTTTCGCAAAGCATCTTCTGCTTCTTTTCTCTCTGTAACATCGCGAATGGTGCCTACAACCCACCACATTTCGTCCCTTTTGAGGGGAGACAGTAAAACTTCAGCAGGGAAGACACTACCATCTTTTCGGCGAACATTAACCGTAAAAGAACCATAGGAATTAAATAAACTCTTCAGATCTTCGCCTTCCTCGTGAAGCTCAACAGGATCATCAACATTATCCTCAAGCCATACGCAGGAACGTAAATCTTTCCCAAGCATTTCCTCCGAAGAAAATCCGAAAATGATCTCAGCAGCAGGATTCCAAAAATGAACCAGCCCCTTATCATCCATGAGGATAAGAGCATCCTGAACAGAATCACTTATGCTTTGAAGCATATCCTCTCTATCCTGCAAATCCTGCAATGCTTTTTTCTGCATTGTCACATCAGAAGTCGCACCGCGAAATCCTGTAACATTCCCTTCACTATCTAAAACAGGAATCCCGTTAAATTCCAGCCACAATCTGCGCCCGTCACGGTTAACAAACTTAAACTCCAGCGCGCGAAAACTTTTACCTTCTTGAGCTGCATCGAGAAATTCTTTACGTACTTCCCACGAAGACTCCTCATCTACAAAGTCAAAAGGAGATCTGCCTACCAGCTCTTCCGCACTATAGCCCAAAACATCTTCAGCCCGTCCAGTTACAAACACAAAGCTTCCGTCAGGCCCTGTTTCCCATATAAACTCGCCGGCTGCATCAGTGATGTCCATAAATCTTTTATCACTCTCTTTTAGTGCCTCGGTAACGCGCTCGCTCTCAAGAGAAGAAACTGTGCGCCGCCAAAATAAGAACCCAGTCCACCCAAACAAGATCAGAATCAAAAACAAATTTCCGGCACTCTGAGGTACCCTTAATTTTTTATGTGAAACATTAGTTATAATCTTCCATTTCTCATGAAATGTTACATCTGATCCAAATAAAACGGATGAACTATCTTCACATATGGCCTGTGAAGTAAAAAGACCATTCGGGCTGAAAAATTGCCCAATAGGCTTGGCTAATATGTTTTCCCATGCCAAAGGAAATTGGTCTTTCATAAGGGAGTCTTGGTCCCCAAACAAAAATCTCCAGTCATAATTGCTATCCGGACCGATTATCCATCCGCCCTGACTGTTAACAAAAAACACATCACCAAATGATTCTTTTGAAGAATCATTAAGCATACGAATTAAGGCTTCACCTGAATAATTAATTGCAACCAACCCTAAAGCTTCGCCGTCAGCCCCGTATACTTTTTTTAAAAACCTCAAGACAGGAACATAAGGAATCTCAACTTTTCCATGCTCCCTGTTTAAATCAAAGCTTGAAACATAAACTCCAGATTTCAACTCCAATGCGTTCTTAATATACGAACGATCTCCCTTGTTTTGCAACGACTCACCAATTATACGCTCAGGCTCATTGCCTTTCATATTGATTCTAACCAACTCTTTACCCTGAAGGGAAATATAGCGAAGCTGTAAACAAATCTCCCGCTCACGCCCGAAAACAGAAAACATATCCGCAATATGATCTAATTGATGTCTTAAATCTCTACCCTTACGCAAGCTATTCTCAACCAAGCCAGCGACAACGCCCACATCCTGAACGCCTGTCGAAACCCAAGCACTCAGAGCGACACAGTCACCTTTAGCAAGATTCATTTCATGATTTGAAACAAGATCAACATACTGTCTTTTCTGGGTATAGATAACCCAAATGGACACAGACAAAATAAGAACTGCAACAGGAAGGTAACTTTTGACAAAAAGCTTAATTAAGTTGCGTTTTTTTTTCGAATTCATAGCAGTTAATTTCTCCAGAAATTACAAATAGACCGCTTTGAGGATTACTATTTTTAAACGAGCATAAGAACGGACACGACCTTGTGCAACAAAGTTGTTCAAAAACATTAAGCACGCTAAATCAAAACAATCTTTATTATCTTATATGATAGTATGTAGACTATATCATTTTAGCCCCATTCTCAACACAAGTTGAAGGGTTTCGCATTCTTTGCGCAGTCCTGATAGAAATACCAAATCTTTCTGCAATTTGAGAGGAAGTAGCCCCGCTATTGAACGCGTGGATCACCCGCTCGCGAAGCCTGACTCTATGTAAATCATCAACATTGGGAATAGAAACTCTCATCCCTCCCCAATAGTAAATCAAACACTCAGCTCCCTCATGACCCAAGACTCTTATAAGACACTCAACTGTCATTACTCTTTTACCATTCAACTCTGGAAAATCTAAATTGCTTAAACTGAATCCTAACATCATAACCCCTCCCCATAATACCTATATTTTGAAACAACCACTTACGCAGTCGAATCCCCTCAACAGGACACAGCTCCACCACGCCCCAAAGCATTGCCAATTCGTAATCTATATTTACCAAATGGTAAACTTATTTTACCAAAAACAATTGTAAGCATGCCATATTCACTTTAAGTAAGACATTTACTCAAAAAAAAGGTATGTATTTTTAATAAGGAGGATATATGAGCTTCTATTTTGATCTTATTGAAGGAATGAAGAGCATGATTGGTAAGGATAAAAAATATGCAAACCCCACTCAAATGGCTAAAGCCTGTGGAGTGGCTCCCAATCAAGTGATCCGGTACATTAAGCAGGAAAGAGGAAAACATATTCAAGTGCTCGCAAAAGTGCTTGATGAGGTGGGCGCAAAAATTTCTTTCCCTGACAATAAAAACGTAGAAATTACTAATAAATTTCACCATGTCCCAAAGGTACTTGCACGCCCAAACACGAGCGGCAAAAGCCTCCAGCAGGATGATTCCTATGAAGACACGTACGCTTTCAGCCTTAGCTGGCTACAAAAAAAAGGTAATCCCGATTGCATGAAACTTATGTCTGTAACAGGAGAATCCATGGCGCCTCGAATTGAGGACGGCGACCACATCTTAGTTGATGAATCGCAAAAGGATTTATATGAAGGGCGCATTTACGTTGTGCGTATTGATCAAGAAATTGTCGTGAAAAGAATCGCCAAAATACCCGGCAAAGTCCTGCTAATATCAGACAATCCTGAAGCAAAACCGCAACAGATAGAAATTGATTTAAGTGACAATTCTCTCAGCTGGGAACCAGTTGGAAGGGTTCTCTATGTCGCAAAGGATCTAAGATAAGTAAAAGGTGCAGGATTTTCAAAAAAAAACCCCCTCCACGGTTGACAGATTTTTTAAATGTCTTACTTAGAATCATCCGTGAAGACCTTATTTTTACAAGTAACATTTTATAGATAGTCTGCTCGGTTTTAGGGCTTAGCCCAAATTACGAATCTTATATGTAAGAAAATATCTTATTGGAGGACGACAAATGAAACTGAAGCCTTTAGGTGACCGCCTTTTGGTCAAACGTCTCGAAGTTGAAGAAGTAACTGTTGGTGGAATCATCATTCCTGACTCTGCTCAAGAAAAACCTATGAAAGGCGAAGTCGTCGCTGTCGGAGCTGGCAAGCTTGACGATTCAGGTTCTAGAATCGCGATCGCTTTAAAAGAAGGCGACGTTGTCCTTTTCGCTAAATACGCTGGAACGGAAATTTCAATAGATGGTGCTGACCACCTCGTAATGCGTGAGGATGATATCCTTGCTGTTGTCGAAGCCTAGTATCCATATAATATACAATTCATTTTTCTAAGGAGATAACTCACAATGGCTAAACAGATTCTTTTCGACGCCAAAGCGCGTGAAAAATTAAAAATCGGTGTTGATAAACTTGCCGACGCAGTAAAAGTAACACTCGGACCTAAAGGACGTAATGTCGTAATCGACAAGTCTTTTGGTTCCCCTGTTATCACCAAAGACGGCGTATCCGTTGCTAAAGAAATCGAGCTTAAAGATAAGTTCGAAAACATGGGCGCTCAGATGGTTAAGGAAGTTGCTTCCAAGACTTCTGATATCGCTGGTGACGGTACTACTACTGCAACAATCCTAGCTCAGGCAGTTTTCGCTGAAGGCGTTAAGCTCGTAGCAGCTGGTCGTAACCCAATGGCTATTAAGCGCGGAATCGACAAAGCAGTTGAAGCTATCATCGATCACCTCGAAGTTCTTGCTAAACCAACTCGCGACCAGAAAGAAATCGCACAGGTTGGAACCATTTCTGCTAACAATGACGTAACCATCGGTAACATCATTGCAGAAGCTATGAACAAAGTCGGTAAAGAAGGTGTTATCACCGTTGAAGAAGCTAAAGGCATTGATACAACTCTAGACGTTGTTGAAGGCATGCAGTTTGATCGCGGTTACCTTTCCCCATATTTCGTAAGCAACGCAGAAAAAATGATCTGCGAAATGGATGAGCCTCTCATTCTTGTTAGCGAAAAGAAAGTTTCCAGCATGAAAGAGCTTCTTCCTGTTCTCGAGCAGGTTGCTAAAATGAGCAAGCCTCTCGTAATCATTGCTGAAGACATCGATGGCGAAGCACTTGCAACTCTCGTTGTGAACAAACTCCGCGGAACTTTGAATGTTGTTGCTGTTAAAGCTCCAGGCTTTGGCGAACGCCGCAAACAGATGCTTAGCGACATCGCAACTCTCACTGGCGGATCAGTTGTTTCTGATGAGCTCGGCCTACAGCTTGAAGGTGTAACCCTTGAAGACCTAGGCTCAGCAAAACGCATTGTTATCGACAAAGACAACACCATCGTTGTTGATGGTGCTGGTAAAGTTGACGCTATCAAAGCTCGCGTAAGCCAGATCCGTTCAGAAATCGACGACACTACTTCAGACTACGACCGCGAAAAGCTTCAGGAACGTCTTGCCAAGATCGTTGGCGGAGTTGCTGTAATCAACGTTGGAGCTGCTACTGAAACTGAAATGAAAGAAAAGAAAGCTCGCGTTGAAGATGCACTTAACGCAACTCGCGCTGCTGTAGAAGAAGGCATCGTCGCCGGTGGCGGAACAGCGCTTATTCGCTGTCTCCCAGCTCTAGACGCTGTTAAACCTTCCGACGACGACGAAACTGCAGGTATCAACATCATCCGCCGCGCTATCGAAGAGCCTCTTCGTCAGATCGCAGCAAATGCTGGTCTCGAAGGTTCTGTTGTAGTTGAAAAGGTTAAACTGTCTAAAGACGGTCACGGCTTCAATGCAGCTATCGGTGAATACGTAGACCTCATCAAAGCTGGCGTAATCGATCCTAAAAAGGTTACCCGCATTGCACTCCAGAACGCAGCTTCCGTAGCTGGCCTTCTGCTCACCACTGAATGCGCAATCGCAGAAAAGCCTGTTAAGGCTGCTGCTGACGCAGGCATGCCAGCAGGCATGGGTGGAATGGGCGGCATGGGTGGAATGGGTGGAATGGGCGGAATGGGCGGAATGGGTGGCATGGGCGGAATGTACTAAACACTCCCCACATCTCTGCTCGGCTTAAAACCGATATCAGTACCCCCGGCAAGCAACAGCTTACCGGGGGTATTTTTTTTGATTGAATCTTGACGAACACAACCTGCATATATACTATAAGGCATACTTTAAGTCTAAAACAATATAGGACAACAACATGGACGGGCTTACACTAGTAGAAACTGACGTAAAAAAAGACCCTACACACTACTATTTTGAGGTTAGCCTGGATAGGCTGGGCCAATACCGTTGGCATCTAAGATCAAGTAACGGCAATATCATTGCAGACAGTGGACAAGGTTACACTACGAGACAATCCTGCGAGAATGGCATCAAAATAATTCAGACAGTTAGTCCGATCACCTTGGTAAACCACATTGGTAAAAATTCCTAAAAGCAAATCCCCGACAGACATATATCTATCGGGGATAATAAAATTAATACTTACTAAAAACTAGTATGTTGAAGAATCTTATATTTGCGAAGATCGATTACCCCGCTAGAAATCCAGTTTGATTGCTTTCGACGGTGCGGGCTTCTTAGCGGCGGGCTTTTTCGTTGTTTTTTTAGGAGCACTGGATCCGCCACCTAAATTAAGATCAATTGCTCCGGCCTTCGATCCTCCACCCTTTGCTGACTTAGCATTTGCGGACTTTATATCTCTAGAAGTTGAACCAGGTTTATAGCCTCGTCCGAAAATTTTAGGCCCTAAGCGGTCAGAAATTTTCTTCCCTTCACGACTTAGCGGGTTAAGCTTGAGCGCAGCAGCTGCCGCATCATAGGCCTCAGCATACTTTCGTTTCCCAAGAAACAACTTAGATTGCCGCACAAAAATACTTTCATTAGCACCAAAACGGCGCACAATATCTTTGATAACTGAAAGAGCTTTGTCCTGTTCAGCAAGGGTTTCCCAAGCAAGCAGCAAGGAAATATAAGGTCGGCTGTCGGATGGAGTTTGCGTAATAGCCCTTTCAAGGAATTCTATGCCATCACTAGGGAAGCCGGCTTTAACAAACCTGCCACCTACATCCTGCAATAACCCATGCTCTTCCGGAAAAGCTTCAGTAATTCTACGGAAATATTTTTTAGCGGACTTAGAATCCTTTTCCTCAAGGAATTTCTGACCTGTCAGAATATATTTATCTATCTGATTTTTCTGCTTTCTCATCTTATCGACAGCAGCTTTCTCAATAGCATTCTTTATCGTATCATGAATTTTACGAAGAACTAAAGACAAACGCTTTTCATTACCACGCGAATACTTCAAACCACGTGGAAGGATATTCTTCAGCTCTTCCATGGCCAGAAGCTGACGAAAAACTTCGTCTACTAAAATTTCAATTTCAAATTTTTCGCGCCCGAAAATCTGACTTTCAGCTAACTCCTCAAGAGAAATACTGAGGGCGTAAAGAGAGCGCAGATAATCTTTACGCAAACCATAAGCCTTGGCGCGCGCAATATTCTCTTTAATAGTCTTTGGTACACTCATACAGCCCTTCCCCTCAAATTAATTCAAAAAACAATATCTCACTATGCTCACTTTAGCCAGCGATAAGCAGAAAGTACTTAAATACGTTTAAACAAGATTTTTTAATTGTTTCCTCTCTACTTAAAATTGTCAAGAATCATAACTAGAACCTATGAAAATCAGTATTTTACCACTTATCCTTAGTACATCTACGTAAATCTAGTTGATTGACGCCTTAAAGCCTAAAAGGTACTTTTACGCCCCTCATAAATATATAACAAAAACTAAAGACTCAAAATGAACATTTATTTTATCATTATCATATTTTCTCTAACTGGAGCATGCCTTTTAGGGATAATTTCTCGCCAGCTTAATCGCGGCGCCCTATCTCTAGAACTCCCTGAAGAATTCAAAACAACATTTGACCCTGAAAAATACCGTAAATCTCAAGATTATGCCAAAGCAGGAATAGGATTTGAGAATGTAACAAGCTCATTTATGACTACTGTTACCCTTCTTTTCATTGTCTGGGGTGGATTTAATGCTCTAGACATCTGGGCAGCCGGCTTCGGTTATGGAGAAGTAGTTACCGGGCTAATCTTTTTCGCAGGGCTTGCCATTTTAAGTGACATTCTTTCGATGCCATTCTCTGTCTACCAAACTTTTGTAATCGAAGAAAAGTTCGGTTTTAATAAAACCAACCTTAAAACTTTTATAGTAGACAAAATCAAAGGATATCTTCTTGGTGGAATCATAGGTGGAATACTTTTAAGCGGAATACTCATCTTTTTCAGCGCAGCAGGACAGCTTGCATGGCTTTGGTGCTGGATTTTTATTGTAGTTGTAACTCTCGCCATTCAGTATTTAGCTCCGACTCTAATACTCCCTCTGTTCAACAAATTTACTCCGCTTGAAGAAGGCGAACTCAAAGATAAAATTCAAAATTTTGCGACGACTAATGGATTCGAAATTTCGGGCATTTTCATGATCGATGGTTCCAAAAGGTCCACCAAAGCCAATGCCTACTTCACCGGATTCGGCAAAAAGAAGCGCATCGCACTATTTGATACCCTAATCAACGAACTATCTACTGATGAGATAGTCGCAGTTCTTGCTCACGAAATCGGCCATAGCAAGCTTGGACATGTCCGTAAAATGATGATCATGAGTATGATCAACACAGGACTTATTTTCTTATTAATGTCATTTTTCCTTGGCAATAAAGAATTATTTGCAGCATTTGGGATGCAGCACATATCTATTCACGCAGGATTGATATTCTTCGCTCTTCTCTACACACCTGTATCAATTGTGCTTTCTATATTCTCAAGCGCCAGGTCGCGTAAGCATGAGTTTGAAGCCGATAACTTTGCCGCCGCAACTACGAAGAATCCTTATGCATTAATTGGTGCTTTAAAGACTCTTTCGGTCAGCAACTTATCAAACCTCACGCCACACCCGTTTTATGTATGGCTCGAATACAGTCATCCTCCAGTTCTAAAGCGCATTGAGAATTTGAAATCTCAAAAAATATAAGGACATTTAAGATGCTTCTTGAAAAAGAAAGAATCTCTGTCGTAGAATATGGCCGCAAAATGCTTGAAGCCCGGCTAACTACTGGAACAGGCGGCAACCTAAGTATTTTTAATAGAGAAAAGGGGCTAATGGCAATAAGTGCCAGCGGTCTTAACTATCTAGATGCAACCCCAGCTGACGTTGTTGTAATGGACCTCGATGGCAACCTTCATGATTCAAGGACCTCCCCCTCAAGTGAAGCTGGATTTCACACCGTCCTCTACAACCAACGCCCGGATATTAACGCCGTGGTTCACACTCATTCAGTATATGCTACAACTGTAGCTTGTCTGAACATAGAACTTCCAGCTGTTCATTACCTTGTTGGATTTGCAGGCAAGAAGGTTCCTCTCGCGCCATACGCAACCTTCGGTTCACCGGAGCTAGCGAAAAATGTTGCTGATACAATTGAAAATTACAACGCAGTTTTGCTTGCAAATCATGGATTGATTACTGTAGGAGCACGCATACAAAATGCTTTTGATGCTGCGGAAGAACTTGAACTTATAGCAAGAATTTACATCCAAGCTCTTTCAGTAGGAAAGCCGGTGATAGTGCCCGACGACGAAATGGAAAAAGTAATCCAAAAGTTTTCGACGTATGGTCAGGCTGGCGGAAATAAATAGGAATCACTCCATGCAGACTGAAACTTTACGTGCAATAATCGAAATAGCTTTCCCACTGATCCTCATAATGGACCCTCTGGGGAATCTTCCTACATGCCTGTCCATGTTAAAAGAATTTTCGCCTAGCCGTCAGCGGAAAATATTATTCCGCGAACTGCTATTCGCTCTTGGTATAATTATCTTATTTATGTACCTCGGCGCTGGGCTTATGAAAATGCTCAACATCCACCAGTCAACATTACGTATTGCAGGTGGTGTAATCCTTTTCATCATTTCCATGAAAATGGTTTTCCCGCAGCCGGACAAATTGAAAATTTCCGCAGAAAAAGATCCTTTCATTGTCCCTATTGCTGTCCCTCTATTCGCAGGACCTTCGCTTTTAGCCGCAGTAATGGTTTACGGTTCCAAGGGAAACGCTGACGCTACAGTGCTATCAGGAGTGATGCTCGCGTGGTCTGTCTGTTTCGGAATAATGATGATAGGGCCTACGTTAGCCAGTTTCTTAGGCAAACGCGGACTTAGGGCCTGTGAAAGGCTTATGGGGCTAATCCTGATTCTTCTTTCAGTCCAGATGCTTGAGGACGGAATTGAATTTTATATTCGGAATGTGCTCTCTAAATAGCCTGCGGCTGCATGAATATATTTTGAAGAGACGGAACTCTCACATTCTTATAAAAACTTATGAAATGGCATCTCACAGAAATAAAATTGAGCAAACTTGAGATAATCTTTCATATTTTAGTCAAAATATTTGGCTATCATATCTTTCAACACGACCATATCAATCGGCTTTGAAATATACTCATCAATCCCTAAAGAGGACAATTTGTCGAAATCTCCATCTCCAGCATAGGCACTCATCATAAGTATAGGAATGCGCTTATCCCCTGCCTCATTTTTACGAATAGACTTCACAGCATCATATCCGTCCATTTCAGGCATCTGAATATCCATGAGAACCAAGTCGCAGTCATCTTCCTTCAAGCAATTAAGAACCTCAAATCCTGTCGAAGCGGTACGTACAACATATCCCCATTTTTCGAGCTTTTTGCGCAGCATAAATTGACTGCTCATATCATCTTCGGCAAGCAAGATACTTTTAATAGAATTTTCCGTAATGCATTCATCGATTCTTTTTTCATCAATAATCAGCGCCTTCAGCTCAAATCCGAATGATGCTCCGACTTCCGACCCAAAATTTATTTTGCCACCTATCTTCTCGACAGTATCTCTAAAATATTCTGAAAGACTCCCCACGTCGAGAGAGTCCCTGTCTCCAAAGGGGTCTTCAACCCAGAAACAGAAATCAGCTTCCCTGCCAGAAATATTTTTGACAGTAATTCCGGCGCGAAGGACCTTCCCCTTAAGAAGACTCATAGCATTGCTCAACAAACCAAAAATAGCACGAGACACACCACGCCCATTTCCCTGCATATTTTCAGGTAAGTTCTCACATGTAATAAAATAAATACTCCGCCCGTCAAGTTCTATGGTCGGAGTATAAATATCTAAATTTTTTGAAAAAGCTCTAGCCGGATTAAAAAAACCGTTATCATTTTCAGTATCATCTTCTCCAGAAAAAGCATGTAATAAAGTGTTCAATGCACTCATATATCTTTCTGCCGATTGCAAGCCCTTGGCTGCATATCCCTTAGCAATTTGCGGTAATTCTTCGCGGGTTAAAGCCTTAAAGCTCCCTATAATACCTACAAATGGAGTCCTCAATTCGTGACATAAACTGCTCATAGAAAAAGGAACTTCAGAAGACGAGAAGCTGACCGCACTATTATCAGCGAGAGAATCCATATTTCTGGCATACCCTATAATTGCAACAGGTTTACCCATGTCATTTTTCAACAGCGAATGCTGGACAGCCAAATTAATAGTATTTCCATAACTATCCTTAGCAGGTAGCATAAAATGACTATCAACTCCGGTTGCAGCTACATTAGAAATATCCTCTAAAATAGTTGAGGCCAAATGGGGGGGAAGATAAGTACGAACATTATTCCCGACACAAAGGGTGGGATCAGAAACTCCCGCATATTTAGCGAAGACCTTATTAACCTTTAAAAAATTACCGTCGAAATCTTCAATAAAGACACTTTCCGGGGAATTATCCATAACAGCGGTTAGATATTCTTTTTGAAGGGAAAGTTCTTTTTCGATATTCTTAAAACTTGAAACATCTCTGACAGCACCAACAATTCCAGCAGGCTGGCCATATTCATCCAAAAGTAACTTTGCATCTTCTGCAATATGCAAAGGTTCTCCGCTTACATTAGGAACCAGCGATTCAAAACCGTGAACTTCACCCTCTGAAAAAAGACGATCCATAAAAACCCTGCGCGATTCAGGGTCAACACAAAAAGGCCCCTTTAAGGATCCACTATCGCTTTTTTGTAATTTTGAGACACAACCAGCAATCTTATTACAAATGTCATTTGCAAAAACGCATTCTCCATCAATATTTGCTCGATATAAACCAACATCTGAACAATCCAAAACTGATGAGTAAAAACTGTTCTGTTTTTTTAAATCATTATCGGCCCTAGCCATAAACCTATTTATTCCACAAATTGAGACTACCCCCACGCCCAAAACACACACCAGAGATATCATTGGGTGTAGAATTTGTAGAGCTCCTGCGATGTAAGCCCCACAAATACATATAAAAAGTAGAATTAAGTAAAAATAACGATGCATAACTATATAATCTCGGATAGTGTCAGTTTATATTATGAGACAATTAACGTTTCTAACAATCTGGAAATAATTTAGACTTGCACACTACTATATTGGACCATACCTTATATAGCAAGAGTTATAGCAATCGTAACACAATATATTGATTTTTAGACAACAAAAAACCTGCCCTCAAATAAGAAGAGCAGGTTTTATATCTGTGGAGAAAAGAGTAAGACTATTAAACAAGTCTCAATTTAAAGACTTAGCGTCATTCCCTGATCAGGATTAATCTCAGGAACTGCTTCAGATGAAGAATCCTGATTTACGGTTCTAAGCATCGCTAACTCTTCCACGGAAAGAATTTTATTAATATCAAGGATGATCACAAAATCTTCACCCTGCTTACCCATGCCGCGAATGAAATCTGTCTTGATAGTAGTTCCCATTCTAGGCGGCTCTTCAATCATATCCTCAGTGAGCTCAATAACTTCTCTAACAGAATCAGCTAATGCGCCCATAACGGTGCTGTCTCCATCAAAGAGAACTTCCACAATAATAATACAAGTATTAATTGTGTCTTCTGTCTTGCTCATACCGAATTTCAATCGCATGTCGACAACCGGTACAGCATGCCCACGGAGATTAATTACTCCGCGCATAAACTTAGGAGTCCGGGGAATCCTTGTTATAGGCGTCAACTCTAGCACTTCTCTAACACTAGAGATATCCAGAGCATAGATATCTTTGTTTAACGTAAATGTTAGATACTGATTCATCGTGCTGTTCATTCCATCGCCCATCTTGCACCTACTCTATTTAAATAAGGTTAATAAATCCGCTGTAAATATAGTTTACAATAATAAAAATACAAAAAATCATCTAGCTCTAATTAAAGTTATTTTTTTATACACATAAAAATAGTTCTTTTAACATAACCCACTAACTAAAGGAAATCATAAACCTGTACGTAAATATTCTTTTAAAACGGCCAAAAGCTTTTCTAACTCGCTTTCAATGCTTAAAAAATAACTACGGCTCTCTTCAATATCCCCTTTCCGTGCAGCCACCTCAGTAGCCTCTGCAATCTGGGCAAGACGAGGGGCACGAATGGTAGCCGTGATACCTTTCAAAGCATGAGAGTACTTAACAACCAGATCAATATCATTCTCTTCAAAACCCTTTGAAAGAGAGCTCACACGTTCAGGAGCATCTGAAAGATATACCTTCAAAATCTCAATACCAAGTTCCCTATCTTCTCCGAGATGATACAAAAAAGCAGAAGCATTGAATATTTCATCAGAATTCATAATTAATTACCGTTTATAATATGTCAAAATTTAACAATTTACCAATGAGTACTAGTTAGTACCAATAACATACTAATCAATAATTAACTATTTCTAATAACCTTCCGAACCCGCCTATTTTTTTGATCCAAAATCTCTCGCAACCACCTTTAATTGCTACCTCTTTAGAAACCTTCAATTCAGCAACCCCTTCATCGTAGCGGAAAATTTTCAAATTAACGAGTCCAAGATCCGCGCTCATTCTCCAATCTTCTGGGTGATGTAAGGTTAAGTGAGATAAAAAACCAAGCCGCATGTATTCTGCGCCCATAACTCCGGCAAACAAGGAATCCAGACGCTTATATATTTCTATATTTTTTGAGTCTAACCGTAGAGCTACAAAATAACAATGAGCTGCACACGCAGGAAAATCATTATCCTCATTAAATGCGACCCCAGGCATTATATTTATCCCCGCCCTTGAAAGCTCTCGCCCCCAAAGCATAAGCAGATTAACTTCATCTGCGGGATTTTCAAATTCATTGGGCCGCACACTATTCTGATAACGATACCAAAAGTGTTTAGCTAAATCCCAATTACCAACCCTACTGCTACCAATAGAAGCCGACATGTTAAAGCGAACATCATCAGCACCATCTCCACTATTCAAATATGAGCGGACTACATCCATAAATTCCTTATCCATATGCCCCTTAACAAAGATCCTCAGTAATGCAGTATCTTTGATAATCCCGTCAGGGCCACGTCTTAAACCGCCAATGATATCTTCCCATAAAAGGGACGCTTGTCCTGTTTCGCCTAAAGCGGCCTGAACCTGATAGTATAAAAAATCATTTTCAGCACAATCAATAGTTTGCGCTGAAAGACCTTTTGCGAAATCTAAAATTGTTGCCATGCGGTTAGCCGGCATATGATCTCGCAAAACACGCTCATACGCAGCAAGCCCCATAGATGCTGCAAGCTTAGAGTCACGGATAAAACGATCAAGAATATCTTTCAGTTCCAGAACATCTTTGTAAACGGCAATTTCTTTACCATCTTCAAATAGCTCTCCAAGTTCCTCTCCGACATATGGAGTGACCACTGCGCATGCACATGAAGCTCCTTCAAACAAACGAAAATTAACTTCTCCGAACAAAGCTTCGTTCGGCACAATGCGGGTTTGCTTATAAAGGGTCATCATCTGCGAAACACTGAGCCCGTCCACCATATTCAAGTCGTACCCGCTCTTTAAAAAATCCACAAACCATTGCCGAGAAGGTCTTTGCGGTGACACACGTCCAACGAAGGTCATATCATGTTCGCGCTTACTGTAAGGGATAACTCCTTCCTGAGTTCCAGTCTCAGGACCAAGCCGTCCTCCCATCCACGGAACCCAGCAAATTTTTGCAGTGCAAACTTTCTCTAATAAAGGAACATACTTCTTCTGAGTAGTAAGCACGCCATCAAACATTGAACCATATAAGCCATGCCAATACATATTCATATGCGTATCAACCGACCAAAATAACTTTATGCAATCAACCGATGACAATCCACGTAAAAAAACTCTGCTACCCAGAGACTCCTGCTGCAAAATAATATCAGGAACAAACCCGATTTTCGCAAGCTCACAATGTACATCGACTTCTCGCTCTGACGTAGAAAGTGAATAGACTTCATGCCCAGAGGCTTTAAAAACATCGACCATGGGCTTGCGGCAATTAACTAAAAATATCTTTTGCATAAGGAAATATATACCTTAATAATCTTTAACTTTAAAGTTATTCAAGTAATAGAAAACGTTAAACAAGACCATTCCCATTCGCTAGCTTTTCTTTATCCTTAACCGTGGCAAAAGCCTTCCCCAGACCATTGCCCCAGTTCATGAGGCCATCCATAGAAGAAATAAGACTTGCATCTAAAAACTGCATATTCTCATATGGAACCTGCACAACATGACCAACGCCAGGGGCCGGTGAAGATGGAACAAACACCACGGCCATATCCTCTCCGCTACGTTCAATAAAAAGACCGAACACGGACATCTCTCCAGCTGAAAGAGAAAATAAAACGGGAGCAAAATTTTCAGCCCCAGCTCCACTTGTCTGATCAACTATTCTCTTGATAAGCGTAAACATGGGAACTTTAGTTAACAACTTATCAAGCAACCCGACAGAATATCCGCCAGCTCTGGTTCTGATAAGCATGCCAACTACAAAGCATATGCAAACAATAATCAAAACTCCGGCTGCGAGAATCAGAGCATGATAGAGCGGCCCGTCAAGACCTATGGCTTCAGTCATTGCATCCGAAAAGGCCATAAACATTTCAACCCCTTCAAAAACAAGGTAAGCAATAAGACAAATTGGCAGCAAAACAAAGAAACCACCCATCACGGAAGATTTGATAAATTCAATAAATGCTTTCATAAAGACCCCTCCTCTAAAAAAGCAATTATCCTATCCTGTCTCTTTTAGCCACTAATCAAGCCGATTAGGCTATCTCATCGAAAAAAGCCGCTCCTCCATATGGAGAAGCGGCTTTTTATTACTAACTTACACGAAGTTCGAACTAGTGACCTGAAGGAGCGGCTCCACCATTTGGATGGCAACCGGCACAAGTAACAGGACCTAAATCTTTTTCGATATGACAGTTTGAACATAGCTTATGATAAGCGTTGCGAAGTCCTGTTTTTCCAGACTCAGGCTTAACCTGATGACAGGAAGAACATTTCTCATCTTCGGAACTTTCATCTTCAACTAGCTTACCGTCTTCCCACACGTGGTGACAAGCGGCACAGTCTTCAATTCCAGCCTTTTCGTTGTGTTCATCATGAGCGAACACCGCGGCAGGGCGTGTTGGATGCACGAATGCAGGATCTTGCAGGAATGTGATTTCATCCTGACAAAATGCGGGCACCATGTAGAGAAAGACACAGGCGACAACGGCCGCAATAGTGAATACTCGTTTTAACATTGTAATCGTCCTCCTATTCCACTTCAGGCTTTTCCATGAGATCATAGATAAGATCACCGAAGAATTTAATGTCCATGCCCAGTTCATAATAGTGAACTAAATCTTCAAGTCCACCGTGGCAGTTGTGACAAGGTGCAAGGATTGTTTTAACGCCAGTAGCTTTAAGCTGCTCGGCCTTAATCCTGTTCCCCTTCATACGGACATTCTTGAACGGAGGCCCACAGTTGATAACACCGCCACCAGCAGCACAACAGTAGTTATGCTCGAGATTAGGGTGCATTTCGACCACATTATCACAAAGTGCGTGAGCAAGTTTGCGAGACTGTTCCATCAAACCGCGTCCGCGGATGATATTACATGGATCGTGTATAGTAATCGGTTCTTGGAATTTTTCACGCAGCTTAATTTTGCCTGCTTCAAATAATTCCCAGAAGAATTCAACAGAGTGAACTACTTCAATAGGGTACATATCCCATGCATCCCAACGGTTACCCTGATCATATACTGAGCGGAATGCGTGTCCACACTCACCCATAACGATGCGTTTAACCTTGAGATCAAGAGCTGATTCAAAATGACGTTTCTTTAAACGACCCATCATTTCAAAGTCGCCTGTGAACATACACATGTCTGAGTTATCCCAGCCAGGTGATGTCGGCATGGTGAAATCAACCCCGGCCTCGTTCATAATATACGCGGCTTGATAAATGAGCTGAGTACGGAACTTAGGCTCAGGAGCAATAACGGAGTAGTATACGTCCGCGCCTTCCTTATCTAAAGGAATGCGAAGATTAGGCATTTCGTCTCTGGCTTCATCTTCCTGCCATTGCAAGGTATCCATCCACTCGTCATCTTTAAGCCACATCTGGTTCATTGTAGCAGAATGACTGTGAGCGGTATCCTGGATATACTGAGGAGTTACACCCAGCTTGTGGCACATGCGGCGCACCATGCTGATGATATAACCAGTATCAATACCAAGTGGACAGTAATGAATACAGCGACGACATAGGTTACATTCTGTGTAAGCAATCTGAGCCATTTTGTAGACAAACTCAGGACTGACTTTACAGTCTTTGCGTAATATTTCGCCAAGTGTCTGATGAACCTTACCTGCAGGAGAGTAGGAAGGATCATCGTCATTTGATTTATAGTAATGGCAAGCATCAGAGCACATACCGCAACGCATGCAGGTTTCTGCATACAACTTCAGCTTGGCTCCAGTTTCTCCTTCGAGAACCTGCCTGAGAGTATTTTCGATGCGCTGAGGGGTCAGGCGGGATACGCCCCGATTCAGCCCGGCATCCTCAATTTTCCTGTCAAATGTCATTTGAAAACTCCTTGTAGGGACTTTGGTTACCAGTCCTTAGAGTGGCGAACGCCACCGAACTCAGACCCGATGTAGGCTCTAGTAAAGAAGCCGAACAACATATGGCTGAGGCGGGAGAAAGGAATGCTGACAAGCATGATTTCTCCGCAAAGGATATGTAGTACAAGCATTACCTTGTCGTTTCCGATCTGGTGATATGCCAGAATACCGAAGAGGACTGTCAAAGCCGGAATGGCTAGAGCGACCCAATCTTTACCGGTAGTTAAGAAACGAACATCACGCTGCAAGCAGCGGCGAAGACCGAAGTATACGCAGCATGCTACGAGTACGATGGACATGATGTCGGCAATAGTATCCGGGAGTGTTGGCCAGCTGATGCCAAAAAACTGATCCCAGAGAACCACGTGTCCCATAAGGAACAAAGGAACAATGACAAGACAAATGTGAAAAACAAAAGTTACCAGAGTAGTATAAGGATTACTCTGCCAACCAAGGGCTCCAGATGGATTGAGCCAGTGCAGAATGGAACGCATTCCGTACTTAAAACTCATGTAATGCAAGGACGATCCGTCCTTAGCTTTTGCAAGCTTATACATTGAAACCATTTTGAATATGGAACCGATAAGAAACACGCCCCAGGCGATCCACGCCAGAGGGCCTACTACGAATGCATAAAGAGTGTTCATGCGCATTGCCTCCGGCTGTTAGAATTCGCTCACATCAGCTACGATGCGGACAAACTTTCCGCCATCTATCGCGCGGATAAGTACCTTAGTAGAACAAGGGCTGAAAGCAGGCTCCCAACATTGGTCAAAGTCCTGCCCGTAAGGTTTTCCATCAAGAACAACGGTAAAGCGTCCGTTCTTTTCAACCTTAGCGGCAACCTTTGTACTGTCAGCACTGAAAACAGGTTTCCAAGCCATTTCATAGGAAGTAGGCCAAACTTTTCCGTCACAAAGAACAGAATAAGCAGTACCATCTTTTCCGAGAGCAGCTCCGCGGTTACCATCAGGACTTACAGCAAGGTCAATAACAACTGGAGAAGTTATGCTCCAAGGAGTTCCATCTACAGCAACAGTAAAAGAACCAAATTTTGGTGCAACTATTGCCCATAGCTTGCTACCATCTGCACTAAACTGCTGGTGCCAACACTGAGCAAACTTAGTAGGCCAGATAACTTCGCCATCCTGAGCCATACCCCATTTACCACCTAAACGGACAGGCGCAGCAACAGCTCCACTTGCAGGGTTAAAGCAAGGATCCCACACACACTGAAATTCACGTTGCCAAATCTTCCCGTCAATCGCGATAGTGTAATCGTAGAGTGTTTTTCGAATCTGACACGCCACCTTTTCACACTTCGGATCAAATACGGGAGTGTAACAGTTCATGAAGACTTTATCCCAAGCTTTACCGTTCACAGCAACGGAATAGATACCTTTCTGAAAGGTCTCAATATCAGCCTGAGCTAGGGGAGCAACCTGGACGACTGCGGCAGTACTCTTGCCGTCGTCACCCAATGCAAAGTTATTAGCATTTGCAAAAAAGTTTTCCCAAAGAACTCCGTCTATGCCCATTCCGTATTCTGTATCCTGCTGAACAGCGCAGACTATAGAACCGTCAGGACCGAATGTTGTGCCCCATATATAGCCATACATTTCAGGCCAATGAGTTCCATCAACAGACAAAGTCCATTCTCCTTCCTGCTGTACGATACCGGTAAGTCTGCTATCTGGAGAAAATTTTAGGTAAAAAACCCTATCATATCTCTCATCCCAAACCTTTCCGTTAACGCAAGCAGTGAATTCCATATCGCCAGTCTTTACGACCGCTCCGACCTTTTCTCCGTCAGAGCTAGCGTGGAATTCTTCCACCCACTCAAATTTACTGGACCAAGAGCTAACGTCTTGGACCTCTCGCCTACCGGGATTCCAATCCCACGTGGACGCATTAGGCATCTTATGCCTCCTCATTCCGAAAATTTGGTGTGTCCGCCAACACTTGCCAAATCATGCTCGGTTTTTCGGGTGCCATGCACCCTGTTTTCTAACCAAATCTAGTCACATCTCTTGGTCGGAACAAACCTAATCGCACAAATCCAAAGACCCATGTGAACTTATTACTGGAGGTTAAATCGCATATTTTAGAAAACAGGACAATAGCAACCGACAGGATTCTCTCTCTAATTCTCCTCAAAAAAATAGGACAATTACAGTTAAAAACTGCAATTGCCCTACATATAAAATCATATAATTAAGATGTTTAGATTGCTACTATTCCAAATATCACACCACTAAAATCTTAACAAAAACGGGAGATATATATTTTTATTCAGAGTATAACGGTATACTATTATAGGTCCAATTCTTCGCAAATATAGTCATAATCAAGCTCAGAATTAACTAAACGGGCTCCATGATTAATTTTAATCATATCTCTAAGCTTATAACTCTCTTGAATTGCTTCCATCTTTTTCGCAACAGAATAAGTATCATCGCGAACAACAATTACCGGAATTTCCATGACCTCAGAGCGAGTCAGGATGATGTCATTAGGGTAAAGATTACCAGTTAAAATAAGGCACGGACAATTGCCCTCAAGCGCAACAAGTTGAACATCTGCCCTGTCACCGCCGACGATAACGGCTGAATTCTTATGGCGCCTAAAGTGAGTGATGAAGTTTTCGACCTGCATTGTACCGATCAAAAAGTTCTCAACGACTCTATCTGCCTTGGTATGAGCTGAAATAATTTTCCCGAACAAACGTTCAGCAAGATCACTAACTTTAATTGCACCCATGAGCGGATCACGAGGGATAATACCCAGAACCTTCACACCCTGTTTCTCAAGGAAAGGCACAAGCAGAGACTTAAGCTCATCCATATAATGTTCAGGAACATCGTTAAAAACTACACCAAGAAAGTCATCTCCAAGCTCCTGCTGAACACGAAGGACATAGTCATATTTAAATTCTTTAGAATATCTATCCACAAGGATAGTCTTAGCCCCAAGAGCACTAGCAACAGCAGGTCCACTCACACCGCAGTAAGTTCCGGAGCTCAGAAAGCTACCAGAACCTCCGATGATCATTACGTCTTTATCCTGACTAAGTTCTTCATACGCTTCTACTATAGAAGGTTTAAGGTCACCCAGATCTTCAGTAAAAGCCTTTATGGTGAAATCTCTGGTAACGAGAACGGGAGTAACTTTTGCAGGGTCCTGTTCCAACCCAAGCACCTCTTGAATAAAGGCGGCATCGGCATCTCCGGGTCTATTCCCGTCCATATGCGGAACAGCACCGACAGGTTTCATATACCCGACATTAAGCCCGCTGTTGCGGAACTTCAGCCCGAGCGACATAGCCAAAAGGTTTTTACCTGAATAGCCAGTTGTTGATCCTATATAAATCCCTACCATTTATGCCTCCTTTGAAAAATCTTCATCTATAATAATATCCGCTTCTTTCCTGCGGGAAGTCAATTCGCAAATTGTCATCCGGGCGTCAGCAACAAGGGCTTCCTCCGAACTCACAAGCACAGGATTGAATTCGGCTTCGTATATCTCAGGAAAATCATCAGCCAGACAAGACATTCTGATTAAAACATCAGTTATTGCATCGAAATCAACAGGCTCACTGCCCCTGACTCCTTTCAGTAACATATAAGAACGAATCTCACGCACCATGTCTGCAGCGTCTTCAATAGAAAGCGGTGCAAGACGGAACGAGATATCCTTTAAAATATCAACATAAACTCCGCCCAATCCAAACATTAACAACGGCCCGAACTGGTCGTCTCTACGGAAACCGATAATAACTTCACGAGCATTCTTAGAAGCCATCTGCTGCACAAGACAACCCGCAATATACGCATCAGGTCTAAGCCTCTGCGTCTGCGCAGTTATCTGCCAAAAAGCATCGCGAACTTCATCAGCACTATTTAAATCAAGCCAAACCCCGTTCACGTCTGACTTGTGCGAAATATCAGGAGACGCAATCTTCAAGACAACAGGAAAACCGAGCCTTTCTGCTAAAATGACAGCTTCATCGCCGGAACGAGCCAGATCCGATTCAGGAGTAGGCAAACCGTATGCAGTGACAATATCGCGGGCCTGAAATTCTACAAGCTCAGAATGACCAGACTTAAGAGCAGCATCAATGACTTCCCTTGCCGCGTCTAAATCACGATCTGGGACTTCGAATGTTCTCGAAGCGCGTCCCTTCCAGATAGCATACTTGTACATGCTGTCCATGGCTCGGACCGCCTGCTTCGGAAAATCATAAACTGGAATCCCAGCTGCGGAGAAAATTTTTCTAGCTTCTTCACTGTTTTTACGCCCCATAAGACAGCAGAAAACAGGCTTACTTATGTCCGCAGCGCAGCTGGCAACGGTCTCGGCAACCTTATTAAGATTCATATTTTCAGAAGGAGAAACGATGACCAACAGACTATTAATTATAGGGTCCTGCCCCACAACTTTCATGGCCTGACGAAAACGATCAGCATCCGCTTTCCGCAACAAATCAACAGGGTTAAAAATAGAAGCATACCCGGGAAGCATCGGCTGTAATTCAGCTATTGTTTCAGACGAAAAAGAAGGCATGCGCAAATTAGATTCACCACAAGCATCCGCGGCAAGAATACCGGGACCACCGGCATTAGTGATAATACCGAGATTCGGACCATGCGGCAGTTCCTGACAAGAAAAAGCTTTTGCAAGATTGAAAAGATCTTCGAGTCGATCTACTCTGATAATTCCAGACTGCCTGAATGCGGCGTCACATGCTTGATCCGATCCGGCAATAGCTCCCGTATGTGAAGACGCTGCTCGTGCTCCTGCTGGAGTTATTCCGGACTTCATCATTATGACAGGCTTTTTCATGGAAACTTTAACAGCCTGCTCCATGAACCCACGCCCATCCTCAATGTTTTCAACGTAACCTAATACGACTTTGGTAGATGGATCATTGCCCAGATATTCGAGCATTGATGCTTCATTTATCACAGCCTTATTGCCAAGACTTACAAACTTGGAAAAACCGACCCCGGAACCAAGAGCCCAGTCTATAATTGCTACACACAAAGCTCCGGACTGCGAGAAAAAAGCCGTAGAACCAGGCAGCGGGTTTCCTGTGGCAAAGGAAGCGTTAACCCCTCCGGCAGAATTAATCAGCCCAAGGCAGTTTGGTCCCAATAAATTTATTTTGTGTTTTGTAGCCAGAGCAGCAAGTTCATCCTCAAGAAGCCATCCCTCCCGGCCAACTTCACGAAAACCGGCTGAAACAACTATTACGGAACGAACTCCGGCTTCAATAAGTTCTTTAAAAACGGAAAGCACAGCATCACGAGGAACGGCAATTACAGCCAGATCCAGAGATTTATCTATGTCAGACACACTTTTAAAAGTTTTTAAGCCGCAAATATCTTCCCCACGGGAATTCACAGGATATAGCTCACCTTTATATCCGGCATTTTGAAGATTCGTGAAAATCGTATTTCCAATTTTGCCGGAAACAGCAGAAGCGCCGATTACGGCTATCGATGATGGAGTGAAAAGACTATCCAAACTTTCTCCCGAACCCCCTAAATTGTTAAGACAAGGGGGGATGTGCGTTCCCTAAAAAAGTGCAAAGCCTGTCATTTGATCCCTGCAAAGAACGAATATAGTCAGAGTACGATGATCATGGCAAGAATTGAACGCACCACTTCCCGCTGGAATAGAGATAAATTTCATAAAAATTACATCCAAACGTCTAATCAGGCCAAAATATATCATAAATAATTAGCTCACTATAAACTAAGCATTGCGTTTCCACAATAATTGAAAATCAAACATACGGTGAGACTGATAGAATTTTACGGAGTTGAAAACGGTGTGGCGTTGCTGATTCATTTATGGCAATGACAATATAACGTACCGAAAAGAAAAGTAGGTTCAAGCAAAATATATTAACAAGTCTTAAATTAGAGACAACCCTTTACGACACGAAAAATACCTATGCCGTCCAAAAAGTTACTTGCAGAAAAAAATATTAGCGCAGCCATATTAGCTGGTGGCGAAGGAAGCCGGATGGGTCATCTGGATAAGTCCTGTCTTGAAATTTCCGGCGAAAAAATTGTAGAGAGAATTATCCGGCAGCTATCGGGGCTTTTCCTCGAAACATTTGTAATAACTAGAACGCCCGAAAATCACTCGAATTTAAAGGTAAGGCTTGAAGGCGATATCTACGATCGTAGAAGCTCTCTTACAGGCGTGCACGCTGCGTTAAGCCACTCCCGAACAGATCATGTATTCATAACAGCTTGCGATTCCCCCTTCTTGCAAAAAGACCTTGTCACAAAGATGCTCGCACTTCTGACTCCTGAAGACGACGTACTGATCCCCATGCACGCAAATAAAAGATACGAGCCGCTATGCGCCATATATTCGAAACGGTGCCTACCTTACATAGAAGAGAACCTTAATAATAATATTTTCCAAATCATCAGATTCTTTCCAAATGTAAAAGTGACAACAGTAGACGCTGCAACACTCCAGGAACATGATCAAAACCTAGAATCTTTCATCAATGTAAATACGCCTGACGAACTTACCAAAGCGTGTGAGAGAGCTGAAAAATGCAAAAAGATATAAAAAAAGACAATTCACCTTTCCCAAAGAAAATAACTAGACAACAAGCTCTGGCAATTATTGAAAAACAGCTTTCGCCTATTACCGAGCAGTTAATTCCTGTTGCTGAAAGTTGCGATTGTGTCTCCGCTGAAACCATATTTTCCGACGTGTCCATGCCCGAACACGACCGTTCCGCCATGGACGGCTTCGCCATAGCGAGCGCACTGACTGCTACAGCATCCGTAGAATCCCCGGTGACTTTCACTATTTCGGGAGAAGTAAGACCTTCGCCATCAAAGATTGAGGAACAACCTGAAAAATCTATCCAGTCAGAAAGCTTCAGCGCCACAAAGATACTGACAGGTGGAATCATCCCAGACCACGCAGACGCAATTATCCCATTTGAGAACGTTTCAATTTTTAAAGATAAAATTTCAGTGACCACTCCGGTAGGGAGTGGCCCGTTTATTCGCAAAGAGGGGTCTGACATTCTTAATGCGGAAATTATTGTTTCCGAAAACGAACTTATTTCAGCCTGCACAGCTGCTCTTTTAGCGTACACCGGAAAATATCACATCAGGGCCCGCGTAGCTCCATCAGTAGCAGTTCTAGCTGTAGGTAATGAGCTTTGTGATCCATCTAAAACATGCAAGGATGGGCTTATCCCCGCTGACAACCTTATTCTTGTCAAAGGTTTATGCGAATCGAATGGAACAGGACCCGTTAAAATTTCTCCATGTGAAAATTCACCTGAAGCGATAGCCAAAGCTATTAAAGAGAACTCTGACTGCGACCTCATAATTACTACCGGAGGAACAGGGCCGGGTAATAGAGATTTCGTTTTCAACTCTATATATGATGGAGGAGGCAAGCCTTTATTTAAGGGACTGGCCATGCATCCTGCAAAATCAATTTTCGCTTTCAAAATGAATGATACAGCCATTATAGGACTCCCCGGGCCGCCAAACGCTGTCCATTTAGCCTTCCACTCGATAATAAAACCCGTCATAAACATTTTGCTCGGACAGCCTGAAAAAACAGAAACAACCACCGCAATTCTTGCAGACTCCATAAGAGTAAGCAAAGGACGCGAAAAGCTCATACCGTGCAGACTGGAGTCAAAAAACGGCATCGTAAAAGCGGTTCCTATCGATCACAGCAAACTATCTTCTCGTAGAGCTATGTGTCTGGCAAACGCAATAATAATAAGTCCTGCCGGATCAAACAATACAGAAGCAGGTAGCATTGTTGAAGTCCTCACAATGAAATAAACTAAGCTCGCTCATATAGATATTAAAGTACAAGGAAGAATCAAAAAAATCACCCGACATTATAGCTACATGCCTCTTAAAAACACCTATGCAAAAACAAAAAAAAGGGATGACTATTACTAGTCACCCCTTTTAAAATTTTCTCACAACAAAAATATTATTCTTTGCGAAACAGTCTCATTAGAAGCTCATCTAAATCTTCACCGTTATCGACGGCAAAAGAAATTTCTCTCTCCAGTTCTGCAGCTCCGAGCTTAACTTCAGAAACAGTACAATCCATATTAAGAGCAACCTCTTCGGGCGGAATATCATAGCGAAAGCAAAGGTAATACAGAGCACGCCTAGCGAGTTCCGCATGATCAGTTTCCTGCACCATTATCTCTCTAAAATCCACAGAAAAAGCTTCTAACACGGCATCTAAGATTGCATCGAAACTCTGGTCTTCGAGAAGTAGATCAGGCTCTTCAGACAAGCCCTGATGTTCTCGTTTCTCAATCTGCATAATAACTGTTCGGGTGCGAACAAGGTCCCGCAAACGGTTAATGCAATCGACGATATCATCAACAGCGTAATAAGCCGAGACATCCGTCAGAAATTCTCGTGCGCTAGGCTCCTTTTCTGCATTCTCTCTCACCGCAATCGTAATGCCTACGTCCTCATCAAGAACTTCCTGAGCAGCATCTTTGATAGAGCTAAGCAGATGTTCCTCTACCCAGTTCATGACAAATTCATTAGGCGCAGTAATTTGAACCACACCATCTTCATAATGAGCGGATAAGGGATCAACCCATACCCGGACCAAAATCGGATTAATGCGAATTCTTAATTTTTTCTTGATGGAATGCCACAATTCGGAATTCATTCCCTATCCCTGGAAGTTTGTCCCGGTTGAAATCAAAAAGGCCAAGATTCGACAAATCAAAACTGGATGCAATCATTATACTTTAAGCTCAAAAAGTGCAAACAAGTTAAAGTCTCCACTCCCAAACAGGAGTAGAGACTGTAACCAACCTTGTACATTGAATAAATAAAAGTAATACAACACAAGATAGTCTAATTACGTAAAACTCAAAAAAGCATAAACATACAAATAAATTGAAATAACAAAACAAGTCCAAAATACATTTTCATGCAAAATGCCTTATCCTGCCAGAGCAACCTGTTTGTCAGGTCTACTTAAAGCTATTTTATGGGGTCAAACGTGCGACTGTATCCTGCAACTGCCTTCCGAGAGGAGTTTGCAAAGAAATTTCCCGTTCTATATTTGTGATACCTTTGATAACTGTGGAATGTCTGCGTCCGAGTCTTACACCGATATCTTTCAAAGAAAGCTCGGTATGTTTACGGGCGAGAAAGAAGGCTGTATTTCTGGCAAGAACAATTTGGCGTTTCCTACTCTTGGAACGAAGCTGATCCGCTGAAAGCTCATAAGAACGGCAAATATGTTCAACGATTGAATCATAGCTTGGATTTGTATTTTCCAAGGAATAATTTTCGAGAACTTGCCATGCTAAATCCTGCGTCAAATTTTTATTGAGCAGTCTGGCTTTCAATACAAGGTTCTGCAAACAACTTTCCAGTTGCCTTACATCAGTCGTAATTCGGTCAGCAAGGAGACTTGAGATAGAATCCGGCACCTGAGTTCCAAGCTTGATTGCTTTGCTCTGTACAATGCGTTTTCTGGTTTCGAAATCAGGAGTGGCAATTACTGCCAAAAGCCCAGAACAGAACCGTGAAACTAGCTGAGGATCAACCTTTTCAAGTTCGCGCGGTAAAAAAGAACTGGTCATAACAACTTTGGAGCCGCGCAACTGCAGACTTTTCAAAGTTTCAAGAATTTCATCCTGCATTTTATGTTTGCCCTGGAAGAAATGAACATCTTCAAGAAGCAAACAGTCAACGTTTTCACGAAATTCAGATTTAAAGCGTGATATTTCACCAGCTTTTAAAGCCATAACCATTCTGTTGGCAAATTCTTCGGCAGTAAGACAAGCAATAGATACGTGTTTTTTATTGCTTGAAGCACAAAGTCCCTTACCTATCGAATGAAGCAGGTGAGTTTTTCCTAGTCCGGGTGTGGAGCTGAGAAAAAGCTGATCACCAGGCAACGAGTTGTCACAAAGAGATTGTGACGCCGCACACGCAAGCTGATTAGAATCACCGACAATAAAATCGTCGAATGAAAATCTCCAGCGAGGCATTTTAGTAGTTACAGCTGGACGCATCATGGGTAGTCCCATGCTGGTCTGCACTTGTCTTGATGCTCTAGGTTTAATAAGTCCAGCGGGCTTTGCCGCGACCTTATTAACGCCTACAACAATCTTAGGGCAAGTCCCTAGGACCTGAGTCCCGGCTTCAGTAATATTATCTATAAGACGGTCTCTAACCCATGCAGCAACAAATTCATTAGGAGCGTAAAGCTTAATGGAGTTATTGCTAACCTCAGCCGTCAAAGGTTTGATCCAAACCTTGAATAGACCGGGGTTTAGCCCTTTCTCAAGAAAATTTAAAATTTTGTTCCAGCTGTCTGTCATCATGGAGCGATAACTAAGATAAACTGCAAGCTTCCATCAACTCGCAATAGACCTCTGACCAGCGAATGTTTACCCCTTCTCTTTCTACAGCTTAAACTACTGTATTACAAAGACTTTCTTCTAACCCAAGCGTTTATGTCTGGATATTGGTATTGAGGAAAACCCATGGTTTTCAATGCTTCCCGAGTGTCAACAGTAAACTTTTAAACACCTGTTGAAAACTTTATTAACAGGACATGATCAAGAAATCTCCATTTTTCAAAGAATTTCGAACTATCGCTCACTGAGCAGTAAATATCGTCCCATTATTACGTTTATGAACTTTTACTATTATTCAAAAATAAAAACAGACAAACCACTGTTTTAAATAACATTTTAAGTTATAACGCAGTTTTTAATCTATTCTTATAAAAATTCTACTTTAAATAATCACCTCTTAAACCCTCTAAAACAAAGGGCTAGCCTCTATTCGTATTTAGAACATTTCATAACACTCTGATTTTATTAACTTTAAGATCTCTTGACTTTAGTAGAGGTAGACAAATCAAAGGATGAGAAGGTTTTCAGCTTAAAACAATTTATTGAAAAGTTTTAAAAGTTTTTTTTACTTTCTAAAGATTTATTTACTACAACCTATTCCCCCATTTATTCAGTGTGAATTATTGAACAAAATTGGCAAAAACTTACTAAAAAAAGTCTAGAAAAATGACTTTTAGTGTGCAAAAAAATTATTAAATAAAATAATACAAACATTTCGACTAATTCCGAGAGACATAGAAATGTAAGCAAGTCCCCACACTCACTCTCAAGACTCCTTTCTCCCTAAAATAGGCAAAAAAAGGCAATTAGAGCAAGATTAAGAACCTCGTCTATAAGGACACACACCTAAAATTTTAAAAAAGCCTATAAAAAACAAAATAAAAAAATCTGCACAGAACTCTGAGCAGATTTTTTACTTAAAAACAGTCGTATAGGAAGAATTAAAAGAATGAGAAAACATCACATGCAAACAAATAAAGAGTAATCAAGATTAATTAAAACGGAATAAACCTTGAGCATGCTATATATAATGAAGGGCTATTTATTTCCAATTAGTTCCTTAAGAGTAGGATATTTACCACAGGCAAACCTTTCAGCCTCAGGACAATAACCCAACTGTTCACACTTAGCGCCACCATTCCTAAATATCGCAGGTAGACTTTCCTTACACAGCTTAAGCATCTTATCCGCCATAATACGGACTTCCCACTGTGCTCTCTGGCAGCAGCGCAAATTGAAAAAATGCATTAACGAACGGCAATTCATTGTAACTACAATTTTTGTTTCCGCAGCCTGAGGAAGAACGAACCTAGCATCTTCATTGGCCTTGCTTTCGCGCCCGGCGTCGACAAGGATTTCCCTAAGATCTTTATATGCAGATCCAACTTCTTCCATAAATTTCTCAAAGCGCGCACGGGCTTCTGGAATCTTCTTTATGGCAGGAGGTATAATGTAATCCATGTCACTCTCCGTCACGTAACGCTGACTCTGCTGAGAGTAGGAAGCAATACGGTGCCGTACTATCTGATGAGAGCAAGCTCTTGAGATACCCTCTATGGCGAAAGTAAAGCTCACGTGCTCAATAGGGCTGTCGTGACCAGATTCCAAAATAGTGGATACAAAGGAGTCCTGTTTTTCTTTTGCAATCTCCCCGCTCACTAACTTAGGCCACATATCCGCAGAAAAACCTGCATAATAACATTGCCTGAACGATGCATAAATCAGTTCTAGGGCATTAGGTGTCATCGATAACAATTCTACTCGTAAATCTTTCTCTGGCATGTCGCTCCTCCAATATGAACATGTCATAAAGTAAAAGACTCTGGGCTGCAAGATAGCAATCCAAGCCTCAATAAAAATCAGGTTTGCAAGCGCGAAAGAGTACCTCACAAGCCTCAAGTTTATGCTTAATATCTAGCACTTGCATTAGCCATAAAATCAAGATGTTACACATATGCAACTTTTTTTATTATTTTTTTGCTTGCTACTTCCGCCAATATCCCCTAACTAACCACGTCTTATCGACCCTAATCTATAAAACAACCGTCCGCTAAGCTTCCGCAACCTTAATTAATACTGCGCCCCCTAAAAGGGACGTATGGTTTGCACGGGCCGCGCGCCGGAGGAACCCGTGACTACACTTACTATTAATAATAAAATCAGAAATATCGCTATCATAGCGCACGTTGACCATGGTAAAACAACATTGGTTGACGGCATGTTCAAGCAAAGCGGACTCTTCCGCGAAGGCCAGAAAGTCGACGACAGACTAATGGACAGCATGGACCTCGAGCGTGAACGCGGAATTACCATTGCAGCTAAAAACTGTGCGGTTGACTGGAAAGGCACAAAAGTTAACGTCATCGACACCCCCGGCCATGCCGACTTTGGTGGAGAAGTTGAACGTTCCCTTAGCATGGCTGACGGAGCAATCCTTCTAGTTGATGCTTCTGAAGGCCCACTCCCACAGACAAGATTCGTACTAAAAAAAGCTCTCGAAGCTGGCCTAAAAGTCATCGTTGTTGTCAACAAGATTGACCGCTCTGACGCCCGCCCTGACGAAGTTCTTGACGAAATTTACGACCTATTCATCGACCTTGATGCTAACGAAGAGCAGCTTGAATTCCCTGTCATGTACGCAATCGGCAGAGACGGAATCGCTCAGCACACTCTCGAAGAAAAAGGTGAAAACCTACATCCTCTTATGGATATGGTTATCGAACATATTCCTGGTCCTTCCTACGATGCAGATGAACCTTTCCAGATGCTTGTTTCCGACCTCGGATACTCCGACTACCTCGGACGTCTCGCAATCGGTAAAGTAATTCACGGCTCCACCAAACAAGTCGAACCTCTTGTTCGTATTGATGAAAATGGAGATGTCGTTTCTCTTAAACTTACCAAAGTACAGACTTACGATGGTGTGACTTTTCACGAAACAGATATCGCCAATCCGGGTGATATCGTAGTTGTTTCCGGCCTAGACGAAGTCACCATCGGTGATACTATCTGTACAAGAGAAGCTCCTAAAGCTCTTCCAAGAATCACTGTTGATGAACCAACAGTATCCATGAGCTTCGGAATTAATACTTCCCCAATGGCTGGCCTTGAAGGCAAGCTCGTTCAGTCTTCTAAAATTCGTGAAAGACTCGAAAAAGAAACTTTACTGAACGTTGCCATTAAAATCGAAGAAAGCGAATACCGAGATAGTTTCACAGTTAAAGGACGCGGCGAATTTCAGCTTGCTATCCTAATTGAAACAATGCGCCGTGAAGGCTTCGAGCTGACCATCGGAAGACCTCAGGTTATCTACAAAAAAGTAGACGGTAAGAAGCTTGAGCCAATGGAACAGATTTTCATCGATTGTGAAGACGCATTCATGGGAGTTGTAACCGAAAAACTTTCTTCCAGAAAAGCAAAAATGAACAACCTCGTTAATAACGGTAAAGGCCGTGTTCGCATGGAATTTTCCGCGCCATCACGTTCCCTTATCGGTTATCGCGATGAGTTCCTCACTGACACTAAAGGAACTGGAATCATGAATACTCTATTCGCCGGATACGACGATTACAGAGGTGATTTCCCTTCACGTTACACAGGTTCTCTTGTTTCTGACCGTGCAGGTAAAGGTGTAGCTTACGCTATATTCAACCTTGAGCCTCGCGGCGAAATGTTCGTAAGACCTGGCGATCCTGTATACGAAGGAATGATTGTAGGCGAGCACAACAAGGATACTGATATCAATATCAATCCTACTAAAGAGAAAAAGCTCACCAACATGCGCGCATCCGGTAAAGATGAAGCTGTCATTCTTACTCCATGCAGACCGATGTCTCTTGAAAGAGCAATGCATTTCATCACTGATGATGAATTGATCGAAGTAACACCTGAGTCTATCAGAATTCGTAAAGCAGAGCTCTCCAACGCGAAACGCCACATGTCCCGCGGTAAAGAACTTAAGAAAAAGAAATAGTCAGCTTACTACTGAATTGATAAAAGCCTCCCGGATTAATATTCCGGGAGGCTTTTTTGTGCGAAACAGTATTCAGCTTATAGCTATAAATCGGCCACTATAAACTTTCATTGCCAAGCGGAGCTTCCTGCGCTACCTGACTTGCTTAAGAGAATAGAATCAATTCATGGAGCAATAAAATGGCCCAAAATAATATTTCAAACGAAGTTGTCCTTATATTCACCGGCGGCACTATCGGAATGAGCGAAAGCCCCGAAGCTGGCGGAGTTGTGCCTGACGACAATTTCAACAAATTACTTTCTGAAATCACTCCTGACGATAAAGATATTAAAATACGTCCGGTGCTATGGTCTGATATTCCAAGCCCGCACATGTCTCCTGAAAAAATGTTTCAGCTATCTCGAGATGTTGACGCATATCTCGCGGAAGATAAGGTTCTAGGTGCGGTAATTCTACACGGAACAGACCTCATGTCGGAAACAGCTTACGCACTGGACCTAACAGTCAATTCTCCAAAACCGGTAATACTCACCGGAGCCATGCGCTATTTCAATGAATCAGGCTATGACGGCATACGCAATCTAGTAGATGCCGTAAGGGTCTGCCTGCTCCCGCCGCCCGAAGGAACAGACGTCATCATCCAAATGGCCGACAAACTTTTTGCGGCCAAAAACGCCATTAAATCCAGCTCCCTTAATGTTGATCCTTTTATCGGGCAAAACACAGGTAGAATTGGTTTTATTGCCGGAGAATCAGTAATTTTGACCCGCGCTAATTCAGGCAGGCGTCCTAGGTTCACGTTCCCCGTGACAGGCGTAGATAACAACGTGCACTTGGTGGGTTGTCATCCAGGAATGAATTCAACAATACTCGAAAAATTATTAGAAACAGACGTAAAAGGGATAGTGCTTGAGGGATTCGGAGCGGGCAACACACCACCGGAACTAGTGTCAGGCATCGAGAAATGCTTAGAAGCCAGCGTACATGTTATCCTATGTACAAGATGCGTAGAGGGCGGAGTATGGCCCATTTATGCTTACAAAGGTGGCGCTGCAAATTTGAAGCAAAAAGGTGTAATCACTGCAGGTGGACTTTCCGCGCTGAAAGCAACCATTCTGCTTCAGCTTTTGATCGGAAGCAATTGCCCTGCTGAGCAGATTAAAACTATTTTCGCAGAAGAAAGTGTTTAACTAACTATAGGACGAGGTTCCCAACATATATGGGACCTATAAATTGATGCCTAGTGGGATTCTTCAGAACGTTAGACAACCGCTTAAAATATAAAAGCCAGAGGAAATAAATTCCTCTGGCTTTTTAATGTATAAGAATCAAACCGTTTAAGACTCAACTTTCAGTTTAAAAAAAGTAACGCGCTGCGGCAACAAGCCCCATGCCGACGGCAACCGTCCCGAAAAAATTTCTCGTAAACATTGCTATAGCAAAGGTTGGTATCGCCACCCACAGATAAATATTGTCGAAGCCCAAATTAATCACACCTTCGGGCGCGAGAAGTGAGGGGACAAGCATCGCAGATAATACCGCAGTAGGCACATATCCTAGCCAGCGAGCCACTACGGGAGGCAATTCTCGTGAGCTAAGCGCAAGCACAGGCAATACGCGCGGTACGTACGTTACAACCATCATTCCGATTATTATAAAGAAAATTATTTTTTGGTCCATGACAATGCCACCCCCAGACTGGCCCCGATCAATGTTGCGATTATGACGTTCCACTGCCCCGCTCCGCCAAGAGCCAATGCGGTGGAAATAAGTCCGGTAATTACTCCGACTACGACATGCGTCTTATCTTTAACCTGAAATATAAGTAGAGCAATAAACATCGCCGGAAGAGCATAATCGAGCCCCATAGGTTTAATATCCGAAATTAACGAGCTTGAAACTATACCCAGCACAGTCCCGCCTACCCATGCAAGCTGAGCAATGCTGTTGATCAGAAAAGTTTCGGATTTACCGACTTCACCCTTGGCAAACCTAGTTGAATGCACAGCAAAAGATTCATCCGTAAGTTGAAATCCGAAAGCGGCAAGTTCGAGTTTAGACCATTTACGTAGATATGGAGAAAGAGCCGCAGACATCAGAAGATGCCTGAGATTAACCACGAAAGTAGTAATGATAACAGACATGGCAGACGCTCCGGAAGCAAGCAATCCAACCGCAATAAACTGCGCAGATCCTGCAAATACAAGCAGAGACATCAGCACAGTGTTATCGATAGAAATCCCAGTCTTACGAGCAAGAACTCCATAAGCAAAGCCGACAGGTAGAAAACCTAATACAATAGGTAAAGCCTGTTTCATGGCCGACATCAGCGCGCCGTTAAATCTAATTTTTTGGGAACTCATTGTGGTTTCCACACCTACCTCCACTAACATTAATATTCAATAGAACTTCGCGGAATCAAATAAACTGATATTAGAAACTGTTCTTTAAGCTGGTTGCAAAAGAACACAAACTCTGACATCAGTACAGATACAGTTTATACAAATCTGAATCATAACAGATTTAAAAATCAGGATCGTATTATGAATATTCAGCGCGGTGAAGGCGAATACAGATACAAAAAAGTTGAGCAGGAAATCTCTACGCATATCGAAGCGGGAGACCTAGTTCCTGGCGATAAACTGCCATCGCTCCGGCAGATGAGCACAAATTTAAAAGTGTCCATCTCAACGGTCAGTCACGCCTATGAAGAGCTTGAAAAGCGCGGATTAATTGAATCCCGCCCTAGGTCCGGCTATTATGTGCGCAGCGAGTTTCGCAAAATACCCACCCCGTCAGCTAAAATAGCTCAAAATCTTGAACCACACACCGTCACAAAAAGTAAACTGATTCAAACCGCGCTTGAAACAGTCGGCAACAAGAATCTGCTCCCGCTAGGAGTTGTCTGCCCTAGCAGTGAATTGTTACCCACCAAGCAGCTTGCTAAGATAATGTGTGCTACAATTAGGGAAAACCCTGAAATATCTGTTAATTATGAACCAATCGCAGGTAACCTGCAACTGCGCAGACAAATAGCATTCCGTTCAGTAGACTGCGGATCAAACATAACCGCCGATGATTTGATCATCACAACAGGAGCGATGGAAGCCCTGTATATATCACTGCGAACACTTACCCGCCCCGGCGATTTAGTGCTGATTCAAGCGCCAACTTACTATTGCTTTCTGCAACTAGTGGAAAGCCTCGGCCTGCGCGCAATAGAAATACCTTCATGTCCTGAAGACGGCATTAATCCAGAGGACATAGGTTCTGCGGCAACAACTTTTGACATTAAAGCCTGCATTCTTTCGCCCAATTTCAATAACCCTGACGGCGGACTCACTCCAGATGCGGCAAAAAAAGAAATAGTAGAAATACTGGCTAAAAAAAATATTCCACTCGTTGAAGATGATGTGTACGGAGATCTTTTCTTTGGCGAAACCAGACCTCGCACCTTCAAATCATATGACCAAGACGGAGGCGTATTGCTATGCTCTTCATTTTCAAAGACCATAGCGCCCGGATACCGTATTGGCTGGCTCTCACCCGGCAGATTTAAGGACAAGGCGATGGAAGTCAAAGCGACCACCAATGTATCATGTGCCTCCCCCACTCAAATGGCTGTCGCGCGTTATCTACGCGAAGCACATTTTGACCGGCACCTGAAAAGATTGCGCTCTGCAATGAAAGATCAAATGGGTAAGATGCGTACAGAAATCGCCATGTCATTTCCAGATGGCACAAAGGTTACCGATCCAAAAGGAGGCTCAGTTTTATGGGTGGAACTACCTTCTAATATAGATGGAGTAGAACTATTTTTCAAAGCTCGTGAGGAAGGAATAGGAATAGTGCCGGGAGCCGTATTTTCGACGCGCGACGCATTTTCAAACTACATAAGACTCAGCAGCGGGGCTCTCTGGTCCGATAAAATTCAAAACGGAGTCCGCAGGCTCGGCGAACTGGCTATGGAGTAAGTTGGCACAGGGAGATCATATCCAAACGCCCTAAGTGATACTTTCGAAAAATAGACTTACGCTTTGGCTTGAGATTCAGCCTCGCCTTGCTCTAAAGTTTCACCCAGAACTTTTTCAACCATATCGGCAGCTTCTGCCAGAGGAAATTCAGGGTCACTTTCAATCAGTGCCATCTGTAAATTAACCTCGCGCTGAATATTAATTTTTTCAGGATTAAAGTATCCTTTCCATACGGCTAAAACTTTTTCATTTTTGCCCATCCGGCAATAAGTCAGCCCTAAATAAAGAGCGGAAAAGTTGTCTTCGCCTAGAATTTTAAGAGATCTTTCAAGCTCAACTTTAGCCTGAATATACTTTCCGCTCATATACAGGCTATGCCCGAAACGCTTTCTTGCATTGGCATTATGAGGCTCTGATTTAATAAAATCTCTATATTTTTCGGAAGCTTCCACGTATCTTTTGTTTTCATATGCAACATTAGCACTTGCGAGAACATCAAGATCCACTTCAGTGGCTGCAATAGGTTTTGCGGCACTGTTAAGCTGTTCTTTATCATCTTTCTTTCTAAAACCACCGAAGAGGAAACCTCTACGGGATATTTTCTGAGGCTTTTTTGAGCCGGACATATTTATACCTCCAAATTTCAAGCAAGGCCGACCATAACTACAAATCCCCCCGGGGCCAAGTGGTATATCCCCCTCAGTGGTAGACTTATTCTCTTCCACAAGTTAAATTAAAAAAGCTGGCAATCTGAAATAAAATTTTTAAGGATTAATAATGAAAAAAATACTGTTGGTACTGATTACACTCTTAGCACTCACCTCTTGTAAATCTGCGGCAAAATACGCGACCCCTTTTGAGACTGGAGGCAAAACGTATAATGTGGCCCTGCTTCCTTGGAAAACGGACACAATGGATTTCACAACAAAATACCGATGGACCATGACGCAGGCGATAAAAGATGCCTGCAAACAAGCAGAAACAGTCAAGTTCGCATGGTCAGCCTACCCTGTAAATGGGGGCGATGTTCCTCTTCTTGAGGGGATTGACACTGAAAAGCTATGGATTAGAAAACAATATGGCCGATATGTGCCGAACATAGACGATGTTTTAAAAATTTTGAGCAAGACAGATGCAGATTGCGCCTTATTATATGATATGAGTGCAGATAATGGCGGCCCTGTAAATGAGGGCTCTTCCTATTCAAGATCTGACTATATCAGACTCTATTTAGTTGACGCGAAATCTGGAAAAATGACCATAAAGTTTATTAGAACAGATTTCCGTCGCGGAAAGGCTTTCGGGTCTGCTAAAAAAATCACTCTGCTAACCTTAAGTGAATGGCTTTTCCCCACACCGGTAGAGTCTGTTGAGCCAGAAGCAGCAAAATAACAAACAATTATACATACTAAAAGATTAAGGAGTTTGTAGATGGTAAAAAATATCAGCCTTAAATTAATGACAACGCTTTGTATGATCGCACTATTTGCCACAGCAGCCTTTGCGTCCGATATAGATATCAAAGGATGGGAGAAAGGTGGAAAATATGACAAACTTTACGACAACACTGATCGCGACGTTTTCAAAGGAAGACTGATTAAGATCACTGACGTAACACCGTTGGACGGCATGGCCGAAGGTGTCGCTATTATAGTTAAAGATAAAGAAGATGGCGAGGAAGTGCTCGTACATCTCGGACCAAAAGACTTTGTTGAGCCGCGCATCACAGATTTGAGACCCGGAGCAACAGTCAAAGTATACGGAGTTTTAGTCGAAATTGATGACAGATTTGAATACATGGCTGCAAAGCTAAAGGCCGGAGAAGAACGCAAGTACAAGTTCCGCCTGACAAAGGACGGAGCACCGTTTTGGTCCCTTTCTCCAGAAGATCTTAAACGCGAAGAAGCTGGCATAGAATAGTTAACAATTAATAAGCTTATCAAAAAAGACCCCCGACGCATCATGTGTCGGGGGTCTTTTTTTTGTCTTTTTTCCAGCCCGGACCTGAGTCGGCTGATTCGGGTCCGGCCTAAACGATATTCTCTCCATATGAATCTAAACAATTTGCCGCGCGAAATCCAGAATAGGTCTGGATGTTTTGCGAGGCGGATAAAAAATTATAGAGAATTAGTATGGACATTTTAGATGGCTACTATCTTAGAAAGAAAGAGCAGAGCGAACTTAATATGGGTGAAATACTGTATCATAAGTCTATGAAACCAGAGGAGAAACTTGAAAAGTTGTATGAGATCGTAGAGCCGATGGAATTAGGCGTTGATCCGAATGCAAATTATCAGCAACGCTTTTTTTCCGAGTTTAATAACTCCGAAAAAATGTATCCTAAAATGCTAAAAGGGCAACGCAAGGCTCTCTGGGATCGCAGATATAGCGAGATGGAAGAGCTCAAAGAAACACGTAAAAAAGCTAAATCTCAGGTCCACACCAATTTTATGCTGAGTAACCCTGAATTGGAGTTGGTTAAGGATCTACATAACACTCCATACGGCAAAGAATTGATGTCCGAAGTAGCGAGAAATCAGCGGAGACAACCGGAGTCTGGAACTGGTGAGTCTATACATGATGAGTTGGAACGCGATTCTGTGGATATGGAAGCTGTACCGCAATTTCAGTCCAAACCTTTTATGATTCCGGGGACGGATGAATCTTTTGCCAAGCTTGACCTCGAAAGGGATGACAATGGGCGAATCATTAAGCGGTCATTTGATGTTTATCCTATAAAAATCGAATACAGGTATGAGTATGATGGCGAAGGCAGGCTTAAAAATGTTTATTGTGATCGCAATACCACCGAGGATTATCGTTATGGTGAATATGGCGAAAGGGTCGCGATTGAAACCAGTCGTGTGAGACCGCATTGGTATACTTACAATGACAACCTGCAACTCGTGAAAACTGCTAAAATTAAATATACCTACGACGACAAAGGACGTTTGGTTTCGAAGAATGAATTTGGTAAAATTACTCAATATTCATACTTAGAATCAGGGCCGCTATGTGAAGTCATTCTACCGGATGGTAAGCGAATAGAGTATACTTCTAATCCTGTCGGCCAGAGGACTTCCAAAGCAGTGAACGGAAAGATTGTTGAGACTTATTTGTGGCAGGATCTAACTACATTGCTGGTAGTCGCTGACGAGAAAGGCAATAATGCGAAGATCTTTAAGTATGACGAAGAAGGTGATCCGATCGGTATGATTTACCAAGATAAGAAGTATCTTTTCGCCACGGATCAGGTCGGAACAATCTTTATGGTTGCGGATGATAAAGGGAATGAGCTAAAACGAGTTATATATGATTCGTTTGGCAATCTACTTGTCGATACAAAGAAGAAGTTTGACACCTGTGTGGGATTCTCTGCAGGCCTCGCAGATAAAGATACAGGCTTAGTCCATTTCGGATATCGCGAATACGATCCTCGCATTGGCAGGTTCATTACTCCTGATCCGATTGGTTTAGCTGGCGGGGATGTGGATGTTTATGGTTATTGCCTCGATGACCCTATTAATTTTGTGGATCGAACAGGGTTGTTTGGCGAATTCGGATCAGGGGATGACGGGACAAGTGGCTTTTCTGGATCAGATCTCGGTGGTTACTCTGGCTATAGCGGAGTAAGCATGGGTGGTTCCTCTGGATCAGAACTCGGTGGTTATTCTGGCTACAGTGGAGTAAGTACGGGTGGTTCTGCTGGCTCAGATCTCGGTGGCTATTCTGGTTATACCGGTTATGCTGGGCCAAGCTTTAGTGATTATGTTGGAAAAGATTTTGGTTCAGAATATGGCGGAACAAGCAGTAAAAATCCCACTCAAAATGCGGTAAAAACAAGCGTACAAAACGCTCGGGAAATGGAAAAGCTCGCTGAAAAAAAGGCGCATCAAGCTCGCGTGGAAAAACTCGCTGATGAAAAGACTAAAAAGGATCGTCAAGCGCGTGCTGACGAAGAGCGCCGAGACAAGCAGCGACGTGCGGCTCTTATTGCCAGCAAAAAAGGCAAGAAAAACAAAAATGATTTGACACTTCTAGATTTCGGTAAAGGAGCACTTAAGGGAGGTGTTACAGGAGCTGCAGGCTGGATTTCTTATGGAAGACCGTTAGGTCCCGGCGGAACTCTTGCTGCAGGAGTAACAGGAGCATTTTATGGTGCTGCACTGGGATTATTAGAAACAATTGGTACTAAAGCACTCTCTGACAAAGCCAATGTCGATAGAAACGACTTGGACGATATCTTCGGAGCTTTTACTAGTGCGAAAACTAAAACACATAAAAGAGATTTTATAAAATGAAATTCATAATTATATCTATTGTTTTGATATGCTATACAATCATGTTATTAATCTTTACATCTCGTTCAGGCAAAGAGATAACTTGTTCAAGCTGTGGTCAAAAATATCATGTAACTCCAAAACGAGCTTCAGCATATATGTACTTATTAGCAGCAGTAGGTTTATCTATCTGGACTGTACTCCTTGATCCAAACAATGATTATTTTTTCAATTGTCTTCTTGCCGCAGCAGGACTTTATTACCTGTTCAAAAAAGAAGGATATAAATGCCTTAACTGTAAAACGATAAATCAGCTCCCCTAGAACACCAACTGACCCCGTACTTCGGTGCGGGGTTGTTTTGTTTCCTGCGTCCTAGCGAGAGATATTGTAGCCCTGAACAACTCGCACAGGATCGCAAAGATGCTGTGATGGCCCACCTTGCCTCCACAAGATGGGCTTAAAATATTGAATTAATCGATATAAGAACAGCAGTAGTCAGCGAGTTCTTCGACAATTAGTTTGAATTTCGAGTTGGCGGAAACATCAAAACTTTCTCAGTCTGTTATTGACTTGTTATGGTAAGAAACGTCCTTGCTAAGCTATATAACAAAAGGAGCAGCCGTGCTGGAAACTAATAAACAGAAAGGGATATCTATAGGCATCATCAATGGGGTATTTGCTGTGGGTAGTCTCTTGAGCAACTCATTGGTTGGACTCACATTAGATTTCTGGTTTTCCATACTCCCTGGTTTCGTGGTAGCCCATTGGGTCTATCACATGGAAGATACGAAAGAAGACAAAAAGGACAAATAATCTTGTAACTGACTTAGCTGTTAACAATGGCCCCGTGCTTCGGTGCGGGGTTGTTTTGTTTCCTGCGTCCTAGCGAGAGATATTGTAGGCCTGAACAACTCGTGCAGGTTCGCAAAGATGCTGCAGGTAATGGATTTGGATAATTAGCAGATAGGTTTAGCAGATAACATACGAGCTTGGTTCATTTCGGATATCGTGAATACGATCCTATCATCGGCAGATTCATTACTCCCGACCCTTTAATAAAATACCTACCAAACATCATTGACTACAAACAGCTAACAAGAGAAAGTACCCCTCTAAACATAACAACTATTAATCACGGCTAAATAAATGAATCACGACAATATTTCCCGCATATCTGCTGACCTGAATCTTTCAAGCAAAAACGTCCAAGCTACTGTTGCTCTTCTTGAAGAAGGCGCAACTATTCCTTTTATTTCACGCTATCGTAAGGAAGCTACGGGCAGCATGGATGAAGTCGCAGTTGAAGCTGTCAGTGACCTTTTAGGGAAACTCATCGATTTGGATAAAAGACGGGAAACCATTCTTGGTTCCATTGAAGAACAGGGAAAGCTTGATGACGAATTGCGTAGCAAAATAAATAAAGCGCGTAACATGCGCCAGCTTGAAGATTTATATCTTCCATACAAGCCCAAACGCAAAACTAAAGGCCAAGCCGCAGTAGAGAAAGGTCTTGAACAGCTTGCAGTTAAAATTTTTGCGCAAAATTGTGACCCTGTAGCTGAGGCCGAGCATTTTATATCTCCTGAAAAAGGAGTGGAAAACATTGATGACGCCCTAGCCGGAGCGCGTGACATTATAGCAGAAAAGATCTCTGAAAATATGGGTCTGCGCCAAGCTGTGCGTTCACTATTTGAGAGCAAAGCAAAGATTGAATCACGCGCCACCAAGATTGCTCTTGCGGCTGATTCTGAAGACAAAGCATCCAAATTTAGAGACTGGTTTAACTGGACCGAGCCTGCTCGTAAGGCAGCCGGACACCGCATCCTTGCTATGTTTCGCGGTGAAAGAGACAAATTTTTAAAAGTATCCATTCGTCCCCCCGAAGAAGAAGGATTTGACGTTCTTAGTAGCCGCGTTGTGAAGTCTACATCAGCTGCATCAAAACAGGTAGAGAAGGCAGGAATTGACAGCTACAAACGTCTCCTTGCCCCGCAAATGGAAACAGAACTACGCTCCAAGCTCATCGAAAAAGCTGACGACGAAGCTATCAAAGTTTTTGCATCAAATCTCAGAGAAATACTCATCGCTCCGCCGCTTGGCAGTAAGAATATTCTTGCTCTGGACCCCGGCTTTAGAACAGGCGCAAAGCTTGTCTGCTTAGACGCACAAGGTAGCCTTAAACATAACGACACGATCTACCCCGTTACTTCCGGTGGTAAAAAGAAGGAAGCGGCAGATAAAGTGGTCGCTCTCGTAAAAAAATACTCCATCGAAGCAATTGCCATCGGCAACGGTACTGCCGGACGCGAAACCGAGCAGTTCATTAAAGAACTGGACCTACCAGATTCACTGCCAATCATAATGGTCAACGAATCAGGAGCTTCCGTATATTCAGCATCCGCCATCGCGCGAGAAGAATTTCCAGATTATGACATCACAGTGCGCGGCGCAGTTTCCATCGGGCGCAGGCTCATGGACCCGCTGGCTGAGCTTGTTAAAATCGACGCAAAATCTATTGGAGTGGGACAGTATCAACATGATGTTGATCAAAAAAAACTTGCCGAAAGCTTAACCAGAGTAGTCGAATCTTCCGTTAATATGGTCGGCGTAGAGCTAAATACTGCAAGCGCCAAACTTCTTGAGTCAGTCTCAGGACTAGGCTCAACAACCGCCACCAATATTATCAATTGGAGAAACGAGAACGGTCCGTTTGCATCACGCAAAGCACTGCTAAAAGTGCCACGCCTCGGACCTAAAGCTTTTGAGCAGTGTGCGGGCTTCCTACGCATCAGAAACGGCGAAAATCCTCTGGATGAGACGGCTGTTCATCCTGAAAGATATAAAACTGTCGCGCTCATGGCTAAAGACCTGAAAACCACAGTTGCAGAGCTGATCAAATCGCCCGAACTAAGACAGCAAATTGATCTCAAGAAATACATTTCAGAGGATTTGGGACTACCTACACTCGAAGATATTATGAAGGAACTCGAAAAGCCGGGCCGTGATCCGCGCAAAGAGTTTGAAATGGTAAGCTTTGACGAGTCAGTCACAGAAGTAAAAGATCTTAAAGAAGGCATGCTACTGAATGGAATTGTGACGAATGTAACCAACTTCGGAGCATTTGTTGACGTGGGAGTTCATCAGGATGGACTGGTACATATCAGTAGACTGGCTGATAATTTTGTGAAAAACCCATCCGACTTTGTTCACCCCGGGCAGGCTGTAAAAGTGAAAGTTATGGAAGTTGATATTAAACGCAAAAGAATTGCTCTTTCTATGAAAGAATCAGATAGATAACATATAATTTCATAGCTAGACCCAACTCCTTAGCGGTGGTATAGAGCGAATAACCATTAATTTACAGTACGGTTTTAGCTAGGGGCTGCGCATGAAATTTCTGATTGCTGACGATAATCATCTACACTGTGAAATCATCAAAAATATAATAGAAAGCCACGGGCAGTGCCAGACTGTCCGTGACGGAGATGAAGCGGTTAAAGCTTTCACTGCTTCTCTTAAAAACAACGAATATTTCGACGCTATTTTCATTAAATCGAAAGTAGACGCACAAGACGGCCCACACGCTTTGCGGCAAATACGCGAAATTGAGCAGAAATTAGGATTTGGACTCAGTGAAGAAATCCCGATAATCATGACAGTGGAGGATGAAGAGGAACAGATATCTGAAGCATACTTTCGCGGTAACGGCACAAGTTTTATAATTAAGCCTCTTACCAAACAAAAGGTGCTGGAAGAAATGACTCTTTTCGGATTGCTTAAATAACAGCAAGCAATCTAAAGTACTGAAAATAAGAACTAATTTCAAATATATAAACATACAAACCAAAACTCTGACGACAAAAAAATCACATACCCGGCAGCATTAGATGACTCTTCTCGAGCTTTCTTTTTTGCCTTCTCTTTATGGTCCGAGGATGAACCCCATACCTGTAAGGACGCAACACACATTCTTTTTCATGACAATCACGGATAGCTTGTCTGTCACCAACGGTGCAGGCGAGGCAATGTCTTCGGATCGTACGCAAACACGCCCGTTCGGTTTCGTCCACCTTCGGCCCTCTAAGATCAAACAGAGCGCACTTCTCATCCTCACACTCTCTGACAAGCTGAGAACTGCCACCCATGCACCATAAACAATGTGCCCGAATGCTCTGCTGAGGATTTCTTTTGCGCTCGCTCAAGTCTGTCTCCGTAAATATCACTTCGATCATTACAAATTTAATAGGTATGGCTCTAACAAGGGGGGCGTGCGATCCGCTGCAAAAATTTTAAAGCGTGCCCCGAACCGGAACACGCTTTAAAATGATCTATTACTAAAAGCAAATACTATTTCTTCGGCTCTGGCTTCTTGAAGGTAATTGTCACTTCGCGCTTACCCCAATCTTTAGCTGCTTTGGTATCAAGTCCCATATAAATGTCGATTTTGTCGGTCCAGCGTTTATTCATTTTATCTTTAACAAGATATTCGCCATCAAGCCCTTCAATCTTAACGACAGCGTTATGCCCAAGCCCTTTTGGAATAAGGTCTCGTGATACTGCAATAGATTTCACACCGGGAACTAATTTGTCGCCCCAAGCGCCAAGAAATGGAGTAGAAGAAGTCTGATCTACGTGCGAAGTGTAAGCAGACGCGGCCACTTTCATAGTCACAGTATCATCAGCTTCATTGCAACCTGCGAACATAAACAAAGCCAGAACAATAAGTAAAAGAGGTTTCAACTTAGACATATACATCTCCCCGTCATTTTAAATGGTAAAAACTACAGCTTGCAGTCCGAAGGGGTGACATCAGATCTGAAAATTGACGCTTCTTTGTATATTGCCTGATCATGACAGGAATACTCAAGAGCTGTCACCCGCTTCAAAAAATTAAGATCATGTGAAACAACCAGCATAGCAACCTCAAGCTCACAGAGGATATCTGCAAGACGATCGCGCATAGACGGATCAAGATCATTCGTAGGCTCATCAAGCACCAGAGCTTCAGGCTGCATTGCAAGCACAGTGGCTAGCGACACAAGCTTTTTCTCCCCGCCGGACAAACGATATGCCACCCTTTCCTCATACCCCGAAAGACCGAGCAGGCAAAGAACATATTTTGCAATTTCACGAGCTTCGTCCGGACTTTTGCCCAAATTAAGGGGCCCGAAAGCCACATCTTCAATGACTGTAGGACAAAAGAGCTGATCATCGGCCTGCTGGAAAAGAAGCCCCACCCCCTTGCGGAGTTCTCTAAAATCTTTCTCGGTTTTCATTTCCCGATCTTTAAACAAAACCTGACCGGAAGTTGGCTTCAAAAGTCCCATAATAATATGGAGCATAGTGGTTTTACCGCTACCGTTATGACCGGTAAGCGCGACTTTTTCGCCAGCTTTAAGCTCAAAATCCACACCCTTGAGAACTTCATTCCCGCCGGGGTAGACAAAATTAATGTCACGCAATGAAAAAATCGGAAAACTCACTAAAACACCTCAACTTTATAAAGCTCAATAGCAATAACGGCACTTGCAAAAAATATTGTAACAGCAAGAAGTACCCAATCTCTTCCCTTCACTTGAAAGGAGTTCAATGTATGGAATTTACCTGTAAAACCACGGCAAAGCATTGCCTGCCAAACGACCTGCGCCCTATCCCAGCTCCGCACAAGCAGCATGCCCATGAGCCATGCATAAGTCCGGTAAGTCATAATACTATTGCGAGGCACAAAACCGCGCATGGTCGCAGCACGTTTCATTTTACCGAATTCCTCACCCATCACATGCACATAGCGCCAAGTGAATAAAAACAGACGGCAAAGTTTATCCGGCAACCTCACAGATTGCATTCCAGCTCCCATTAACTGCACAGGCATAGTAGAAAGCAATGAAGTGACCGCCAGAACAACCCCGTTTGATTTCAAAGTAATAACGGCGGCGTAAATTATGCCCTCGGCAGTGGCCGTGAAAGGTCCAACAGAAAAAACAGGATCGCCGGGGCGGGAGAATGGTATAAATAACCATAGAAAAACAATAAAACCGTTCACGAATAGCAGCCTTTTCAAAAGGCTTAGCATCGGCAAACGGGCAGATATTGCGAAAATTAGCCCTGCAAAGAACACTGCGATAGCAGCAGAAAGCGACAGAACAAGCGCCCCGACAAGTGAAAAAAGCAACGCACAAACAACCCGAAATCCGGGATGCGAAGCGTGAATTAATGATTCACCAGAAACAAAAGGTTCACTTATCTGCTGCAAAAAATTAACTCCTGATTAAGGATTTTTGAGTAACACTCTTTAAAAATTCATGCAATCCGAATCAGGTTCTTGAGTTAAGAATGCAATACAGTTATAGAGTAATTCAAATTTATCATTAAGCGATGAATATTATATAAACGAATAATTGATACAATCACCTTACCCAAACAATAGAGATCAAAAAATGACCAAAAACGCTGACATAAAAAAGATCGTAGAAGAAGTGGGACAAGACAAAATATGGAGACCGCTATACGACTTTGAAAGCAATAAACTGAGCAAAGGAGTCGGGCACGATATCGATGGCATAGATCCCGAATTTACAGATCTCGACTTTACCGGCAAAACAGTATGCGATCTCGGCTGCAACCTTGGGCATTTCACTTTCTATGCTCACGAACGGGGCGCAAAAACCGTTGTCGGATATGACATGGAGCCAAAGGTCATTACCGGAGCTAAAAAACTAGCCGCACTCTATAGTATTGAAGATGTAGAATTTGAAACATGCAACTTCGCCTCAGAACCAGCCACCCGTACTTTCGATATGGGAATGCTCATAGATATTCTCGGTAAAATAAACATATCAGAAGGATACTTAATCCCGATTTTAAAAGGGCTTGAAAGCAGAAGTGAATCTGAAATGCTCCTGACCTTCCGCCCGCTCTATCTGGTTGAAAGACATTTCGGTATGCCTGAAGCAGATTTCCTGAAAATGTATCCACAAGCAAAGATCGAAAAAGGGTTCTTCAACCTACTGGATTTCGCAAAGGGCCTTTTCTCCGAAAACTGGGAAGTAACATACCTATCCAAGGAACTTCCTAATGATGAACAGTACAAACGCACTGTTCACTTTATTAAAAAAGATTAACTTTTGTTTAGGAGCGGCCGCTCAGTATTGCCGAACTCATCTTTAATGAGTAGATGTTTTCTAGCAACATAAAACAACCCGCATCAGGAGCATATATAATGGTAAGTACCACCGAAATGGTAGATATTGAGTATGAAGTTAATGACGCGACTAAACAAGCCGTTCACACCAATGGTGCAGATAAAGATTTTATCATAGGTGGGCGGGATTCCGGCAATATTTTTATCTTTGCGCTAAATGATGACCTGAGAAGATCAATTGCAGCTCAAGTTGCTGATAAACTCGGTAAGGAACTTGTCATCATAAAACGCGGTGATGGTAATCCTGCAATTTTAGAAATGGCTGAAAAAGATAATCAGGTCGTAAGCCTGCCGCGCGGAGCTGCACTTTCTGAAAAAAATCGTAATCAGCTACAAGCTAACGGTAAAGTTCTCTACATCATGAGTGATTTCATGACACTGCTGAACGCAACAGACAGATCAGAAGATGCGCGTGAACAGATTTCGCTAATGTTAAATAGATTCGAACCGAGCTTCATGAATGCCGCACATCACATAGTGCTTTCCGACCAAAGTGATGATGAAATTTTGCAGGACACGCTCGAAAAAGTTGCGATATAATCCTCGCTACCAGCGCAAAGAAAGACAGGTCAGCCCGCCGTCCATTTTCTGAAATTCAGACATATCAATATAGTCTGGGCTGAACCCGTTTTTATCAAGCAATTCCGCCGTTACTGGAAAACCGGCCGGAACAAGCAACCCACGTCCAACAAACAGGCAATTAGCCGCATATACCTCACTACTGGGAACAACTAGCTTTTTATAGCCAGAAAACTCCTCACGACCGGAAAAACGCTCACTCATAATCAAAGTATCACCATCCAGCGCAGACAATTCCGTCTTAAGATGCGGCATTCCATTATCAAAAGGAACCGCCACGCACTTATAGCCAAACCCACCCGCAACTTTCTCAAATTGTCCAAATCCATCATAATTAGTGCGCGAATCGATACCCACAAAAAAAGTCTTATCCATAAGCAACACATCGCCGCCTTCCATAAGGCCTTCCCCGTCCATCTGATAAACTTCATCGGCAACACCAGAAACAGAAGTCCGAATCTGCTCCACTTCACCGCGCCGCGATTTAGCGCCCGGACAAGTCAAAAAAACAACAACACCGCCACTAGCAACAGGTATCATCACAGCCGTATCTTCAACAAAAACAGAATCAGGAAATTCCTCCACCGCATCAAGAATAGTCACAGCAATATCTTTGCTTTTCAAATACTCAATGTACCTGCGGTGCTGAGCATGAGTAATCTCCATATCAGGGCAGCCAAGGCCCGCCTCAGTCAACCCATGACCCAAATTATGAGCTGGAGTTCTTACTAGCGCATTCTTATATATATTATTCACGGTATTTGCCTCCAGCGGCCTAACGGGGTTTTAAGATTGAGGGTGAGATGCCTCCGGCGGCACGAGAACCTTTTATAGAGTTAGGACTATGCAAATTTAATCATTTTCGAGTTAAGTCATATCCTAGATTAGTCACATACAAATTTTGTAATTCTTAAGTTTAATACGAATCCACCCAAACCTCAAAACGAAATCACCAAAATATTTGCATAAAAAAAACGGGCCAACTCTTTCCCCAAAGAGCAAACCCGCTAAAAAAGTTTTTGGTAGAGAGAGACCAGAAGGGAGACCCCTTTTTGAGAAAAGGGGTCTCCTCTGGTCGCCGAAGGCCTTCTCCCTTAATCTGATATCCCCCAGCCGCCTCCGCCTGGGGTTTCTATGCGTATAATATCGCCCTTTTTGAGAGGCGTGTGGAATTTTCCGGGCTTTTCGATTACTTTCCCATCTCGAATTAATACGTTGCGGCCAGGTGTTCCTTTGCCTCCGCCTTGTAATCCGTAGGGTGCGTTTAATCTGCGTTCCGATAGGACGGTTATTTCGCAGCTTGATAGTAATTCTATTTCTCGCACTAGTCCGTCTCCACCGGGAGAAGATCCTGCTCCACCTGTGTTTTTGCGAACGCAGTAAGTTTTTACTCGGAACGGATAGCTATATTCTAGAGCTTCAACGGGAGTATTTAATGTGTTGGTCATGTGAGAATGTACTGCATGCTCGCCTTTGCAACTAGCAGAACCGCCCATGCCTCCCGCTAGCGTTTCGTAGTAGGCAAAGGGCTTGCCTGTGCGTTCATCCATGCCACCAATGGTCATGTTGTTCATTGTTCCTTGGCTGGCTGCGGGAATTCGCTCAGGAATTGCTTGGGCTAGGGCGCCTAACACTACGTCGACGACTCTTTGGGACGTTTCGACATTTCCTCCGGCTACCGCGGCGGGGAAATTAGCGTCTAAGATTGAACCTTTGCGGGTGATGATTTCTAGAGGACGCAAAATTCCTGCGTTAGTTGGTACATCGCCTTCAATTAGAGATCTGAAAACGTAAAGAACTGCAGACAATGTTATTGAGCGCACGGCATTTACACTGCCTGTTACTTGATCACCTGATGCGGTGAAGTCGAGTTTAGCGGTATCACCCTTAATTACGAGATTCACGGAAATTGGGACATTTACGCAATCCATACCGTCGCCATCCATGTAATCGGTGAACTCGTACACTCCATCTGGAATGGATTCGATTGTATGGCGCGTTATTTTTTCTGCGTAATCGTTAAGACTTGATGCGTAGAAATCTACTTTTTCGAGACCGTATTTAGAAATAAGTTCATTCAGCCTGCGAACGCCTGTGATGTTCGCCATAATTTGTGCGGAGAAGTCGCCTTCACGCTCATCGGGGGTACGTACATTGTTCAGAATAAGTGCCATTACGCCCGGAACTATTTCGCCATTTTCAACTATTTTTACTGGCGGGATAATTATTCCCTCTTGATAGAGAGTGGTGGAAAGCGGCATTGAACCACTGGCCATACCGCCTACATCCGAATGATGCGCACGGTTGGCAACGTAGAAATCAGGCTTGTCGGAGCTGCCACAAAATACTGGCGCAACTAAAGTGATGTCCGGCAAATGAGTTCCGCCTTTGAACGGATCATTCAGCATTACCATATCACCTTCATTGAAGGTCGCATTATCAATTGCGCTTTTAACTGACAAAGGCATAGATCCCAGATGAACTGGAATATGGGCAGCCTGAGCAATCATGTCACCCTTGCTGTCAAAAACAGCGCAAGACAAATCGCGTCTCTCTTTAATATTTGGTGAAAATGCAGTCCTTGTGAGCGTTACACCCATTTCTTCGGAAATTGCAGCAAACCTGTTCTTGAACACCTCAAGGAGGATTGGATTCACATTCATTCTAATATACCTCCAGAATTATTCGATATCAAAAATTAGGTTGCCGTAGGCGTCAACTGAACCCTTGGCAAAAGGCGGAATGACCAGAGTCGAGCTGTATTCAATAATGATAGCAGGCCCATCAACCTTGTTACCGGGCAAGAGTTTATCTCTATCCAGAATGCGTGTTTCCATGGCTATTGAATCAAAAACCGTCTCGGTAGTACCGATGAGCGCACCACTTGGCATTTCTTTCGTAAGAGCTGAAGCTTCTGGGAATTCCGGTTTGACGGGCATTCCGCGAGTTCTAAGCCTGATATTTACTATTTCAACGGTCTTGGCATCATTTCGGTAACCGTAATTATGCTTATGAAGCTGAGAGAATTCTTCGATCCAGTCGCCGCCGAAAGGAACAATTATTTCGAAAGACTGTCCTTGATAACGCATATCTAGAAACCGTTCGACTGTGATATCACTCGCCGCAAAGCCCTCTTCTTCGAGAGCGGCACGCCCCTGAGATTCGAGTGGTGCGAACAAGTTTTCGAGGTCATCACCGGTGGTATTTTGCTGATTTCGCATGACCGTTAGTGAATAATCTTTGATGACATCGGCCATAACCATGCCGACTGCAGATAGTATTCCAGGGTTATTTGGAATAAATAGTTTCGGTATTGAGAGCAATTTTGCAAGGAAAGCGCAGTGCATTCCTCCAGCTCCACCAAATGAAAACATGGTAAATTCGCGCGGGTCAAACCCTCTTTCCACCGAAATAACTCTGATAGCGCGTTCCATATTGGTGTTGGCTATATCAAGAATTCCTTCCGCCAGTTCGATAGGACTGAGGCCAGCTTTGGTAGCCATTGCTTCCATTGCGGAATTCAGTTTGTCCGTTTTAAGTGACATCTCGCCGCCGAGGAAATGCTCAGGAATAAGGCGTCCAAGGTATAAATTAGCGTCAGTAACAGTGATTTCACTACCCTTACCATAGCATATAGGCCCGGGATCAGCTCCTGCACTTTCAGGGCCGACAGTAAGTGACCCGCCAGCATCAATCCTAGCAATGGAGCCACCACCAGCGCCAACAGTGTGAATATCAATCATAGGAACTTTGACAGGATAATCTTCGATGGCGGACTCAAGAGTCAGCGGAAGTTCACCGTTAATGAGCGCGACATCAGAAGATGTGCCCCCCATATCAAAGGTAATAAGATTGTCGTAACCAGCCATTTTACCGATGGCATGTGCGCCTACTGCGCCCCCTGCTGGACCGGATAAAATTGTGCGGACAGACTCGTTCATTGCAGTTTCAGCAGAAATAGACCCACCGTTACTTTGCATTATGCGTAAGGAATCTTCGCCAAGGAACTCTTGCAGAAAAGTAAGATAGCGTGTCATTTTTGGTGAGACGTATGCATTAATTACGGTAGTTGAGGTGCGCTCAAACTCGCGAAACTCAGCTAGAATTTCATGAGAAACGGACACAGGCACGCCAACTTCGGATAGCAAGTCGCGCATTCTGTTTTCATGATCTGGATTTAAATATGAGAAAAGAAGACAGAGAGCGACTGATTCAACGTCTGCTTCTTTGATTTTGTTAAGTATATTTTTAACTTTTTCTTCCGAAAAAGGTTCAATTTCTTTACCAGTCTGGTCAATTCTGCCACTTATTCCGAACCTTAGTTCGGGTGGTACAATGTGCGGTTTCTTGCAGAACGAAAGATTGTAAAGCTGCGAACGGTTCTGCCGTCCTATCTGGACAACATCTTCGAAACCTTCATTAGTAATGAGTGCAGTCTTAACACCTTTACGCTCAAGTATCGCGTTGGTAGCAACCGTTGACCCATGTACAACCTGCACTCTACGCCCATCTGCAATATGCTTAAGCCCGTTAATGACAGCTTCTGATGGATCATGAGGCGTTGAAAGTCTTTTATGCACTCCCCATGTTTCACCATCTTTATAAATAAAATCTGTAAAAGTTCCGCCGGTATCCACTCCAACTATAAGCACGGGACCTCCTCCGATATATGTAAAATAAAATTCATCAGCAAAACGCCTGTATTAATTATTCAAATAACATCTTTATTACGAATGGAACTTTAACCAAATACACCTTGAATTAATAGGTTTTATTTTAGCACAAATACATGTATAAAATTTTCATAACTATTAATTTTAGAGATTATTAATTCAATTATTCATCTAAATTATCGGTTTTAAGCGGTTTTAAAATCTCAATTCCATCAACATATTTTGGTTTTTTGGCAAATATTTTTTACAAGTTAACCACACAACAACTCAATCTGAAGGGAAATACTATGTTCAAAAGAATCATCGCAATTTTACTGACGGTCTTAGTTTTTGCAGTATCTGCTCAAGCTTCAGACATCAAAATGGACTGCAACGCAATCTATGGAGCCTCAAATTTTCATTCTCAAGGTGCACAGCTTTTCGCCGACAAAGTCAAAGAATATTCAGAAGGATCCGTGCTCATTTCTGTTCATCCCGGTGGATCTCTCGGATTCAAAGGTCCTGAACTTCTTAAGACAGTAAAAGACGGAACCCTCCCAATGTCCGACATTCTCATGGGAGTTGTTTCCGGTTCCGATCAGGTATTTGGCGTAAGCTCAATGCCTCTGCTCGCAAAAAACTATGCTGAAGCAAAAAAACTATATGATGCATCCCGCCCTTACTACGATAAAGCATGTAAAAAATGGAAACAGAAGCTTCTTTACGCAGCCCCTTGGCCTCCAAGCGGACTCTTCACAAAGAAAGAGCTCAAAACTCCTGCAGATTTCAAAGGCATCAAAGTCCGCACATACGACAAAAACGGAGCTGAGCTTCTTAAAATGACAGGCGCAAGCCCACTTTCACTACCTTGGGGCGAGCTATACTCCGCACTACAGACTGGACTTGTTGATTCAGTTCTTACTTCCGCAGTATCAGGAAAAGACGGTAAATTCTGGGAAAACGTTAAGTACTTCTCTAAAATCAATTACGCTTTCCCGCTTAACATGATGGTAATCAACATTGATTACTGGAATGCTTTGAATCCAGCGCAGCAGGAAGCAATGACGAAAGCGGCTAAAGAAATGGAAGAATACCAGTGGGCGCAGTCCAGCAAAAGTAATGACGAATCCCTCAAAATCCTTGCAGAGAAGGGGATCACAATTTCTGAACCGACTAAAGAAGTTGCTGACATGATTGCTAAAGATGCAGACACAATGCTTGCTGACACTCTTAAATCAGCTAAAAAAGGCTTTAAAGCTTCCATTGAAGCTTACAGAAAGTAATTATGTTGCGCCAAGTTATCAGAATAATTGAAGGCCTCTCCGTAGGAGGGGCCTTTCTTTCGGCTCTCGGCATGATATTTATTGTCGGGCTTGTTGTTGTTGAGATTTTTCTACGAGCAGTACTCAATACATCAACACTGGTCTCCAGTGAATATGGCGGATACACTCTCGTTCTTATTATTTTTCTTGGCCTTGGGTACACTATGAAAGAAGACGGACTTATCCGTATTAATCTGGTGACAATCCATTTTTCAGATGCAGGCAAGCGCGTTGCTGATATCATTTCCGGAATACTCGCCTCAGTGATTACTTCCTTCGGCCTTTTTTACGCAACACAAATGGTCTACGAAACTTGGGAACTGGAAATGACCGCGGACACCATCGCGGAAACTCCTTTGTGGATTCCGCAACTATCTATCCCTATAGGGTTGTTCTTGCTTCTCTTACAAATGTTCGCGTTTATTGCCAGGAGAGCCACAAATGATAAGTGATCCTTTAATTCTTGCCCTTGTACTCGTAGGGGCGATGGCGCTCTTTTTGCTCTCCGGTCTGTGGATTGGTTTTTCACTCTATGCTGCTGCTTTCTGCGGAATGCTCGCCTGCGAAATGAATCTCCCGCCGACAATATCCATCTGGGATAAAATAGGCGATTTAATGGCAAATTCTGCATGGAACACCCTTAACTCGTGGCCATTATCCGCACTGCCACTGTTTATTCTGATGGGTGAAATTCTCTACCGAACATCCATCTCGACAAGACTATTAAACGGCCTTGTACCGTGGCTTTCAAACGTCCCGGGCAAGCTCTATCATATTAATGTTGTAGCCTGCTCACTCTTTGCAGCTGTATCTGGCTCAAGCGCGGCAACCACGGCGACAGTAGGAAAGATCACTTACAATGAACTATCAAGCCGAGGGTACCACAAAAGCTTAGCCATTGGCTCTCTAGCAGGTTCCGGCACACTTGGTTTCTTGATCCCGCCAAGCTTAATAATGATTATCTACGGAATTTTGTCTGACACATCCATTGGACAGCTCTTCATAGCGGGAGTCATTCCCGGATTAATGCTTGCGACTAGCTACTCCGTGTACATAATGATTCGCTGTATGATTACTCCTGAACTGGTTCCACAGGAAAAAGAAACGTTCACCGCAGCTCAGCGCATTGCATCACTGAAAGATCTCTTTCCGGTACTTCTGCTCATCACACTTGTACTAGGCGGAATTTACGCTGGCCTTACAACTCCCACAGAAGCAGCAGTAATCGGAGTCCTCGGAGCACTGGCGATTGCCATGTGGTTTAAAAACCTCACGATTGCAAACTTTAAAGAAGCGTTACTATCCGCCGTAAAAACAAGCGGAATGATCTGCTTTATTATCGCGGGCGCAGCATTTCTTTCACAAGTTGTCGGCTTTCTGGGAATCGCCACCGCCCTCAGCAAATTCATAGCAACGTTGGGCCTATCCCCTTACATGCTAATATTTGTACTAGGCCTCATGTATGTAATGCTTGGAATGATTTTGGACGGAATATCCATAGTGGTAATGACGCTGCCAATAGTTTTACCCATCGTTATAGCTGGTGGATTTGACCCACTATGGTTCGGTATTTTCGTAGTATTTATGGTTGAACTCTCGCAAGTTACGCCGCCCGTAGGATTCTCGATCTTCGTAATTCAATACATTACCAACGACGATGTGAAAGACATCCTGAAAGCAACATTCCCTTTCTTCTTAATCATGGTGTTTATGGTCATCATAGTCACAGTGTTCCCGGAAATAGTTTTCTATCTTCCAGAAAAAATGATTAATATGTAACTTCCAAAGATAATATATACGCTATAAAAAAAGGTTCCCAGACTATCAGTCAGGGAACCTTTTTTTATTTCAGCTATTTTTCGTAGCAAAATGTTGACGCTTATACTTTCACTTAAAACCCAACTGAACCATGAAAGTCTAGAAAAGAGACGGCGCAATATTCTTATTAAAAAATTCAATACTCACGTCAAAATCATCACGATTATGCGGCTCCAAAGTGATAGTCGGTAATGGATCAAGTTCTTTCACCCTTGAGACTATATGATCCCAATCCATAGTCCCCTGCCCAAGAGCCAAGTGATCATCCTTCCCACCTTTATTATCATGAAGGTGAAGATGTCTAATGTAAGGAGCAAATGAATCGAACCAAAAATCAAAATCACCCTTTTCAGATCCTTTAGAAAAGGAATGCCAATGGCCCAAATCAAAACATACACCGATATTATCCCGATCAAGGTCATCAATAACCTGAACAATAGGACCCGGATCATATTCATATGTATTTTCAAGGCAAAGCATCGGGTGATCAGGCCATGAATCACTAAGTCTGGCTATCCCTTCTAGACAATTCTGATAAGCCCCTTCAAAGAGAGGCGCTTCAAGCCATGAAGCAAAAGAAGGATGCATAACCATGCGCTGGGGAGAAAAGATCTTTGCGAGTTCGAAAGCACCGCACAGAGTATCAATGGATGCGTCTCTAATGGCAGGATTAAGACTCGCTGGTTTTAAGTCCAGAAATGGGAGGTGAGCAGTACACTTCAATCCTGCATCACCAAGCCTGTCTCTGATTGATAATAGCCAATCCTTGCTCATGCACTCATTGCCAAGGCAGTCTAAGCCGAGTTCTGGCTGGATTGAATTTTCGATAAAAAAATCAAGATATTCTGGCGTGGTATAAATATATCTAAGAGGAAGATTCACGTAGCAGTTTTCGAATCCGGCTTTCATCTCATTCCCCACATTAAACAGTTTTACGCGATAATTTGAGATATTTAATTCAGCGAAGTATGAAGAACTTCCGAACCTCTGAACACCATTTCACCAACAGACTCAAATGTAGTCGAATGCCGAAGAGTAAGTGTTACATCCTTACCAGCTTCAACATTAAATGATTCACCCCATGCAACAGGGATTCTATCGAGGAATGGCTGAATTTTATCAAGCTTACCGTTGCTCCAAGCCTCAGTAAGAACATATCTATCAGCCGGAATTTCGTTAACCTTATTACGTTCCCACTTAATTAATAAATCTGAACCATGCGCTCTACCAAGTTCAAGAGCCTTAATTACGCGAGGACGAATTGAAATATAAAATTCTGTTCCACGCTTGCCGGGAGTTTCTCTTGCTATTCTATAGCGAAAACTACCGTCATTTGTGATCAATCTATACTTTTCCATAAAATTTCCGGGATCTGCAATAATTTCATGCCCAATATCCTGCCCGCTATTCACCATAACAGAAGCGACAAAACCCTTTAAGTTCAGGATTTCATTTCTGTTACTACCAAGCACGCCTTCAATTATGAACTGGTCCCCCTCCACAGCATTTAAAACGCCAGAAGCGGAAACAAAATGTGGGTCTCCATTTAACCAACACAAAAACACAGGCCCATGCGGCTCAGGAGAATTATCATTCTGACCAGTCCAGCGCACCTTGGCAGTGGTCATTTTGCTACCATCAAGGCTAACTTCAAGAGCTGGAAATGATGATAGTGCCATGCGTGGAGCTGTAAGTAAATTAAGGTTCGGACGATCGCTTGCAAAAACAGCTACAGCAGGGTCCAGACCGGAATGAGTCATTGCCTTGCCTGTACCCGAAGTTGAAACGGGGCCACCGCGAACAAGGTTCACACTCTTCCCTATAAGCGGGCTTCCATTAACTTTTATTTCCAAACCAGCAGGCCTACCTGCTTTAGGAAATGAAAATTCGGGTACACTAAGTTCCAGACCAAACTCTTCAAGTAAATAAACGGTCGCCTTCAACTGCTCACGAACTTTCCACTCTAGATTTCTTATATTCTTACTTACCTCAACGGCCATTGCGGGAATTCCCCGCTCAACTAGAGCATAGCAAGTTAAAGACTTAAGCATTTCAGGATACTGAGTGGCTGTGGCAAATGTGTCTGTATTAAAAAGAGTAAACCGGAAAGCTTTATTTGGAATATCTGCATTCAAACGAGAAATAGCACGCTGACACATTTCCGCCAATTGAATATTCTTATATACCCCGGCATCAATGATCATTGATTGGCCATAACGTTTGGGATTTCGCAATTTATTTACATAAGTGGGACTATAAAAGCCACTTCCTTCGTGAAGATGGATGAAACCATCAGCGTCATTAAGTAAAAATCGAATAGCCTTGGCAAGCCTATCTTCGTAGAAATTATTGTATTCTTTGTCGAATCTTCTATTAAGATCAACATTGATCTGGCGGGCACGCCGAAGGATGGATGGTTCGTTCGCACGAGGAATAATAATCAAATTACCTTTGCGCACTTTACTGCGAGTAAGCAACTGACCTGTGAAAAACCCTGAAAGTTCATCGCCCTGAATACCGCCCTGAACCATTATCGTAGGCCCAGGTTCATCACCAAAAACCCAAGTAACACGCAATGGATACTGAGTTCCTTCAAAAAAAGTAAAGCTCCGCATATGCTGAGCATGTGCGGAAGGTACTGCTAAAATAAGCGTAAAAATGCTAATTAAAAATACGCGACAGAGGGTATACTTCACTGAATATTAGCTCATTATTATTTGTGTTTATCATCAGGCGGAGACCATACATATCTTTTAGTGCCATCCCGGACGGCAAAGCGAATCTTGTTCTGACAACTTTGAATCTCTGAATGTGAAAAGCCATGTCGTTGCGATTTATTTTAAGAAGTGAACCATACCCATCGTTGGCAATAAGTTCAACTCCAGCAACACCACTAAGTGAAGAAGAAGTTTGCAGATTATTCAGATCAAAGCTCAAAGCAAGACTTCCACCTGAATAACGAAGTTTTACATTCTCAACACCGGCGCGCATAAGATTTTTATAAAATAATAACTTCTTTAAATCAGTCCCGGAAGAGATCTCAAGTTTCTTTTCCTCCACAGGAACCGAAGCTAAAAGAGATTGGACATCATTCGGATCATAGGAATCTAAAATTTTATTAACATTTTCAAGTCGCTCAAGCTGAATAGAAGCGTCATTCAGATTCTTCTGCAATGCAAGCTTATCTTGTCTGAGTTCAGTATTTTGGTTCCAGAAATTATATCCAGACCAAGCTCCAACTCCAGCACAGGCTGCAAGCAGGAGAATAAACCAAAAAAAGACACTAAGCCAAAAAGGGCTCAACCTGTACCTTTTAACAGTATCATCATCGCGCATGAAAAGAACATTATACTTGGTATTACCCATTAGCGACTGCTCCATTGTTCGTCTACGATACGCCATCCGCCATTAACAGGGCGAAGGATTAGCTTCTTGCTACCAAAATCGCTATAACCAGATATATCGGAATAGGATTGCTTAAAAGCAACTTCTATTCCTTGAGGATGTTCTTTAAGCCTGACCTTATTAAATTCAATAATAGATGGTTTACGCTTTTCCCATATGGATTTTTTGTGTTCCGCAATCAAACTTAAACCGCGCATCTTTCCCTGTCTGGCCTTTGAATCATACATAGTAGAATAAGCATCAATGTCAGCAGTCAGCCAACCGCTTCGCCAGTCATCAAGAAATGCAAGAATGCTTTTCCGCTTGAGTGCAAGGTATGCTTTTGAAAAAGAGTTCGAAGCAGGACCATACTCACGGCCTACAATCTTCCACTTTCCATCAATTTTCTGCCAATACAATCGTTTCGTTGTCGAAGAAGAAAGACGCCCTGATCTGTAATACTGATCGAACCATGTCACCCAGTAATCAGGACCGGGAAGAGCCCTGAGATTAAAAACAGAGACATCTACCCATGCTGTATTTGAAAATATTTTCTGTTTGCGCTTTTTGAAATATTTGAAAGATCGGCCTTCAGTCTTAGCGAAAAGTTTGCTCGAATAAGTATCAAAAAAACCGGAATCACGGTTAGACCAATCTGTGGCCCATTTATGAACAAGGGACTTAATTTCTTTAGATTCCTCGCCCTGAATGCCAGTCGCATTACTCCATGAAACTTCTTCACCTATAACAACCGGAGTACCAATTCCTATACGGGAATCAATGAAATTTATGTCAGGATTTTCTAGAGCGACACATCCTTGAGTGTCCATGGCAACTAGCTCCTTGCCACGTCCATGTATCCATATTCCGTATCCGGTTTTTCCATTGATACGGTCAACAGGATTTGGAAAATCGAGAGGAAAAGCCATCTCACCATACAATTCAAAATTGACCAGTCCGGTCCTTTTGCTCTTGGTAAAATATACACCTTCAGGAGTTCTGAGGTCTCCTTCAACTTTCTTGTCGCCAGCCTTTTTACCGGTTGCACAAATAAATGTAGCTTCGGCGCGCAAAGGACTTTTGTGCACGAGGAGGTGAATTTTCTGATCACCTTTATCCACGGCAACAACCAGCCTAGGAACTAAAGCGGTGCTTTCAAGCACAGGCTTCCAGCCCTCTGCAATACAATAAGTGCTCAAGTTTACGCTAATTATGCAAACTGCAAATATGAATTTAAAAAAATGCGTCATACCGAAGCTGAGGCTCCATCGTTCGAAATATCTTTAAAAAAACGATCAAATTTAACACTAAAACGGTCATCAGTTAGTAACCCAAACTACAACCGTGCAGAACAACCAAGAGAACTATAAAAATGTGTGATCTACGCCTGAAAACAGCAATAAAACAACATATTATTTAATCTACTAACACGAAAGAGAAAGTCCTGCAAAAAAGAGTACCCGGTTCTGCCGCGAAGACAAAACCGGGTAATATTGAGTATTAACAGCTCACAACGTAACTATTCTCCAAAAACTCTTTTAATGATGAATTCTTCGTATCTGGTGTAGTATCCCATGTCGAAAGCATCATCCAAAGCTCCGTCGTCAAGCTGAGAGATTATTTCTTTGTTCTTGCGAATTTCGTCAGGGAAAGAAACTTTATTATCCCAACAATACATGGCTACTTTCTGTACCATTTCGTATGCATTCTGCCTTTCAAGACCGGACTCTACAAGAGCAAGTAGAACTCGCTGTGAGTAGAAAAGCCCGTAGGATGCCATAAGATTACGATCCATATTATCGCCGTTAATCTTAAGTCTCTTAAGTACGCCAGTCATGCGACCAAGAATATAATCAGCAAGAATAGTGGAATCAGGCATAATCACTCTTTCAACAGAGGAATGACTGATATCACGTTCATGCCACAAAGGCATATTTTCCATGGCAACTAAACCATTTGTACGCAAAAGACGGGAAAGACCACTAAGGTTTTCAGCGGAGATAGGATTCTTTTTATGAGGCATTGCAGAAGATCCTTTCTGCCCTGCGCTGAATCCTTCTTCAACTTCAAGAACTTCAGTGCGCTGAAGATGTCTAAGCTCAACGCCAAGACGCTCAATTCCGCCACCGAGAAGACCAAGAGCAGTAAAGAATGCAGCATGACGGTCACGCTGAATAATCTGAGTAGAAATTGGATCAACATTTAGATCAAGAAGTTCACAAGTGATACGTTCAACTTCAGGATCAAGCATTGCGTAAGTTCCGACTGCGCCGGAAATTTTACCAACACTAACGCCATCAAGAGCTGTTTCGATACGCTCACGATGACGAGAAAATTCTGCATAAAACCCGGTCATTTTCAGACCGAAGCTAGTAGGCTCAGCATGAATACCGTGAGTACGGCCCATGCACATTCTACCTTTATATTTAAAAGCCATTTCTTTCATAACGGCTAAAAATTCATCAATAGCTTTCAAAATCATATCACCGGCACGATGAAGCATAACTCCATTTGCGGTATCAACGATGTCAGATGAAGTACATCCGAGGTGGATAAAGCGGGCAGAAGGTCCTACTTTTTCCTCAACAGCGGTAAGAAAAGCAATAACATCATGCTTTGTCTTTTCTTCAATCTCAAGAATGCGATCCAGTTCAAAGTCAGCTTTGTCACGGATATTCTTCATATCCTCAGCCGGAATGCGCCCTAGTTTATGCCAAGCTTCACAGACGGCAACTTCAACTTCAAGCCATACTCTGAAACGGTTTTCAAGAGTCCACAATTCACTCATAGCGGGACGAGAATATCTTTCGATCATCTTTATTATTTCCGGTTTGTTTTTATCAAACTGTATTTTAAAAAGGCAATGCCGTAAAAAAGCAAACGGCCCGGAATACACCGGGCCGTTAAGCTATAATCAATTCTTTGCTGAACTATCAGAACTAGTGGATCCAGTGGAACCGGCAGCCGATGTTTTGGCCGCACCAGAATCACTGCGAGCAGAGCTTGAACTACTGGACTTTCCAGAAGCAGGCTCAGCCTTGCTGTATCCAGAAGAATACCAGCCACCACCTTTGAGAACAAAAGAAGAATTAGAAAGAACTTTCGTGGCTTTAGCGCCACAAACAGGACATTCTAATACTTTGTCTTCAAAATTAGTCTGCCATTCTTCAAAAATTTGCTGACAATCATGACATTGATATTCGTAAATCGGCATAATACCCTCCATCTAAAAAAAAAGGTACCCGCCATACCCCGAAAGGCAGGCGGACCTATCCCTGAAAAAAATGAGGGGTGCACTGCTCCCTGCTTCAGGAAAGCACTACATATAAGAGCTTATTTTGCTGCAGCAGCTTTTGCTTCTGCGATACGAGCTTTCACTCTTTTAGCTCTACGGTGACGCTTACGCTCAAGTTCTTTCTTACGTTCGATCTTTTTATGTCTACCCATTTGGCATTCCTCCTAATATAGATTTCGCACTCTGCTGCACGATTATATGCTGCAAAGAACGACCTATTACCCCAAAAAGTACGAGATTGTAAAGGGCCGTTGCGCAATACTTGCAAAAACAGCAAACAGACCGAAATAACAGGAGATTGAGACTAAAAGATCATAAAATTCACCAAAATACTAATTTCTATCTGCTTTGCCCCTTGACTATCCCCCCTATGATGAACATATAAAGTTCACTCCTGACCCTCATATATGGTTCAGTAAATCAAGACAGCAAGGATACAACATGCAAAATAAAGCGTTTCTCAGAGCCCTTGACGATGTTTCCGAAGTTTTTATGTTCGACCAGTGGTTGAGATTCTACTTCATATTTGAAGAAGATAAGAAGCTGATAGTCAAAGTCCCTAAAGAAGTCGGAGATCAGGTTGAAAAAGATCACCCTGTCATGAAAGGACTCCTCGACATGTTCAATAATGAAGAGATCGACCAGCAGAAATCCACAAACAACGTATGTGCTTTCATCGGTGCCCGTTTTGATGGAACAAAATACACTGGAAAAATCATTCCAAAAGTTTTCGATTCTAAAAACTTCAAAATTGAGACGTACCTATTCAGCCTCTGGATGAAAGGGCACGAAACTTACCTGGAGTCCGAAGTTATGACCTTTGGCGACTGGAAAGAGCTTTATGCTGGCTGGAAAGATCAGGACGAAGTTAAAAACTATATTTCAAGACTCACAAAGGCAGCGCCCGGAGCAGCTATTCAACCTCCGACCTGCACCACAGTTCAGTAATATATCTATATAGTATATAATCGCGTAAAAGGAGCCTCAAATTGGGGCTCCTTTTTTTATGCTCTGCAAAAACTATAAGACTCGCCGCGCACCAATAAAATATTTCCGCCAATAATTTTTGTTCATAGACTCTTCACGCACATGATGTCCGCTCTTCGGACTGTGAACAAAGAAACTGCCATCACCGGTATATATTCCAGTATGCAGACTTTTCCCGCCACCTGGAATTCTGAAGAAAACAATATCCCCAGCCTTGATCTTACTTAAATGGACGGGCCTTCCAGCATCAATTTGCTGCCAGGAAACACGCGGCACCTTAATTCCATGCTGATCAAAAACCCACCATACAAGTCCGGAGCAATCAAAACCTCGCGAGGGAGAAGCTCCGCCCCATTGATAAGGTGTACCAATCTGCGAGCGAGCAACACTAACTACAGATCGCATTTTCTCAGAAGATGCAGACGCTCCCCCGTAACTTTGACCAGGAGCAGACACGACCGTCTTCCCACATCCAGCCAAGAAAACTACCGCGCACAACAACCCCAAGCACAGTAACAATCCGCATCTATTATTTTGATGTATGATCATAGTTATAGGTTTTATCTTGATTTATACCAATCAGCAATAGATTTTACCTTTACCAGAGCTCGGACTCCTCTATTTTAGTGCACTCAAGGGGTGTTATCAACTTTATCTATGAGTGTTCAAATCCTTTTCATACCAATTAGGTATTGACTTTTCTTCGATTTTTGAAGACAAACTCCTACGGTTTAGGTGATAAATGTGAACCATATTGATTGGTTACACATATCCTAAATTGATAACACGGCTGAGGTACGTTTTTCTAAATCTGGCACAACATCGCGTTACAGTGAGGTCCGTATGTTGCCCATGATGCTAGCATTAGTCATCTTGTTGCCCTTGATGGCTGCTCTAGGCTGCTACTTTTTACGTGTAAGTGCGATCAGGACAATGATCGTTCTAGGCACTGGAGTATGCATTGCTGCGACTTCCCTCGCCCTATTCGGGCAGGGATCATTTACTTATTCCCCAGGTACGGTTTTTGGAATCAGTTGGGATTCCCTCGTAACTCTGGCGGACTTTGCGTTGCTCTTCGTAATTTTATATTACGCATTCAAACTTAAAAATCAGCTTATCAAGATATTTGCAGTACTGCAGATTATCCCACTTGCTGTGTTTGAATTATTCTTCGTTGACCATGCAGTTGAGGTTCCAGCATTCTACGCTGACAGCCTTTCACTGATCATGGTCGCGGTAATTTCTATTATTGGTTCGCTGATTTGTTTCTTCGCGATCCCTTACATGAAAGAACATGAAGAGCACTTGCACCTAGTTAAATCTCGCCAGCCGAGATTCTTCTTTTATCTTGTTCTGTTCCTCGGAGCTATGAACGGATTGGTGCTTTCTAACAACATTCTTTGGCTCTACTTCTTCTTCGAAGTGACTACGTTCTGTTCATTCATGCTCATCGCGCATGATGACACTGAAATCGCAGTCAAAAATGCAACTCGTGCCTTGTGGATGAACTCCCTTGGTGGTGTCGCTTTTGTTTTCGGGATGATCTGGGCGTACGCAGTGACTGGCTCCCTCAGCATTCAGGCGATCCTCGAAGCAGGTCCTATGGACGGAGCAATGCTCGTTCCTCTCGGACTCCTCTGCTTGGCTGGATTTACCAAAGCTGCACAAATTCCATTCCAGAGCTGGCTACTCGGAGCTATGGTTGCTCCTACTCCGGTATCTGCTCTTCTTCACTCAAGTACTATGGTTAAAGCCGGTGTTTACATCGTGCTTAGACTTGCTCCTGCATACGCAGGAACATTCCTCAGTGAAGGAATCGCTCTTTGTGGAGCTTTCACATTCCTAGCCTGTGCCGCTATTGCTATCAGTCAGAGTAACGGTAAGAAAATTCTTGCTTACTCTACTATTAGTAACCTCGGCCTGATCATTTGTTGTGCTGGTATCAATACTACTTGGGCCATTACTGCAGCAATTATCCTGATCATCTTCCACGCAGCTTCCAAGGCTCTGCTCTTCTTGTGCGTAGGTACAATTGAGCACGGAATCGGTAGCCGCGACATCGAAGACATGCATGGACTTTACCTCAAAATGCCACGTACTGCGATCATCACAATCGTTGGTATTTTGACAATGATTCTGCCTCCTTTCGGAGTGCTTCTCGGTAAATGGATGGCTATTGAGTCTGCTTCCGGTGATTTATTTGTCATCGTAATGCTTTCACTCGGTAGTGCTATCTCTCTCGTATTCTGGGCACGTTGGGCAGGAATGCTGCTTACCGGACCACTACGTGAGAAAGTTCCAGCTGAGCCACAGAACATTCTGACAAGATTTACTTTGACTGCACTCGCTGTAGCAACAGTAGGCTTGTCTTTGCTCTCTCCTGTTATTTACACAGGACTTATCGAACCGATGGTTGGTAAGACATACGAAATCACTGCAGGTGTATTCTCTTCACCAGTAGGCGTATTCGCAGTTTACCCAATATTCATAATACTTGCCGCAGCATTTATTTACGCATGGATCGACACCAAGAAATCTGGAAATATCCAGACTGGTGCATCTTACATGTGTGGAGCAAATGTCAAAGAACCTGGTGTTCAGTCCTTCATCGGACCTATGAATGTTCCAGTAGAGCTAAAGGCTAGCAACTACTACCTTGAAGCGTTCTTCGGTGAAGAAAAACTCACCACGTGGGTTAACTTCGTTGGGCTAGCTCTCATCGTACTTATGCTGGGAGGAGCTTTATAATGGAAACATTAATTCTAATTATCCTCGGCATAGTCGTGGCACCTGTACTCGGCGGCCTGATCTCCGGTGTTGATAGACGGATTACTGCTCGTCTTCAGTCCCGTTTCGGTCCTCCGATTCTCCAGCCATTTTACGACGTTGCCAAACTGTTTGGTAAAGTAAAAGTCATCAACAACTTCTGGCAGGTTTTCTGCGCATGGGTTTACCTCATCGCTGCAGCACTCTCTGTTGGTCTGTTGTTTGCTCAGTCCGACTTGCTCCTGATCTTCTTTGTTCAGGCAATCGGAGCTGTCTTCCTGGTTATGGGTGGACTAGCAAGTCCTTCCCCATTCAGTCAGGTTGGTGCACAGCGCGAATTGATTCAGGTTCTTACATACGAACCACTCATCATTCTAGTTTTCGCTTCCATCTTTATGGTAACCGGAAGTTTCAGAATTGATGAAATCTTGAACTACGACCAGCCGCTTTTAGTTAAGCTGCCTCTTATGTTCATCGTGCTCGGTTACGCTCTTACTATTAAGCTCAGAAAATCACCTTTTGACTTCTCCACATCGCATCACGCGCATCAGGAAATCGTCAAAGGTGTACTAACTGACTATTCTGGTCCGTACCTTGGCATTATTGAAATTGCTCATTGGTATGAGACTATTTTCATCCTCGGAATCTGTGCTTTATTCTGGCACACAAGCCTCGTAGGTGTAGTTGTTTTACTAGCTACTACTTACTTTGCTGAAATTCTGATTGATAATACTATGGCGCGTATGACTTGGCGTTGGATGCTCAAATACGTTTGGAGTGTCGGTCTTGCCATGTCTTTTGTTAACCTCATCTGGCTGCACGCAGGTTAAGTTATGTTGAAGAAATTCATTGACAATTCACGCGCCAAGTCCCCCTGGATCATGCATTTTGATTGCGGGAGCTGTAACGGCTGCGATATCGAAGTTCTGGCATGTCTTACACCAATGTATGATGTTGAACGCTTTGGCGTAATCAACGTCGGTAACCCTAAGCATGCAGATGTCCTCCTTGTCACCGGTACGGTTAATCCCCGTAACGCCAAGGTATTACGCAACATCTACGATCAAATGCCTGATCCAAAAGGCGTTATCGCCATTGGAGCATGTGGTCTCTCAGGTGGAGTCTTCCGTGAGTGCTATAATGTACTCGGCGGAATCGACAAGGTTATCCCAGTGGACGTATACGTTCCGGGATGTCCTGCAAAACCTGAAGCTATCATCGACGGCGTGGTCGCAGCCCTTGCCAAGTTTGAAGGCCTTAAAGGCTAAACGAGGGATAATAACGTGATAGAAAACATGAAAGAAGTAACACTGGACGCAGTTGTCGGAGAAGCTTCAAAGATGAAAAGCGACGGACAACGTCTTGTCGCTTTGAGCTGTACCCAATTGGATGCAGATAACTTTGATATTATCTACACCTTCGACAAAGAGCTGGTTCTTACCAACTATAGAGTAACTGTTCCTAAAGGAACAAACTGTCCTTCAATCAGTGGCGTCATCTTTGCCGCTCTGCTTGTAGAAAACGAAATTCAGGACCAGTTCGGCATTATGTTCGACGGCCTTGTTCTCGACTTCGGACGTACTCTGTACTTGGATGAGGAAATCACCACCATCCCTATGTGTAATAACGCAAAGGCGATGACTGTTAAAAAATAATTCGTCTCTCCGGATGACATCAAGACGAAAACAACTATAGGGTAAATTATGGCACGCACCATCATACCTTTCGGTCCGCAGCATCCTGTTCTTCCGGAACCGCTGCACTTGAAACTTGTCTGCGAAGACGAGATCGTAAAGGAAGCCATTCCCGCGCTTGGATATGTTCATAGAGGTCTGGAAAAACTTGCTGAAATCCGCGATTTCAACCAGATGATTCAGATTGTTGAACGTGTTTGTGGTATCTGCTCCATGGTTCATTCTCTTTGTTACTGTCAGGGTATCGAAGAAATGATGGGAGTAGAAGTTCCTGAAAGAGCTAAATACCTCCGCACAGTATGGTCTGAACTGCATCGTATGCACAGTCATTTACTCTGGCTCGGCCTATTCGCCGATGCTTTCGGGTTTGAAAGTCTGTTCATGCAGTTCTGGCGTATCCGTGAACGCATCATGGATCTTAACGAAGCAACAACAGGTAGCCGTGTAATTGTTTCTGTAAACGTTGTTGGTGGAGTTCGTCAGGACCTCACCCCAGAACAGTGTTCATGGATTCTTACTGAGGTTGCACAGGCTGAAAAAGAAATAAACTCTATCCAGGCCACTATGCTTGAAGACTACACAGTCTGTAAGCGTACAAAAGGCGTTGCAACACTCACAAAAGAGCAGGCATATGAACTCGGCGCAGCCGGTCCTATGCTAAGAGCGAGTGGTGTTTCACAGGATATGCGTCAGCTTAAATATGCTGCTTTCCACAAAATCGATTTCGAGCCAGTCGTAGAATACGATGGAGACTGTTACGCTCGTGCAAAAGTCAGATTCAGGGAAGCTCAGCAATCAGTAGATCTCGTTCGCGCAGCAATCTCCGGAATGCCGCAGGGTGACATCGCTGTTCCTGTTAAAGGAAATCCTGAAGGCGAAGTTATTACTCGTGTTGAACAACCTCGCGGTGAATGTATGTACTACATGAAAGGTAACGGAACTAAGTTCCTTGAAAGAGTACGTATCAGAACCCCGACGTTCGCGAATGTTCCTCCGCTTATCGCATTCATGCCAGGTCTTGAACTGGCTGACGTTCCGGTTGCTGTTCTATCAATCGACCCGTGCATAAGCTGCACCGAACGCTAGGAGATTGAAACATGTTTAAAATGACACCAACAGTACTGAAGAATCTCTTCTCGAAAAGTTCTACCAGGATGTACCCTTTCGAAGTCCGCGAACCTTTCCCTCTTTACAGAGGCGAGCTGTTCAATGACATCGATAAATGCATCTTCTGCAAAAAATGTGAGATCAAATGTCCTTCACAGTGCATCACAGTTTCCAAAGATAAGGAAGCTGGTACTGGGAAATGGATATGCGACCCATTTGCATGCGTATACTGCAGCATCTGTGTTGACGTTTGTCCAACTAAGAGCCTCAGCATGGCACCGAACCATCGCAAACCATCTGCGACTCGCGACATGATTGAACAGGTTGGAAAACTCAAAGTTCCTAAAAAGAAAAAAGCAGCACCTAAAAAAGATTAATTTAATCTTGGCTAGATAGCTGTCTCATTGAAAGTAAAAAAGCCCTCGCTACCATATGGTAGTGAGGGCTTTTTCGTACATGAAATTTGCAACGGATATTATAAAGACTCTTCCGCTTTACTTAAACGATCTTTCCACTTTTCAACTCCATCCCACAAAGGCAGACACTGCGCTGTAAACCACGGAGTAGCAATGCGCCAGCAATGGAGCTTCATTGCACCCTTGCTGCCGCCATACTTTGCATCCCCAGCAATAGGGAAACCTCGTGAGGAAAGTTGAACTCGAATCTGATGTGTGCGCCCTGTATGTAACTGAACTAAGAGGATACTACGATCGTCACCTATCGATAGAGGAAGAACAGAAGCCAAGGCTTCTTTACCAGATCCCGTAACCATTCTCTCTTTTCCAGCTTCGCCACTCTTTTCCAGAAGGTCGCGCATCTCAGTCCATGAACTTTCACTACGAACATCCGGTACCCAGCTTCCGTTAACCTCAGCAATATAGAATTTACCGCCTTCACCATTTGCGAACATATCAGAAAGAGCTTTCTGTCCGCGATGGCTTTTACCAGACAATAAAACGCCTGAAGTATCACGATCAAGTCGATGAGCAGGAGCTGGTTTAAACGGAGAATCGGCGTACATGGACAATAAGCGGTCAACAACTGAATCATCATGACCAGTTCCACCTTGGGAAGGTAATCCCGCAGGTTTAAGAACCGCTACGTAATCATCGTCTTCATAAAGTATTTCAAGAGGAGCACGCTGAACTTTCTCAGCAACTTCATCCGCTTTGTAAGGAGGAATGCGGACAATCTGGCCCTCTTTTACGAGGTCAAAGGGTTTGCGTCTGCCCTTATCCACTCGAACATACCCCTTACGAATCCAACGCATAACAGCTGCGCGCGGCACTGTTCCGTCCACTCTCCGTTCAAGAAAGCGCACTAACTTCTGCCCGGCTTCGGCACTTGTGACCGTAACTAATTCTGCTGGCATAAATATTAACAGCTAGCCCATAAATCTGGGTAAGAAAGTAACAAGCTGAGGTGCAACTAAAAGAAGCCCTACAAGCGCGGTATAGGCGATCATAAAATAACTTACGCCTAGGAAAACCCGGTCAATAGCAACATCCTCAGCCATGGATGCCACAATGAATGTGGTAACACCAACTGGAGGAGTAATTGCGCCCATAGAAGTAACAATGGTGATGAGCACGCCGAACCAAATAGGATCATACCCCATGGCGACAACCATCGGGAAAAAGATAGGAATAGTGATTAGCAAAAGAGCAAGGGCATCCATGACCATTCCGCCAATGATATAAATCACGCAAATCAGCAGAATAATAACAGTCGGGGGAATCGGCAATCCGGCAACCATATCCGCCGCCTCGAAAGGCAACCTTGTAACAGCCAGAAAGCGCCCGAAGATGATTGCTCCGAGAATAACGGTCATGATCATGCAAGACACTTTCAAAGTGTCCGTAACAGACGCTGCAAAGCGCTTAAAGGACATCTGACCCGAGATGACAGCTATCAGCAAGGCAAACGCGGTTCCGGCTGCTCCAGCTTCAGTCGGTGTAAACCATCCTGCAAACAATCCCCCCATGACGAGGAAGAAAAGGATAACCATCTCAATAGAACCGGGTAAGGACCTCAGCTTATCTTTAAAACTTACTTCAGGTCCGGCTGGGCCCCAATCAGGGTGCCTAAGGCACATGCAATAAACCGTTACTAAGAACAGCACACACAAAAGAATTCCGGGAATAACTCCACCTAGAAAGAGGCGTCCAATGGATTCTCCTGTCTGGAGTCCAATAATAATCAACACGACACTCGGCGGAATAACAACGCCAAGAGTCGCGCCGGCTGCAACAGAGCCAGTGCTTAGAATTGGATTATAGCCAAATTTTTTCATTTCAGGCAGGGCAACAGTACTCATGGTCGCAGCAGTAGCAGTATTGGAGCCGCAGATTGCCGCAAATCCGGCGCAGGCCATAACAGTGGCCATTGCGATTCCGCCACGAATATGCCCCATCCACGCGTAGGCCGATTTATATAACCGCTCGTTAACTCCTGAGTGAAAGCAAATCTGCCCCATCAAGATAAAAAGAGGTATTACGGTAAGCCCGTACGAAGAGAAAACATTCCATACTTCAGTGCCAAGCATGCCATATGCGGCCTTGAGATTAAGAACTTTTGCAAAGCCGATAAAGCCGATAATTCCCATGGCAAACCCGACTGGGATGCGCAAAGTAAGAATTATCAAAAGCAAACATACAATGCCGATTAAACCTATTGTGATTGGTTCCATACTGATTATTTACTGCCCAATTCTGCGGGCTTAAGAGGTTCATTTCCAGAAATAGTTCTGACAAGGTCAAGTAGAAGAATAAAAGCCATCACCGCACAACCGAATGCGACGGCAAAAACAAATGGATAAAATGGTATCCCTAAAGTTTCAGACATTTCGCCTAAATCAAACAAGAACATGCCCCATTTAGTTGTTTCTATTGCGCAAAGGGCAAAGAAAACACACGAAACTAGCCCTGTAACCACATCAAGAAATTTTTGAATGGGTTTCGGGAATTTGCTGTAAAAAAGCCCCACCGCAATATGACTGCGGTAAAACTGTGAAAATGCAAGCGAGAAGCCCGCCGTCACAGCTCCGAAAAAGCCCATAAGCTCAAACGTTCCTTTAACAGGAACCCATGTTGCGCGGAAAACCATGTTCGCACATGCAAGCAAGACCATAGCAGTTAAAGCCACCCCCGCTATTCCAGCGAGCGCACGGCAAAACCAAATAGAAATTTTTTCCAATTTATTGATCATAATCTCATTTCAATTACTCCCCGCCCTAGGGACGGGGATATTTAATTACTATTAAATTAGCTGCAATAATTATTTTGCAGGCTCATACAGAGCGCGGGAACCTTCAACTTCAGCAAGAACAGCATCACCATCAATATCTGCACTTGCTGCTTTAGTCTTCCAATCTTCGATCAAAGGCAATGTCTTTTCTTTGATAATATTCATATCAGCGTCAGGCATGGTAATAATCTCAATGCCGTATTTTTCTTTAGACCATGCAAGTGAATCATTAACATGCTGATCCATGTATTTACCTGTCCACTCAGCCTGTTCGCGGCCAAGGTCATTCATTACTTTTTTAACATCATCAGGAAGACCTTCCCATGTGCTCAAATTCATAATGATTGCGAAAGGATATACAGCAGTATTTGTAACTGTCTCGTAGCGACAAATTTCAGCGAAGTTCATATCTTTAAGTACATCAAAGGAAGAGAACAGCCCTTTAACTACACCCTTCTGCAAAGCTTCAGGAGTTGCAGACATCGGCATGGAAACAGGAGTTGCTCCGATTGAGCTTAAAATTTTTGACAAAATTCCTGATGCACGAAGCTCAAGTCCGTTCAGATCTTTAAGAGTACGGATAGGAGTCTTGGTCATCAAGTTTGAAGGAGCTGATGTGAACATAGTCAGCACTTTAAATTTCTTGAATTCTTTAGGCTGATGCTTCTGGAAAAGATCCCAGAGTGCGAGGCTTGCAGAAGTAGAAGTCGTATAGCCAAGGGGAAGTTCAAAAACTGAACTTAAAGGGAATGCGCCGGGATGATAAGCGATGCTCACACAGCCGATATCAGCCTGCCCCTGCATAACTCCGCGCAAAGTGGTCTTAGCACCAAGCAAAGTTGATCCAGGATAAGTCTGAACCTGCACTTTACCGGAAGTTCTTTTTTCAACTTCAACTTTCCAGCGTTCCATCTGAACACAAGGAAAAGTCTTTGCAGGTGGAAAGTTTGCGTAGCTAAGGCTTATCTCTGCAGCATGCAGTGAAGAAACTGAGCAAAACATTACTGCACTCACCATTAAAACGGCAAACAAGCCTGTAATACGTCCTAGTCTAATCATGGTCCTCTCCTCTTCTTAAGGGCTTACTTTTAAATCGGGCAAAACGAACAAAAAGGCCTCCCGCGCTAGCAGGAGGCCGGATTTCATATTTTATTTTTTGAGATTAAGCTCATAAGCTATAATTAGAGTTTTCCTGAATTTGACTCCCAGCGCTCCGGGATAGCTGTTCAAAATACAATAAAGCTCTTTGTCTCCATCATTATCAATATCTCCAACTCCGTATGAAGTTACGCTTCCTTTAATACGGCGAGTTTTCCATGCCAGACTCATGCCGACTCCATCCCAGTATTCAGAATGAATCTCACCCTGTGAGAAGTTCTTATAATTGGAAAAAACCTGTGAAGCAACAGACAAGTCCTTGTTTAAAAGAACTTCAGGTTTCTGAGGATCGGATATCGAAGCGATAGTTATAGCCATCGGAACTGAGTAATAATGGCCCATAGAATTCTTCTCATTCTCGGAACCAAATCCTACGAGCTTGCTGGATGTTTCAAACTTAACATCAACTGAGTTATATGAAGCCTGACTTTCATACAAAGGCTCGCGGTCTTTATTATAAACGCCCAATCTTCCATATTTATTAATGACTAACATCTTGTAATCTTCTTTATCGGGAAGAAAAGCAGTATTGAAAACATTAGCAAATTCAGGAACAGAAAGAGTTCTAACAGCAACTAACCCACCGCCAGAGTACATATATTCAACCATATTTTTTGAATAAAAAGTACGACTGGAATCATATGCCTGACCTACAATTGTAGGAGTATAGTTTGGAGGAAGGCGAACAGAACTAAGAAATTTAGTAACTCTGCTGACTAATTCTTTCACGACCTTGCCCTTGAACGACAATATATATGAAATAGGTCGGTGGTCTACGATAACGCAAAGGATTACTTCCTTCACTCCATCATTACCGATATCTACTGCACTGATTTTAATCCCATTTGCCCGTGAAGAGTACTTATAGGAAAGGAGTTCTTTCAAACGCTGATCTTTAACGGAGAAAACCTTGATATCCCGATCAGTAAGGATAACCACTTCTTGATTACCATCACCGGTAACATCAGCAACAAAACCACCACGGTTTACAACATCAACACTCTGGCTGCGCCACCGGCCAGGAGTTTCGGTTCCGCCTTCATATCTGAACTGAGCATTAATATTGCTCTGCATCGGAATAGCTGAGGCAGAAGCTGTTAAAAACTCAGGGTTCATAGCCGCTTTTGGGCGAGCTTCTTCGCGAGCTTTGTCTTCTTTAGTAGCCTTTTTAGTACCGGGCTTTTCAAACAAATCACCCTTAATCTCTGTAGCCAAGCCATCTAATGCAGGGATAAGGCCTTCGATTGTTGTCTTGGAGCTTTTTGTCCATGACTTCCCATCCTTATCAACCATACGCAAATCAATAGAAGCGTCTTTTCCTACTATGGTGATACTACCCAAAGCCAGGTAATCTACACCTAATTTCTCTGAACTTTTAATTTCTTCAATATTTGAAGTAGGGCGATCAGCCACGCTCAACTCTTTGGACGCCGCAAGCGGTTCGAAATGTCCTGTCCAGTTTAGTCTAGAAATGAGCATAGTTTGAACGCCACGGCTCAAGTATTTATACTGTGAAGGTCCATTTACTTCAAATGGATAAACAGCATATGAGCGCGCCAAGCCGGCAGAAGCCGTTCCTGCTGCGAAAATTGAAATTACTAAAATTAATGAGGCTATAATTCTCTTAAATGACATGTACTTCATCCTCCCGGAAAGTAAAAAACTTTCGGAATTGTACGTTATATATTTTAAATAACTAATCTATTGCTGAAACTCTTTTGGAAAGGTCCCTAAAAAGACCCAATATCCATACCCCCATATCAAGGATACGGGTAAAAAACTTGTAACAGCTAACGCCTCGAGACGCAAAGCGAAACATGGGAACAAACCAAACAGGCTCTTGTCAAATGTTCTACCCTGTTTTATCTGTCTTACCTCGAACTGACAGGTAAGCGACTTGCCCAGCACTTACCATGGCGCCTCCGCGACTACATAAAAAATGCATTAATTTTTCTATAGATACATTATGACAAACAATCTTCGAACATTCAGACTAATCTGCTCAGAAAAAGACGTCTCCGCAGTTGAAGAGCTTTTGCTCTCGCAAGGCTTTGAATTTAAAGCGGAACCTTTCTACTCCATGGCGCGTATTCTAACAAAAGAACCATTCCCGCTTGGCGATTCGCTAGCTTCAAGGTTCGGGCGTATCTATATACAAGATCGCTCCTCCATGCTGCCACCGATAATGCTTAACCCTGAATCTGGCGCAAAAGTGCTAGATATGTGCGCCAGTCCGGGCAGTAAAACCGGACTCCTAGCAAGATTGGTCGGGCGCGACGGATTTGTTCTAGCCAGTGAGCCATCAAAAGACAGGCTCGCTCTTTTACGCCAAAATCTAAGACGCGTACAAGCCATCAACAGTGCAACGGTAAGTTACGAATCGCAAAAACTTCCACTTCCTGCGAACGGATGGGAATATATTTTACTAGATCCACCTTGCAGCGGTTGGGGAACCATCAACAAAAACCCAAAAGCTATGGATCTATGGTCCGGCGAAAAGACCGTGCCTCTGATCGCACTGCAACGGGAACTACTTGCAAAAGCATATAATCTACTCACTCCGGGTGGTAAGGTTGTATACTCGACATGTACCACCAATGTGCAGGAAAATGAGGAACAGACCCGTTTCGCAACCGAGGAACTAGGATTCGAACTGATAAAACTACCTCACCCCGAAGGATTCACCATTGCAGATCCGCTTCTGCCGAATATGGATGGAGTCTTGCGGGTTGATGGATCAGGCGGTGGTCAGGGATTCTACGTTTGCGGGCTAAGAAAACCCGGCAATGCCGAACCAGAATACCCCGAAACTGCGCCCTTGCCGGGACAAAAGTTGAATCTAAAAAAGCTTGATTATCCCGAAGCTGTGGATTTTTCAGCATTGCCGGACGGCGAGCTTTATGACTTCAAAGGCAAAGCAATGTTCCTAAACAGACACGCGCTAACCATGCTGCCACCGGACATTCGCTGGCAGGGCTATCCACTTGGTAAGATTTCAGGTAAAAAATTCAGACCTAATCCGTACGCACACGTTTTACTTCCTAAAATACCGGATGCATCCGCGCTAGTATTAGAATATGCGGAAGATTTAGCTAAATTATTTTCAGGGCAAAGCCTGACAGCTCCGGCCAAAGGGAAAGGTCCTGTCGGTTTATATTTCAAACAGTTACTTTTAGGCTTTACAGGCAAAAAAGGTAGCCGCTTTATCTGGACAGAAAAATAGAATTATAAAATATACGAGGACTTAATGAACGGTACTACACGTCGCATGAAGCGACTATTTGACAAAACAAGTGGGAATTCACTCATTCTAGCACTCGACCACGGTGCAAACGAAGGAATGATCGACGGCCTTGGTGCCATCCCATCTATACTGAAAGATCTAACTTCATCCGAAGTGCAGGGTGTAATCCTGAACAAAGGACTGGCAAGACATTTCAGCGCAATTATCCCTGAAGATATAAACCTGATCATACAAATGAATGCAGGAACAAGACACGGTTCTCCTTCATATAACAAAAACATTGTCTGCTCTATTCAGGAAGCTCTGAGACTAGGGGCCGACGCTGTATCCGTACACGTTAATATCGGAAACGAGCTTGAAGACCGCATGCTGGTAGACCTAGGTGAAATCACAGACGAAGCTCACCAGCTCGGAATTCCTGTGCTGGCAACAGTTTTTGCCAGAGGTAGCCAGATTGTGAATGAACATGATTCAAGTCTGGTAGCTCACTGCATCCGCATCGGCGCAGAACTTGGCCCTGACATCGTTGCGGTGCCATACCCTGACAACGGTGAGGCTTTCCGCAAAGCGGTAGCAGCCAGCCCCGTTCCTGTTCTAGTCACAGGCGGTCCACTAGGACAAACAATTGAAGGCGCCATCAACAACACTTTACGCGGTTTAGAATCGGGCTGTAAGGGGTGCTGCATAGGAAGGAACATTTTTCAGACTAAAAACCCCATTGAAAGCATGGAAAAGTTTGCAAAAGTTATTCACAAAAAAGAAACAATAACAGACACTTAGAAATTATTTGCGATATACATCAAAAAACTGTTTGACAAAAAGGCAACTCATCGGCAGTATCCCTCTTCGTGGCGGTGAGAAGAATAAAGCGCACGCAAGTGCAGCAAGTTCAACACACCCTTTAGTTTTGACAAACTGAATTAGGGGGCGAATAGCTCAGCTGGAAGAGCATCGGCCTTACAAGCCGAGGGTCACAGGTTCGAGCCCTGTTTCGCCTACCACAAACAAACTAATAAGTGCTGCTTAACTCACTTATTATTCTGCGGAGCCGTAGTTAAGCTGGTTATAACGCCGGCCTGTCACGCCGGAGGCCGAGGGTTCGAGTCCCTTCGGCTCCGCCACTTTTCTAGAAAAGGGTATCAATCATTTAGATTGGTACCCTTTTCTGCTTTTGTGGGTTTAAGAGAAATGAAACGCACTTACTTAGGCATATCAATCTATTTAGATATGCCTATTTTTTTTGATCGCCTGATGGGCTACCAATTTATTTGGTATATCCCATTTATCCAGACGTGGTTCACACATACTATACTCAAAAAAACACCTCTGGCATTTTTCATAATTCACAGCTACTCTCTATCCATTAAATACACCTATATTAGAGACACATAATGCAGCACATCGATAATGTTACCATTCACGCATTCCGAGGGCTTAAGGAATTAGAACTGAATGACTTCAGTAGAATAAACCTGTTTGTTGGCGATAACAACTGCGGGAAAACTTCTGTACTGGAAGCGTTGTATGCATTTTGTAATCCGGCAGATGCTTTTAAATTGATACAAATCTCTCGCCTTAGAGAAGCTAGGTTTATTTCAGGAAGAGGAGCTCTAAATACACTCCAAAGGGTTAAATGGCTTTTCCCTGCAACGACTCAAAATACATCCTCCCATACTGCAGAACTAGCTATATCAGGAAGCGGAAGAATTCGTATAAGAAAATACAGTGCCGTTTTTGAAGAAGTTCAAGGCATTCCTGAGGAGTCCAGTATAGGTATTGAGAGTCAAGCTGCTCTTGAAGGTTTTGAAAGCCTTCTTACCCATGAAGAGGAAGATGGGCTAACCATCACGCTTAAAACAGAGCGAGCAGACACGCTCCCCGGCATCTTCGATTCTGACAACATTACAATATGGAACAATACCCCGACACAATACATAAGAAAGAGCATCCAGTTTGAGGCGAAGCTACCCGTCAAATTCGTAGAACCTCATGCCCATAGAATATTCGGAGTATATGCAAAATTATATTCGCAAGCGTACTCACTAGGCCTTTTGGACAACCTGACTGAACTATTGCAAGAATTTGACCCCGATATACAAGGCCTTGTCATACTGGAAGAAGAAGGAGCGGCAACACTTCATATAGAACATAGAAAAACCGGAACAGCCCCAATAATAAGCTTTGGCGACGGCTTGAGGCGTGTTTTGTTCATTGCAATGCAATTAATAAGTGCTAAAGATGGAGTCTGCATCCTTGATGAATTAGATAACTCTATCCACACATCGGCCTTGCAAGAAACAGCAACATGGATCGCCAAGGCGGCCGAAAAATTAGATATCCAAGTTTTTGCATCCACCCACAGCCTCGAAGCCGTTGATGCTTTCATAGATGCTTCAATAGATGACCTTGCCGTATATAAACTAAATCAAGGCGGCTCACTGTTCAAAAGGTATTCACACGACATCCTGTACCGCATCCGCCACAAACGCGGATTTGATGTGAGATAAAAATGAAATATGGATACCTCGCCGTCGAAGGCCCACATGATCTCGCATTTGTTGGAAAGATTCTTAAATTCTATGACTTCACTCTGGTTAAGCAAATAGCAGACATTGAGGGAACTCCTTTTGAAGATCTAATACCTACATCCTTTCCTCACGAAGGTGACCTTTTAAAACGAATGCCTGTCCCTGCCTTCTTCCGAAAAGCAGATGAAATGATAATCGCCATCAGTTGTGCAAACTCAGACACAAGATTAGTAGAAGATATTCAGGAGGCTCTGGCTGTTCTCGTTGCACAAGACCTCGACGGAGTTGGCATCATCGCGGACCTTGACAGTGAAAAGACCCCAGTGAACAGGTTTAACGCTTTTGCAGACGGAATCGAAAAACTTAAATTAGTTCGCCCTGCCGAAGCCGGCAAAGCTTCAAGTGGTTCCCCAAATACGGGCGTATACATCCTACCAGACAACTCATCTGAAGGAACACTTGAAGATCTTCTGATTCCATGTGCTGAAAAAGTATACCCAACTCTTATGCAATCAGCTTGTAGCCTGATTGACTCACTTGATATTGCTTGTGATGAATTCAAACGGCGGGACAAAAAAGAAATCCTGAAACCTGCCGGAAAGAAGAAAGCGAAAATAAACATTGTAGGCAGCGTGCTTAAGCCTGGGAAATCAATACAAGTTTCTATTCAGGACAACCGTTGGATTTCAGAAGAAACGCGAACTTTACCTCAAATTATTGCATTTGAAAATTTTATTAAAGAGCTTTTTTCCCTTTAATAACAAAGTCACAACATCCCGGCCTGCCACCCCAGAGGCCGAGGGTTCGAGTCCCTTCGGCTCCGCCACTTTTCCAGAAAGGAGATCAATCGTTTAGATTGATCTCCTTTTCTTTTTGGTACTGGTAAAATGGACCGGACACATCCATCGGACACAATATTTATTTTAGGCAATAATCACAGCAGGTAGAGGAAACATAGTTCTTACAACCTCCGATTGATTCCTTTTATTCTTCTGAATTTGTTTGGGGGGAGTTTATTGTGTCAATCTGAGCATATATTGTGTTAACTATACTTAGAATCACTCTTCAACTTACATTAGCGAGAGAGAGATTCTTTATGTAACATATAAAACTTCAATTTATATTCTTCCTCTTTTTGTTATTTATTATGAACTCTGTATCCTCATTCAACATGATGAAGTGGGTGCATATGCTGGGTGACATTTGTGCACTCTTGGCATTTATACTGCTCGGAAAGGACATGGGGCAACGATGACCAGCAAATGGACTTAGTTTTTTCAGAGCGACTAACTAGTGGAAATAGAGCAAGACAGATTTTTCCCACTTGGCATACGGAGTGAAAGATGGATACGACAATTTGTGATTTAATAAGATTTAATGAGCTCCTAGATTCAACAATAGATCCAAAGAATCTAGATGAGGAATTTATTACTTTAAGACAAGTCGAGCTGGAGCGTATATCAAAGAATTCCGTTGTTAAACATTTTTCTTTTATTGCCTTAAGCTATGCTAAATTAATGGAGTTGACCGTTTTATTGGCTGGAACGTATGCTGACAATTGCCAAATCCAGAATTTTGGGGATCTTATGGTAAACCCTAGGCACATAGATGTTTGCATCTTAAATGCTAGATTGATAAAAGAGGATTATGGCATTAGTGGCAGTCTTCCGCTTTGGTTCAAGAAACAAGTACATGAGAGTATTGGTAGCCGATACTCTGAAGATCTAGGAAGAATGGTTGTTGACCCATCTTTGCTATCTCATTTTGTTGAAAAAGGTCTGCTGCTGAGAACAGTAAAAAAAGAAAGGCATAGGGGATTAAGCGATCAGTTCCGGGATTTCATTCCAGGTGATGCTCAGTTAGCTTTTTCAACATATGTTGAGGAGGTTAAACCCATCGCGCACAACCCAGTAGAAGTGCTTGGCTGCGGAGGCGGAAGGGTCGCGTGTCTCGATGTTGCATCCTGGCTTGCCAGCAGCACAGTGTTGAACATAGTTAAAGGCAGCTTAATAACCGATATTATGAATGTGTTGCGTGAAGTCATGTCAGATGACTACCTGAAATCAATTAATAAAAAATTTGAAAAGGCACATAATTCTCTAAGCTATGTAAACATGGGAAGGAAAAATTTTGTTAATTTTCCATATGATGAAGAGATACCCATAGCAGAGTGGGCTGAGATCAATAACACCTTGTGCCATTTCACGCTAGATGGCTATGGTATGATTCAGTCAGAATTAGATAAGAGCCTTTCCAATCCATGCTACAAAAGCCCTTTACTGAACAGTTTCTTGTACAACACCCCCAACACACAGGACACAATGGACTCAATGGATCAGAAACATCACGTAAAGTTTCAGCATCATCTGACACCCCCCAAGCAATCATCAATGACTAACCGTTTGAATTAATTAGCTACGCCGGGCGATTCCACTCCAGTCACGCCGGGGGCCGAGAGTTCGAGCCCCTTCGACTCCGCCAAACAAGAAAATTCATTTAGAATAGTCTTAAACATCCGCAGCTACTAATCTTTTGTCTGAAATGAATCCTTTCCAGTCTGGATACCGATAAAAATTAAACAATCCTGAATTTCATATGAAATTTCAATAACGCATCAATTGTTGAAAAGAACCATCTTTTTTCATATCTCGTAAAATCTCTGCTATTTTGGAAGCTAAGTAAGCGTGTCTTCTATACAAAAACATGTGACTGGTAGTTCTTTCCATCACTCCGGATTTATATATCTTCCTGCCTTGACTTATTATTTTAAACTGATCTGACTTAAGGTACCAGTCTACAGCTCCCGTACCTTTGATGAAAACATCTGTCCTTCCCTTGAACAACTTCTGTATTCCCTGATGAACAGTATTAACTTCAGAACACTGATCAGGAGGCAGAAGGTCCGATATTCTGGTTAAACAAATCAATTCACCCCTGAAACATTCAGCCTTGTATTTTGACCCACGCAAACTTTCCCAACCATTCAATGAAATATTCGGATTTGCTGAAAATGCAGTAATAGAAATGCTAAAATTGGGTTCACCAACCCTCACGACACACCTATCTTGATTCATAAAAGAATAAAGCCTTCCTAGATCTCCATCAACCTCACCGGAGCACAACAGACTCATTGCGCGCTTGCTAGGTACATTCAAATATCTAAATCTGATACCAGCCCGTCTAAAAACTTCAGAATAAAGTCTGATCAATGCTTGTGTTTTCGGGAATTCCAACGGTTGAGAATAGACAAAGGTCATTTCTCGACCGAAATAATCCTTTTCAACTTCAGCATATATTGACGTCTCAAATGAGACCATGAATGCTGTAATAATTAAGAAAAAGAAAATATTTTTTATTTTAAGCATAAACATATATATACATTTCTTTCAAACTTGAATCAATAGAAATCAGAAAAAACAAATACCTCTATCACGCCGAAAGCCGATAATTCGAGTCCCTTCGACTCCGCCACTTTACTGAAAAAGGGTTACATCGAAAGATGTAACCCTTTTCATGTTTTTGAGGGATTGGCAGACGCTCCAGTAATCAACCAGCAAATGTTGAAGTTCTACGATAGCCATCTCAGTGGACTATCCGCGCAAAATAATGATATAGTGTAGATAATTAACTTCTGAGAAGAGGTGAGTGATGGTGCGATCTGGAAACACGAAAAGTATAGGCCTTGTGTGATTATATGGAGAATGAAGAAATTATTTTCACATGCCCAATAGGACCATTAATCCCCCCTATACTGAAGATTGAACTACTGGCAACAGTACCTGTTTTCGTTGCAATCTTAGTGAAAGAAGACATGAAATTTGATATGAAAATGATTCATGCGTGTGGCATTCTGTTGACTGGGATGAGATTGTTTCGATCCAAATCAGTAGTATTTTCGGGTATAAATATTACGTATTGTGTTCGGACGTGAATACCGCATGGGTTCCAATAGGAATTAATGACCAATCTAATTTTATCCATATCGTAGAAGACAAAACTAACTTAATGATACCAAACTTCCCGAGCTTCTAAACCTGAAATAAAACTCTGTCCAAGATGCCAAGACAGAACTCGGAAGTATCGCCGACATCAGGAATGTTTTTGTCGGGTTTCAGGAACGCTGTATGTTGCGGTAAACTAGGATTTAAATATGACATCTCAGAGCAAAACAATCACAAGTATTTCAGATCTTATTGAACATATTAGAAATTCCGGGGACTATATGCCATGGTTTCGAGGACAACGTAAAGAATCATGGCCCTTGCAGCCTTATATATATCGAAACTACACCCCACACCTTGAATCACAAATGATTCAACGATTCATGTTGAAGGCACAAGTATTTATAGATAATTGTCCAGCAAAAACAGAATATGGAGATTGGCTGGTATTGATGCAGCATTATGGATTGCCAACTAGACTCCTTGATTGGTCTGAATCCCCTTTAGTCGCAGCATATTTCGCAACCGCCGGTAACAAAGGGACAGAAGATGCATCCATTAGCATGCTGAATCCCGGATTATTAAATTCTTCCTTACATGAATTTGAAACACTGCCGAACTTAAGTACGCTAAGTCCGGAACTAAGAGAAAGATGTCAAAATGCCTTCAAACTCCCTAAGAATCGAACCACTTCATTTAGACCAGTTGCAGTAATTGCCAGTCAGAATGACTTTAGAATGCTCAATCAAATGTCATGTTTTACTCTTCATGACATGAGCGCACCTTTGGATGAACATGAACAAAGTCCATTTTTAGAAAAAGTTGTTATTCCAGCAAAGCACATTAACAGAATCAGATCAGAATTGGTCATACTTGGCATTCGTCGTTCTATTTTATTTCCAGATATAGAAAATTACGCAAAAGAACTGAGAAGCTTGCAAAAAAAATAAGTCTTCATAAAGGTAAAACATGACCTAACGAATCACTACAATGTAACATATTTAATTTATTGGACCGCAACGATAACCTCTAGCCTGCCACGCCAGAGTCCGAGGGCCGAATCCCTTCGGATCAGTCCCAACTCTCCCTAACGAACCCTTCTCAAAGTTTTCCAGAGCAGCTGTTCATCATCCTCATTCAACCTGCCTTTCCTTGATTCATTCAACTGCGCAAAAGAAACAAGCCCTTTTCGGGTCATGACGGGCCCTTTATTGATCCAGACATAAAGCTGCACCTGATTACCAACAAGTGATTCCAGATGATTTTCCAAAGCTACGAGTTCTTTTCTTTCAAAAGCTCCCGCCCCGCTGACAGCTACAAGCGTTTCATACTGGCCGCCTACAATAGAATTATGAATTGATTCGAGCAAATAGTGCTCATTTTTAGAGAAAGAATTCTCAAGAGCCAGCCTGATTTTATCAACAACATCAGCCTGTTTTTTATTCGGGGAGGATTTGGAATCCCAATAAGGAAGGATGAGCCCCGCATCGGTATAAAGAGCAACATCTTCAAAACGCAGAATAAGTCTGAGTCGTGGCAGTTTAACTTTCTCTCTGATCTTCGATTCCAGCATCTTGATTTCATCTATTGCAAGCCTGCGGACCCCGGAAATTTTAGCCAGAATCACTGCTTGATCTTCAAGATGGAAAAAGTCGGCATGTACCAGATGCAACCCTGTATGAGCACGGAGATAATCTTTAATCACCAACTCAGAAGCCTGCACAGTACGAACACTGGGCCGAACATCATCATTCACAAAAAAACCATCCAGCGTGTGCTCCACCAACGCAACATTTGAACCTTCGGAGGAGATGTCACTGGAACTAATTTCTCTAACAACCAGACTGACAGGCATTTCAAGTTTCACAGCGATCTGGTCTTCAATCCTTTGCACTGCATCCGAGGACAATGTGCCGGAAGAATAGATCTGTGCAAGGGCATGAACCTTTCCATCACGGATATTAATAAGGAGTTTATCAAGGCCTGTTGTCGCATAATCTGCAAACTCAACGGTCAATCTTTTCTTAACCTGATGATGCACCATGCGATCACGTATTATCGTTGAAAAAGAGTTGGCCAAGATGACGAGCATTACAATAAAGCCAATGCTCGCAAGGCCGAATTTTCGAAAGATTCTATGGGGAGTATCTGCAACAGTAGCACGAGCCATTCCCGCCCTGTAAAAAAGTACGGAGGACACAAGCAGAATGGACACAAAATTTGTAAAAAACAAAAGGAACGAACCAATGGCTCCGCTGTAAGCCCCGTAAGCGATACACAGTCCACTGTTAGCTAGGGGCGGGACAATGGCTGTGGCTATGGCCACTCCCGGCAGGATGGGACTTATCTTTTCGTCAATAAGGGCATAAGCTCCCGCAAGCCCAGCCAGCACAGCTACGGCAAGGTCGGCCATATTAGGGTTGGTTCTGGATAACATTTCAGGAGTAACTTTAAGATAGGGGTCTGTTTTTAGGGCAAGCCACCCTACCACCAGCCCCATGCCTATAGCCGCCACGACCCCAACTATTTCCGCTAGGGAAGCACGGTTCAACAGCTTTGTATCCTCACGCACAAGAGCCAAAGAAATTCCGAAAATAGGAGTCATCAGAGGAGCCACAAGCATCGCCCCGATAACAACTGCAGTACTGTTACTTATAAGTCCAGCCCCGGCAATCAGCGTGGACACCACAACCATGATGTAAAATCGAGCTTCGGGCTGCGAGCCTTCTGCAACAGTTTTGCAAATAACATCGAAACGTTCAGGTGAAACTTTCAAATGCAATGATTTTGAAAGAAGCCGCACACAGTACACAATAAAGTTGTCATCATTCTTCTGTTTCATAGTATTGATTCGTACCATAAAAATAAAACAAGGCAAATAATTCAAATGGTCACCACAAACTGTTTAGGTCTGAATGTGCTTCTTCTTTAGGGTTTTACAAAGTCTGCTAAATGATAAATAATAGAGCCAATGTGCTGAAAGGTTATCAAACCAGATGACTTTTATCCAAGCTCTTTTAAACTTGAAAGTTTAGAAGATTTAGCTTGGACTTTTTAATTAATTACCCCCTTTAAGAAAGAGGGATAATAAAAACCTAATAGTTGGAAGTAATGGAAAATATACCAAATTGTCCGAAGTGTAAGTGTGAGCATGTGTATTCTGATGGTAGTGCGCTTATTTGCCCAGAATGTAATTTTGAGTTTCAGCCTGAAGACGTAGCAGAAAAAGTGTACAAAGATGCAAACGGCAATGTCTTGGTTGACGGCGACACCGTCATCATTACCCAAGACCTAAAGGTAAAAGGCGCATCTGGTTCCATTAAAAAAGGAACAAAAGTAAAAAACATCAGATTGGTAGAACCAGAGGATGGAATTCACGACATCTCCTGCAAAATACCTAACTTTGGTGCAATGATGCTTAAGACCTCTATAGTAAAGAAAGCGTAGATTTAAAAATTATTCGGCTTCGCCACATTTCCTAAAAAAGGGATATCAATCGTTAGATTGGTATCCCTTTTTCATTATATCTCGACACCATTTTTCCATATATACGAATTGCAATTTTACTCGTAAAAATCATATCTAAAACGTCCTGCCCCCTTATTAGTCGCAAAAACAATTCGAACAACAGCACACCTGCAACCACTTAAACTGAATATAATTTATAATATCATGTGGACATTGTTCCTCTTGTAAATAATATATTAAACATTATTCCACAATGAGACTCGAGAAACAGACTAATTTCAGAAACAGCTTAGTGAACTGCAACTGAAATTTAAATTGACGTTTTTTGCTAATCTATAAAATGCGCAAGTTATTACTTAACATGTTTAAGGAGTTCCAGTGTATGTTCAAACTAAAGCTCAAAGGGCAACTACTTTTCCCCATTCTATCAATTATCATCCTTGGAATAATCTCGCTTCAAACATTCAGCTATATAAAATCATCAAACATCCTTGAAGATGAAATTGTAACTGCCATAACTCGTGATGCGAATGCAGCAACCAGATCTCTTGAAGAATGGATGGAAAGCATAACGGGAAATCTATCCAACTGGAGTAGAAACAAAATTTTCATTCAAGCTATTGAAGGGAATACGCAGGCAGCACAGGACGCACACTCATTTACTCTAAATGCACTTAAAGATTTCCCCTGGTACGAAGGTGTCGCCCTCGTAGGGGCTGACGGCAAAGTTATTACAGCCAGCCCGGAAAGCTACGCATCGCTTGATGTTGAAAATCGAGAATACTTTAAAACTTCTATAGGCGGCAGTATTGCTAAGTCCAAGCCTCTGACTAGCCGCGCAACAGGTAATCCCATATTTGTTGTATCAACCCCGATCAAAGATAGATCAGGAACGGTCAAAGGTGTCCTTTTCGCTGTAATCAAAATCACTGACCTATACGACATGATTCTCGCCCCCATCAAAATCGGTCAAAATGGATATGCTTTTCTCACAGATTCTAAAGGCTTGATCATCGGACATCCTAATCCCAAATACATAATGGAACTGGATGTAAGCGGATCAGATTACGGAAAGGTTATGATTGCCCAGAAAAAAGGTAAATATAAGTACTTCTTCGATAAGCAAAACCAGTGGAAGGCAATGGCTTTTTCCGAAGTAGAACAAACAGGCTGGCTTGTTGCGGTAACAGCTCCTCTCGGAGAGCTCATGACCCCGCTTAGCGCAATTCGGAATGTAGCAATTGTCGGAACATTACTAACTATTCTTGCGGCGGCACTTGTGATCTTCCTAATCGTCGGCCGGATATCCAACTCATTTAGCACTTTTGTAAGTGTCTTTCAAAAGATTGCTCAAGGCGACCTACGCATTACCATTTCGGAAAAGGACCTCGCAAAAGGCGACGAAATTGGAGACATGGCCCGTGCAGTTAAACAAATGTCTGAAAACCTGACAGAAACAATTACGTCAATCAGTGGAGCCACAAATGAAATGAGTGCGGGTAGCGAAGAACTGTCAGCATCCTCACAGAGTGTAGCTGAAGGAGCTAATGCCCAAGCTGCAAGTATTGAAGAAATATCTTCGAGCATGGAAGAAATGACTTCGAGTTTGCGCCAAAATGCTGACAACGCTAAGCAAACACAAGGGATAGCTGTTCAGGCGGCTACAGATGCTGAAGCTGGTGGAGAGGCTGTTGCAAAAACAGTTGAAGCTATGACTGAAATAGCGGGTAAAATCAGTGTAATTGAGAACATTGCACGGCAAACTAATTTGCTTGCACTTAATGCTGCAATTGAGGCTGCTAGAGCAGGTGAACACGGTAAAGGATTTGCCGTCGTCGCAGCAGAAGTTCGTAAATTGGCTGAGCATAGCGGCAAGGCCGCAGCTGAAATAAGCGCACTTTCAGCATCAAGCGTAAATGTCGCAAATGAAGCTGGAAATATGCTGGGACGAATCATTCCAGACATTCAGAAAACAGCCGAGCTAATAGAAGAGATATCTGCTACTACCGCTGAACAAAATGGAGGAGTGGAAGAAATAAACCGCTCCATTCAGCAACTTGATGACGTTATTCAATCAAATGCCTCTTCCTCAGAAGAAATGGCCGCAACTAGTGAGCAACTTGCCGGACAGAGTGAAATACTGCGCACCGCAGTCGGAATCTTTACTTTCAATCAGAATACAACTTCGCATAAGAGTGCTTTACCTGCTTCGAAAAGTGCGCATCAGCGTCAAAGGTTCTCTGAAGATCAAGGTTTTGAGCGATTCTAATAACTATAAGCAAATACTATATATAAAGAGCTGCACTTAACTGTGCAGACTGGGGGCGACCTTAGCCCTCAAAATGGACTATTAAAAAATATGGCCTATCCGGTTCGAGCATGCTCGAATCGGGTAGGCTTTTATTTTACTGAAAAAACGGATGATTCAAAAAAGTCTGAATCGTTCCAGCATTAATTAAATCGATAAAGAATGCTCCCACTAAAGGAATTACAAGCAACGCTTTCGCAGACGGCTCATATCTTTTTGCGACAGCATCCATACTCGCAATAGCAACCGGCGTCGCTCCAAGCCCCAGCCCTAAAAACCCTCCGCAAATCATTGCGGCATCGTAATCTTTGCCAAGCAGGCGGAACACAACCTGAGTCGCGAAGAACACAACTAAAAGAGCCTGAGCAGCCATGGTAATCACTAGTAGCATTGCAGAATCTGCAAGTGAAAGTAGATCCATACTCATAAGGCTCATGGTCAAAAACAACTGGAGCGAAACTCCGCCCAAAATATCAATAACATTATGCCTGATGCTCACTTTAAGTGGATCTGCAAGGTTGGTTATTACCACTCCCGCGACTAGTGCGGTGAGGAAACCCGGCAAACGTATTTCATAAGCAAATAAATAGCGATTCACAGCGTCCCCGGCACCAAGACAAAGAGCCAAAGCAAGAGTAGTATCAATAATATCTTCAACACTGATATGGCGTTTAGCTCCCTTCGAGTCGGCATCTTTAACATTAGATTTCCCATCAGCATCTTTTGCATCATCAGGCTGGAGATTCTCCTTTTTAATCAGCCAGCCAGCAACAGGACTTCCTAGCAATCCTCCGAAAATTAAGCCTAGCGTAGCGCAGGCAATGCCGAATTCCGATGCTCCGGTGACACCTTTAGCAGTAGCCACCTCGCCCCAAGCGATAACAGTTCCGTGCCCCCCTGCGAAAGGAATACTCCCACCAAACAACCCGAAGGTAGGAGAGAATCCAAGCAACATCGCAACAGAAACACCCATAACATTTTGCAAGACGAGGAAGACCGAGCAAGCCACAACCAAAAGAATTAAAGCCTTTCCACCTCTGAGCAACGAGCGCAGCTTTGCGTTAAGTCCGATTGTACTAAAAAAGATGAGGAGCAAAATACCGCGAAGCTGTAAATCAAAGGTAAGTTGAACAACTCCAAAACCTGCAAGCATAGCCACGACAATGCTACAAATCAAACCACCGGTTACTGAGTTAGGAATATTGTTCTTGTTCAAAAATTTGATGTGTTTGGTAACAAAAGTACCGAGATACAAAACGAGAATAGACATTATAATGATCTGCCGGCCGGTAACTTCATATGTAGGAATCAGTAAATCAGCCACGTTTTCAGGCTCCCTAAGTGTATAACTAGTTGCGCTTAAATCGAACTACGCTTAAATCTCACATCATTTTTTGATTTATATTCTATGCTTACAAACCTTGCATTTTTTTTACTGAATGCCAATAGATGTTCATAATTTTGTTGCTGTATTTACTAAAAACCCATCTTTACCAAAAAACCAGCATCACTCATTAGCAATAAACACTCTCAAGAAAAGAGCTTTGATCAGCATTTTTCACAAATTTGAAAAGTTATAACACGCTTTTCTTGAAATTGACTCTAAAATAAGCAACACTGTACAGTTTTGTAAAAATATTGACAAAACAATGCATCATTGATTACACAATCGCAAGAAACAGGACAAAATTGACAAGTTAAGTTGTATTTAAATTGAATCATGCTCTCCCCAAGCTTTTTCATTCACAATTTGCGTAGACCAAAATTCGGACATAAAAATCTCCGATAACAATATCCCCTGCGATAATTCCAGCATAGCCTAATTTAGAAAGAGTAATATAATGAAGAATGAACTGATCAAAAGGCACGAACGAACCCTTCTCAAGGCAATGCCTGCCGTTGAAAAATGTCTGAGCCTGCTTACAAGACTTGACCGCCAGTGGACCATGGCAACTTTGACTGGTAAAATTAATTGCAGTCGCATTGCTCAAACTTTAATAGACTTCATTATTAAAACTCAGGAAAACTTTTCTACCCTAAAACAGAACCTAGTCGACACTCTAGTCATAGAGAATACCCAAAAGGTTATACTTGAAATTTCTTCTGTCGCTCAGGTCGTAATAGATATCCTTAAACGCAACCTGTTCGAAAGAACTGCGGATGTGGGCTTCCTTGCAACAGACGATGATATAGTCCGTTTCCTTTCAGACGACACCAGCGATCACGAAGCAATTGAAATAATGGAAGAACGCCTCCTTGAATATCGCAACAAATACACGGTCTATGACGAAATCATCATCCTAGATACCAATGGTAAAGTTTGCGCCCATCTGGACCACGACAATAAGGTTAGTTATTCCGAAGACCCTCTTCTAGCTGAAACATATGAGGCTGAAGAATACGTAGAAACCTACAGAAGAAGCGACCTGGCTCCTAACCGAGGAGAAGTTCTTATATATTCTCAGGCTATTAAGTCTCCGAATTCAGGCGCTCCGCTGGGGGTTCTATGCCTTATTTTCGACTTCGCGGGAGAAATGGAAGGCATTTACAAGAATTTGTTGCAATCCTCCGAAGACACAATTCTCCTTGTCCTCGACCAAAGCGGGAAAGCAATCTCCTCCAGTGATCCGGTAAAAGCTCCTGTTGGACGACCTTATCTCATGTCCAAAAAAGATGAATTCAATGTTGTAAATATAAATGGCGATCCACACCTTGCAAAAACAGTTGAAACCAAAGGGTATCAGGGCTTTTTCGGCCTGACGTGGTATGGACATGTGCTGCAACGCATGGAAACAAGTTTTAGTAGCGACAGCGATAACTGCTCACTTGATGCAGACACTATTCGTAATAAAGCTATATTTTCCGGCAGACTCATTCAGGTGGAGGAAGCGTCCGAGAATGTACTTTCTGACCTAGAGCTGGTTGTTCAAAACGGCGAGATCATGGCTGCCAAGAAATGCATCGAACCGAACATAACAGAGCAGATGGAAGGGAGAGCACTGCCCAACATCCTTAATGAAATCAAAAAAATAGGCGATCAAGTTCAGCATGTATTCCAGTCATCCACTGACGGCCTGCTAAAGCTTGCTTCCTCATCCAGACTTCACGATGTTCAATTTATGGCTCAACTTGGTATCGATATCATGGATCGCAACCTATACGAACGTGCAAACGACTGTAGATGGTGGGCACTGACCTCAGATTTCAGAAGAATTTTAGAAAAGTCTAAAGTCAGCGATGCTGAGCGCGATCATATGCGCGACATTCTACATTACATAAACAGCCTCTATACGGTCTACACCAATCTGTTTATCTACGATCGGAGTGGTAGGATTCTAGCTTGCTCCAATCCAGAAGAATTCCGCCAGGAAGGACGCGCGCTAAATGACCAGTATATATCAGAAACATTAAAAATTACAGACTCGCAACGCTATTGCGTCTCTAGCTTTGACTCAACGGACCTTTATGCCGAAAATGGAATGCCGCGCCATTCATACATATACAGTGCATCAATAACATCGCTGGAGAATCATTCCAATGTCCTTGGCGGTATCGGTATCGTTTTCGATTCAGCACCTGAATTTTTATCCATGTTAAACGATGCACTTCCTCATGACGGCAATGGAGATGTCCTAGAAGGATCAGAAGGGATGTTTGTAGGCACAGACGGCAAAATAGTCGCATCCACTAACCCGAACCATAAGCCCGGTGACAGAATTGATATTCCAACAGAATTTAAACAGCTATCATGCGGCGAGTTCACCTCTGAGCTAGTTGAAGAAGAAGATAAGCTGTTCGCCATAGGATGTGCACATTCCGCAGGATACAGAGAATACAAACGTGGCGACGGCTACACGAACAATATACTCAGCATAGTAAAAGTGCGAATCTAAACCTGCCAAATATTATTGCCCCCTATTTAGAAAAAATGCTATCCTTTGTAACTTGTCCCAACGAATCAGCATTTTCCAAACCTAAAGAGGCAAAAATGATTGAACTAGTAGAAATAGACTCATCAAAAGCGGTCGGATTTAAAATTTCTGGCAAGATTGAAGAAAAAGACATGAAGCTTGTTATCGATGCAGTGAATGAAAAATTCAAATACGAAGAAAAAGTAGCCATTTACGTTGAACTGGTACAATTTGGCGGAATATCTCTCAAAGCATTAGTCGAAGATATTAAGTTCGCATTTCCAAACCTGAAAAGGTTCACCAAAAAGGCCGTTGTGTCCGATAAAAGCTGGCATGAAACGCTTACTGAAATTAGTGATAAATTATTTCCGTTCATTGAACTTAAGCATTTCGGTGTTGCTGAAAAAGAGAAAGCGAAGCTCTGGGTTATGGAATAACTAGAAACTTTCACTTTTTTACAAATTTTGATTGACATATCACAGGACTAAACTTAGAAGATATTTCTCTTGAGGGCGAATAGCTCAGCTGGAAGAGCATCGGCCTTACAAGCCGAGGGTCACAGGTTCGAGCCCTGTTTCGCCTACCATTTGATATTTAGTGCCGCTTAACGCACTTCATATACGCGGAGCCGTAGTTAAGCTGGTTATAACGCCGGCCTGTCACGCCGGAGGCCGAGGGTTCGAGTCCCTTCGGCTCCGCCACTTTTCTTAGAAAAAGGATATCAATCTTTAGATTGATATCCTTTTTCTTTTTTGGTGATCGGACACAAGACGAGTATATTAATATGGACACAAAAACAAAAAAGACAGCATCTCTTTCACGCTCCTAACTATCTGACAGTCTCTCTGATCTTAAATTGTATTCATCCGCCGCTTCCCACCCGACAAGCGCCTTCTTTCTTGCAGCTCCCCATCGGTACTGATGTATTTGACCTGATTTAGCTATGACTCGATGGCATGGAATTAAATATGCTACAGGGTTTTTAGCAATTGCATTTGCAACAGCTCTGAATGCTTTTGGTTTTCCCATATATTCTGCTATATCCTGATAGCTTGCCAGACTTCCGCTAGGAATTTTTAATAAAGCTTTCCACACATTAACTTGAAAATTGGTCCCTTTGATTAAGAGATTAAAAGGACGAGTTTCTTGTACTTTATCTGCATCGAATATTTGTGCTACAGCGGGAACAATAGCTAAACTATTTTCAATGAATACAGCGTCAGGCCATGCTTTAAAAAGTTGGTCTAGCATATCTTGATGGTTTTCTTCCACAAAACCGAAATAGCAAATGCCTCTCTTAGTTATTGCCATCAAGCATTCACCAAAAGGAGATGAGCAAAAACCGTATTCGATATTTAATCCAGCCCCTTGCTTTTTAAAATCTCCCGGAGTCATTGCATCGAAGTTCACAAATAAATCATGCAATCGACTCGGACCGGAAAGACCTGAATCAAGAGAAGCCTCTAGAACACTCTTGGATTTGGATAATTCTTTTTTTGTATGATCCAAAGTGATAAACTGTAAAAATTGAACAGGGCTAATCCCTGCCCACCGCTTAAACATGCGGTTAAAATGATATTTGCTTAAATGAACATTATCTGCAATTTCTTCTAAACTTGGTTGAGACTTAAAATTATCTTGAATAAAATGGATAGCTTTTTCTATTTTATTATAATCCTCATGTTGTTGCTTATTGCTATATAACATTTGAGCCTCCTTCTCGAACTTTTGCACAATTATCCTCAAAGATCATTCCGAATATTGCTGCATGCAGCAACATTCGGGTCGTTACGGATAGCTAAAACAATTATTTCTATAAAAAAAAGGAGAGTCAAAATGCCAAATAAAACATATTTTAATCCCGGATGTGCACTTAGTCTTTATAAACCTGAAATGGAAAATACTATTTTAGCTTTTCTGAACCAAAATTATAAAGAAACCTCTTTACATAAAACATGCTGCCGTCACGACCCTCAACTTGAAAAAGGATCTATGATTATCAATATCTGCGCGGGCTGTGACAAAAGGTTCAGTAGTTTATATGAAGGGGTTTCGACAATATCATTGTGGGAAGTTATAGACAGCCTAGATTCATTCAATTTCCCTGATTACCTTGGACTAAAAATGTCGGTCCACGATGCATGCCCGGTTCGCGATAATTCAGGGGTACATCAAGCTGTTCGCAGACTGCTTAACAATATGAACGTTGAAACGATTGAAACTAAATTCAATAAATCAAGCTCAGTCTGCTGTGGTGATGATTTCTATCCGAAACTTCCTGTGGAAAAAGTCCATAAACTAATGAAGAAGCGCGCTGACTCCATGCCATGTGATGATGTTTGTGTATACTGCGTCTCGTGCATTAAGTCCCTATATATAGGAGGGAAGACTCCAAGACATTTAGCTGATCTTCTACTGAACGAATCAACTACCCCACAAGAATATGACACTGAGAAATGGCATGCCCAATTACAGGAATATATTGATCGTCACTAGCCATGAGACTAAACAAGTTCTGACCTGCCACTCTTGAAGTCGAGAGATGTCTTCCGAACACTGTCTGTACCAATAAGATCACGACTTATGCTAACATCGGTTTCTTTTTACAAATCCTAGCCAAAATGGACGTGTTGGGAAAAACACAAAAAAGACAGCCTCAAATGAGACGGGCTTAAAAGCGGGATATCATTAGTAATGGTCAGTGCTTGCTTTTTAAAATGACTAACCAAACCATTCAAGTCTGATTCAAGTTGAAAGAGCTGGTTGTAAACCATCCGCTCTTCATATGGATTGGCAATACTAATATTCATAAGAATAAAGTGTAACGACAACCTCTAGCCTGTCATGCCAAAGGCCGAAGGCTAAATATTCTTCGGCTCCGCCACATTTTACGATTAATTATCTGCGTTTGCATAAAGTTGACTGAAATGTCACCCGTTTTTTAAAGCTAATTTATGGGCATTTTTATAGTGAATAATGCCCCTACGTCATGAGCAGATTCAACAGATATACTTCCGTTATATTTTTCAATAATGGAATATACTATTGCAAGTCCTTGCCCTGTTCCCTTCCCAACTTCTTTTGTGGTAAAAAAAGGATCAAAGACACGACTAACAATATTAGAAGGGATACCGCTTCCATTATCCTCTATGGTTAATAGAATAGAGTGATCATTCTCGAAGCTGGTTGAAATAACAATCTCCCCTTTTTCTGGATTTTTACCACTTTTATCCTTTATAGCGTCCGCGGCATTTACGATAAGGTTAAGTACAATCTGGTTCATTTCACTAGGATCACATGTCAGAAATGGTAAGTCATTTTCGAGGTTGAACTTAATTGTAGATACGTATTTCCATTCGTTTCTTGAAATGGTGACAATGTTCTTGATTAAGTTGTTCAAATCAATTTTCTTACGCTCAGAGCTACCGGGATGAGAAAATTGTTTCATAGCTTGGACTATTTTGGAAATATGTTCAACGCCACTAATGGATTCTTTGGTTGCATCACTCATTTCAGTCAAAAGCTCATCAGAATCTTTAAGATGTTGCTTATTAAAAGAAAGTTTTTTGTCGAAACTCAAATCCTGGTGCAACACCTGATTAAATTCCAGCAATTCAGAGAAGGCTCCATCCATGAACTTGAGATTGCCCCCGATATATTGAAGTGGCGTATTTATCTCATGAGCAATACCAGATGCAAGTTGACCAACTGATTCAAGCTTACGGGTCATAGCCATTTGATGTTCTATACTTTTTTTAACAGTAATATCTTTAAGCGAGCCCACCACCTGATATAGCCCACCACTACTGCTGCGCTCGGTAACCTTTGCGCTTACTTGCTCCCAACCCCATTCTCCACTGTTGCGCTTGAATCTATACTCGATATCAAGAGTGTCTTTTTCGCCATTAAGGAGCTGTTCAACAGCCTGCATAATACTTGTTTTATCTTCCGGGTGAAGGCCTTCACTTGCTTGCTCTAAAGATCCATCCCATTCCTCACGAGTAAGACCTCTAATAACGAACCAGTGATCGCTGACAGTTATTTTGTTCTCATCCCTTTTATATTCCCAAAGGGCCAAACCGGAACTTTGTGCAGCAAGATTTAATCGAGATTCACTTTGGAGAAGTTCTGCTTGAATATGCTTGCGCTCCTCAATTTCTTTTACGAGCTTTGCATTTGATTGAAGAAGATGGCCGGTGCGTTCGCGAACTCTAGATTCTAACTGATCCCTATTTTTTTCAAGATTTTCTGCCATAGAATTAAAAATGACTAACAATGAATTAAATTCACTGGGAAAATTACCTTTAATACGTTCTGAAAGATTTCCTTCACCTAACTTTTTAGCAGTTTGTGAAATGATCTTTAAAGGTGTTCCGATTGCTTTTGATATTAGAATGAAAAAGCTGATACTCAAAAGAACAAGCATGAACGCACTTAAGCTAATCCACCAGCGCAGCGCTAGAATTTTGGAAAAGAGCTTATCGTAATCAAGATGAAGCACCAGAATCCATGAAAAACTTTTATCATTTTGTTGGCTCACTTTGCTGAGAATGAGCTTATTCTCGCCATTGGCGCCTTTGACAACTATTACTTCGTTAGATTTTAGTTGCCGGAAAAATTTTTGATTTTTAACTTTTTCATTAGGAATATGGAGGGCCGTTGAGTAAAGAATTCTACCGTCTTTAGTTAATAGATCAACTTGATACGCATTGAGATTAGGTAAAGAAATATTTCCGTTATGCACTAAAGCCGATATTGTAGTTATTCCTTGCATTACCCCCCAAACAGTCCCGTGGCAGTCTTTAAGCGCAATAGCAATGCTTACAGCGGATATCCCACTGTTGAGGTTGATAAGATCCACATGGTTCTCACCTTTTAAAATTTTATTCCATGAAGATGGTTTAGCAAAATTCTGAGAAATCGCTGATGCAATTTTTTTTCCTGAAATGTCATACATTATGACATTCTCATAAAGCTTATATCCATATTCGGCTTCAAAGAAGGATACGAACCGCCGCTTTAACATTGAATGGATCGAATATTGTAAGCCACTCTCTAAATAATTACAGCTGCTAAGATCTGTAGAAACGGCAAACAGTTTCATATCTTCTTCAATAAAACTAATATCGCTTTGCAGCTTTCTATTGATTCTTTCAGCAACTAGATTCACATCAATTAAGATTCTTTCATTTAATGCATTGTAGCTTTTTTGGTACACAATGCCTGAAATACTAAAAAACAGAGTAGAAAATGCTACAATAAATATGAGGAGTCGTGTGTTAAGTTTCATCTAGCGCTCTTGATAGACAATAGTACCATTTTGGATGCGTGCGGGGTATAGGGGAAATGAGAATTCATGAGAACCAGCTTTATTTATGACATCACCAAACAACCCGGGGTAAACAAAGCCTGCAAGCAATTCCTTTGTAAGCGCAGGCGGTGATTCTTCTGATCTAAGAATGAGTTGGGTCAGTAGATTTATAAGGTCATACCCGATGGCTAAATAATGGGTAATTTTCTGTCCGGTCTTTTCGGTGAATAATTTGTTTATATCTACAATAAATGGAAATGATGAATTGTAAATAAGCGGCGCGGCAAGATACACTCCATCCAATTCCGGCTTGCTTGCAAATATAGGACTGGCAGCGATGTTCGGAGCGATTATCGGAAGACCAGGAAGTACCTCACGAATTGTTTTTAGCAACGCGGACATATCAGCAGGAAAGCATGAAAAATATATCAGATCAACATCATCAAGCTGGCGAAGTTTGTTTTTCAGGTCTTCGTTTATTTTCTGGTAGGATACTTTTTTGGTAGTTATTCCTTGTAAATGAACTAACTCAGCCAGTTGGTTTGAGACAGAATTACCGTAAAGGTTGTCAATGTTAATCAATCCAATTTTTTTTGCGTTTAACTTATATATTATTGGCAATGCAGCTTTCACTTCGATTGAGGCCCATGGTCCATACCTAAAGCTGTGTGGAGCATCGTTTACGATGTTTTCAGCACTCGCCAACGCGGCAATGTGCGTTATGTTGTTTTTTGCAGCAATATCGGTAAGAGCTTGGGCTATGTGGCTGTAGATTGATACAATGGCGATGGGCTTATATTCCAGGAGTTCTACAGCCTGCTTTCGAGCAATCTCACTTTCTCTCTTGCAATCTCGGACTATCAAGTTCACCTTTCTCCCGCGTATACCTCCTGTATTATTAATTTTATCGATGGCAACTTTCATACCGGTAAGAACCTGATGTTCATTGCTAAACTCTGCGCTGTCTTTAGAGCTAAGAACCAATATCGCTCCAATGTTATAGTCCTCCTTTTGTTGCGAACAACTGGGAAGGAACAAGCAAGATATGCAGCAGAATAGAAACAACGTATAGATTTTCATACCCTCTACCTCTACTTACTTTGACGATTGCCGGAATAAATTCCTATTTAGGATAGCATAGTATTGCATATTTTAAATAATGCTAGCACAAAGATATAGAGAGGTGTAGCCAAATCTGACTACAACATCCGATCTTTGGTAGGCTATCTTCTTTTAATTGATACCCTTTTCTAGTTTTTGTGGATTGGAAACAAGTGCCCAAACAAAGAAAAAGGCCGAAACTTTCGTTCCGGCCTTCCTATAAATCTATATAAAAAACATCCTACTACTATAAAACCCCATTACACGATTCATGCATGATCAACCCCCGTGCAGTAATCATTATTCCTGATTCTGCATGGCAACCATGTATGTATCCAATTCGGTAGCTAGACTCGCCAAATCCGCAACAGAGTCGGCAGCGTTTGTCATGGAACCAGAGGTCGTGACTGCAATTTCATTTACAGCTTCAATCGCAGCGTTAATCTCTTCACTGGCAGCGGACTGCTCTTCAGAGGCAGTGGCAATCCCCTCAACCTGATCCGCAGTATCTTGGGAAAATCCAACAATCTGCTCCAAAGCCTCTCCAGCTTCATCACAAATACTGGACGCCTCTTCTATACTGCCCAAGGTTTGGTCAGTGGCCTGAGTACTTTGGCTGGAACTAGTCTGAATAGCGGTGATATAATCCCCTACATCCTTTGTAGCCACCATAGTTTTCTCAGCAAGCTTTCTAATTTCATCAGCAACAACGGCAAATCCTCGTCCAGCTTCACCGGCTCTAGCTGCTTCGATAGCTGCATTCAAGGCCAGAAGATTTGTCTGATCTGCAATATCTGAAATAACCTGCATGATGGATGATATCCCCGTACTGTGAGATTCCAACGTTACCATTTCGTCCTTGAGATGCTTAGCTTTCCCATTCACTTCTTGCATAACTTTTATGATGTTGCCTACAAGGCTGAACCCGGAACGAGCTGTATTCTGCGTCTGCCTGGCAACTTGTGCGGTGTTACTGGCATTTCTTGAAACTTCCATAATAGTGACATTCATCTGTTCCATGGCTGTGGCAACTTGTTCAGTTCTAGTCTGCTGGTCATGAATACCGGTGCTGGAACTTTTAACTTCTGTACGAATCTCTTCCGATGCTTCGGCCAACTGCTCTGAAATCTTTCTTGCATCAGAAACGCCCTGAGCAATTTTCTCATTTTGTTCAGTAATAAAATCTTCTTTCAGCTTTATGTTGGTAAAGTCCATAATCGTAGTGAACCCACCAATAAGATTGCCACGGGTATCAAATATGGGAGAAGAAGCAATAGAGATATATTTCATATTCCCTTTACGACTCAACACCTGCCCTTTAGCAAATTTCTTTTTCCGTTCTTTTAGACAGCCTTCTGAGATAGTATCTTGCTTGGTTCCGTAAAAAAATATTGAAAAATCTTCTCCGATAAATTTTGCCGGATCACCATCAATTTCAAGAAGTTTAACAATGCTCTCATTCAGCCAGTTTATATTTCCATCAACTCCCACAACAACCATGGGAGTCATAATATTGGAAAGCATCGATTCATCTCTTCCAAGCTTTTCATTCAACATATCTACTAGACCAGCTATTTCCTGAGAAAGATCAGATAATTCACAAATAAAATCAGTATTCAAACGGGCATTAAAATCTCCATCGGAAATCTTTTTAACTTCTGCAGTAAGGGTATTGAGGGGGGTTATGACCTTTTGCACGATACAAAAACCCAGCCCAATAACAATAACAGCGGCAGCAATCTGAGCAGACAAAAAGAATACAGTATGCTGTTTAAAAAGCGCGGCAGATACCAGAAGAGCGACTACGATAAAGATACTTACGAACAGACGTTTGATCATGGCGAACACCTTTGCTGTTACAATAATAGATAAAATAAGATAAATGTTTTACTGTAAAACAGTAAGCACCAACCATACCAACACATTTATTCCTATAAAAACAGTAGCTTCCACAACACCCTGCAATATAAATCAACTAAAAAATGTGACATATAGACACATTAATTTAATAGGAGGGGGAAATTCCTTAAATAACATAACAATATGAGTTTGTTAGCAGTGTATCAAAATCAACCCAAATAAGTCCTCATTCACCAATTGTGACAATCATTTTTTCTCAAAAGAAACGCTACTACGAAAAATAGAGAATTCACACCCGGCACAATTAGTAATATTTAACGGCCCATAATTCAATATCTTATTCACCTTCTATGTAAACTTAGCACTTTTATCAACTTTATTGCTTACCGAGGTTACTTCAATATATAATAGCACCTGCTGTGAACTATTCACATGCCACACACGCCTGTTATGATTAAAAACAATGTACGCCATAATAACCCCATTATTAAAAGGATGATACAACTTTTAGGTGAGCGTGTATTCACACGCGCCAATAAACTGCGCGCGAGCACTCAAACAACGTGCTATCCAATAGCTTAATCAAATCAACTATGTTTAATTCAAGCCGTTCATTTCGACTCAATAGCAAGTCATAGCAATTTTTTGCAAGACCACCCAACCCCCATCCATTAACTTGCCTCACTAAGCGGATTGTGCAAATTATGGATCAGGATAAAATATGAGCAAGGGCAAAATACAATACCTAAGACCAAAAGCAGTCGAGGGATTGGAGATTCAGGAAGTTATTAATTCCAATCACTCCTTCCCAAATCACACGCACGGCTTCCACTCTGTAGGAGTAATGGAAGCCGGAGGTTGCTACTGCCGTCAGCCCGGAGCCGGAAGTTCTTTTATTCGTGGTGGAGAAATAGCCCTTTTTAACCCCGGCTTAGTTCACTCAGGGGTCCTTACAAGCCCAGACACCCGTTTGACGTATAGGGTTTTCAGCTTCGACAACCCACTTCTCGCAAAAGCCGCCAGAGATCTTGCGGAAAAAGACCGGCTGCCAGAATTTAAATCAGTTGTAATTCAGGACAACCTCGCCACCCATTCGCTGACTCAACTAAATAATGTAGCAGTAGCACAAACCAGCAGACTAGAATTGGATACGGCTTTATCACAGGCAGCAGCAGCTCTGCTTACAAGGCATTGCGAGCTAAGTTCAAAAGTACCAAAGACCAAAGAACCTGAAGCTGTGCGCCGCGCTCGCAACTACTTGAACGAAAATCTTTCGGGAAAAGTTACACTTGATGAGTTGTCAGAAATTGCCGGACTATCCCGATACCATCTGCTCAGAGTTTTTCGTGAAACGGTAGGACTTCCGCCACATAACTACCACATCCAGCAAAGAATCGACCATGCGAAAAGGTTACTCCGCTCAGGAACCCCGTTTGCACAGGTCGCCCTTGATAGTGGATTTTCCGACCAAAGCCACTTCACCAATGTATTCCGAAAGTATACAGGGGCAACACCAACCCAGTATACACAAGCCTAACCGCAGACCTTGTCTTAATCCATCAGCAAAGCCTTTGCTCCCGCGACTGTATCACTTCCCAGCCGCTGCCTTTATCACTATTTCGAGACTAAAACTTGCCCCTAATTTACCAAATCCCATTGCTGTACACTTCTTTGCTCAAGCTTTATTTGGAAAACAGCAATTTTTTCCAAGATTTAAAATTTCTTTCCAAATAAACACCCTCCATATAGGAGACCAATGCATGAAGAACACAAGCACCCAAAACAAATCCTTAGGATCTCAAAATATAATACCCGTCATCGCAATACTTGGCGCGGTATTTCTCTGGGGCAGCGCATTTGCTGCCATGAAACATCTCGTAAACACATTAAATCCCTGGGCGGTTATGTGGCTCAGAACCAGCATAGCCACCCTTGCTCTAGCACCCTTCACGTCCAGATTCGCTGGAACTGTAAAGAAGGGCAAAGACCGCAAAGCTCTGGCTCTTTTGGCCTTCCTTATGCCCTGCTTATATTTTTTATGTGAATCCCATGCCTTGACTTACACCTCGGCAACTCAGGCCGGGCTAATTTCAGCATCTCTTCCACTAATGGTTGCTGTCGGAGCTGGAATATTCTTTAAAGAAAAAACAACTCGCGCAGGATGGTTTGGACTGGCACTTTCTATAGTGGGAGTTGGGGCATTGACGCTTACGGGAAACCCATCGGAGAATGCCAGCAACCCAGCTCTCGGGAATATTATGGAACTTGGGGCAATGGTCAGCGCGGCTGGATATATGCTTTTAGTTAAAAGGCTATCTGCCAACTACGGCCCGTGGACACTGACAGCAGTTCAAAACGCAGCTGGAGCCATATTCTTTCTACCCGGTCTATATTTACTAATCCGTGATGGAATAGGGCCGGACCCTCTCACCATTTTAATTGTAGCCGGCTACCTTGGCGCATTTGTGACCCTTGGTGCATTCGGGCTGTACAATGTTGGAATGAGCAAGCTTCCAGCGGGAAAGGCTTCTGCTTTTATAAATCTTGTACCGGCTATCGCGGCATTCTTTGGTTGGATCATATTGGGAGAAACATTGACTATACCACAAATGTTCGCTTCTTTAGTGATATTTGCAGGAGTATGGCTCGCGCAACGCGGCGACAAGATAGACTGGAGCAAGGGGCCATTTCACTCTCTTTTTAAAACCTCAACAAAACAAAAATCTGCACACTAACAACTTCTCTTTATTTATAATCCGACCTGCACTTACCTATACCGAAAAACCTAATACGTAGATCATCGCTATCATTTCTTCCTAAAAAGCCTTTGCAACACGTTTGCAAAGGCTTTTTATTGAAAACTATCGTCAAAACAACTAATTAAGCATTACAAAGATTTACAAATGAATCTTAACAAGCACAAGACACCGTAAATCAGCACATATTATACTTTACTTCGGCTACAAAACACGGAATATGGTACGAAGCGATTAATAAGGTTATGATGCTATTCAATTATCTCAATCTAGTGGAAAACTATATACCGATTCTTATCCGACAATTGAAAACAATGAGGAGCATAGCATGAAAAGTTTGATCACATCCATTTTTACGTTTTTGATATTAAGTACAACAGCTCTTACCTCTTTTGCAGCTCCTGTGGTCGTCGGTTTTCTGACCGGATCTGCCGGCCTCGGAGATTTATCATTTAATGACATGGCATACGGAGGAATCCGCAAAGCCCAGCAGGAATTTGGCTTCAAATTAATTATTATCGAGCCACACGAAACAGGTGTTTCCACAACAAAAGAAGTGGCTGAACTTGCGAGCAAATCTGATATTATAATATTACTCGGCGGGCAGCACCAGAAACTTGCAGAAGAAGCAGCAACTAATTTTCCCGATAAAAAATTTATAATGATTGAAGTTCCTATTGATAACTTTCCCAATGTTTCTTCTGCTGTGTTCAACCAATATGAAGGCTCCTTTATGGCTGGAGCTCTTGCCGGGTACGTAACTAAAACCAACAAAATAGGGTTTGTCGGAGGAGCCGACACAACTCTTCTTCACCAGTTTGAACAAGGGTACAAAGCTGGCGCAGAATATGCTGCCCCGGGAATTGAAATCTTTTCACAATACACAAGTCCAGTTGGTGATTTTTCAGGGTTTGAAAACCCAAAAAAAGGATTCAAAATCGCTATGGATCAATATAGTAAGGGAGCTGACATTGTTTTTACTGTAGCCGGGCTAACTGGAAACGGAGTGATTGAAGCCGCCCGCCGTACGGATAAATATGCAATCGGCGTGGATTCAGACCAAGACTCTCTCGCCAAAGGCAATGTGCTGACCAGCATGATTAAAAGACTGGATGTAGCGGCCTATGAAGAATTAAAAAAAGCAATGCAAGGGCACTTCAAAGCCGGACCTACATATTATGGACTGAAAAACAATGGTGTAAGTTTAAGTGAAATGAAATATACTAAAGACAAAATACCAACCAAGACTCTGGAAAAAATTAAAATAATAAAGCAAATGATAATCAGCGGAGAGCTGAAACTCAAAAATTTCTCCGACAACTAAACGTATATGTTTATTTTTAAGAACAATAAAAAAACAATGATCAGAACAATGGAAGCAGCAAACTGTACCAATGAAAGATAGCTTAAGACTTAAAATTTCCATAGGAACGTGCCTTATACTAACAGTTTTTTTCCTTTTTCTGGGATATTATATAATTGATTCCCAAAAAAAAATATTAGAAGAAAACTTGTACGAACACGGTCATGGTATTGCGTCTCTTACCGCGCGCTCCTGCGCTGAATATTTGCCCCGCTTCAGTTATTTTTTAATTGAAGACCTTGCCCTGTCCGTGGAGAAATCTTCACAGGTCGCCTTTTGTGAAATATATGACCAGAACGGAATGCCTATTCTGCAATCCGGTAATATCATATCTCCAAACCACAAAGCCAAAAAAACAGCTCAGTACAGTGATGATATCATGGTAGTGGCCTACCCCATCATTAGCGACAATGAAACGCTAGGTAGGGTTGAAATTGGTCTGGACCTTGATCAGGTACGACAAGATATTAAATCCAAAACGATTAATCTCATACTTATTTTCATTGGTTGTATGCTTTGCACTGTTATCGCTTTGGATGCTTTTTTCCGAAAAATTGTGATCACTCCCCTAGGCATCCTTGATAACAATACTCGAAAGATTGCAAACCGAGAATTCGTCACGGCAAATGTTGGTAGCAGAATGGATGAAATTGGGCGGCTAGCCCTGAATTTCAATTATATGAGCAAAAATCTCGAAAACCTCTATAAAAACTTAGAGGTTAAAGTTCTTGAGCGAACCCATGAGTTAGAAGCTGCCAACGAAAAGCTTGTCATTGCTATTGCAAGGTCTGAAGCAATGGCTGTGGAAGCTGAAAAGGGCGTTGTTGCTAAATCCCAATTTCTTGCTGCAATGAGCCATGAGATAAGAACTCCCATGAACGCAATCCTCGGCATGGCAGACATTCTGGCCGATTCAGGGCTTGATGGTGAGCAACAAAGATTCATCGAAGTACTTCTGGAATCTGGAGAAGCACTCCTCCACCTAATCAATGAAATTCTTGATTTAAGTAAGATTGAAGCAGGGCAAGTCTCCTTTGAGAACGAGGATATTGACCTTGATCATTTGATAGGCAAGGCGTTTAAAGTCACCTCCCTTGCGGGACATAGCAAAGGGCTTGAGCTTGCCTACAGTATTAAGCGTAATGTCCCAACGCAAATCATCGGTGACCCGGCAAGATTGAAGCAAATTTTTGTAAATCTAATTGGTAATGCTATTAAATTCACAGAAAGAGGCTTCGTAGTGCTCGAAGTATCACTCAGCGAAGGGAGATCCATTGAGTTAGGCAACAAGGTGGGACTTCACTTTGAGATTAAAGACAGCGGGATAGGAATTGAGAAGGATAAACTTAATTCAATTTTTGATAGATTTACCCAAGAAGATTCTTCCACAACTCGCCAGTACGGCGGAACAGGACTTGGTCTTTCTATATGTAAATCACTTTGTGACGCGATGAATGGGCGCATATGGATGGAAAGCACTAAGGGATTCGGGTCTTCAGTACATATAGACATTCCTTTTGCTATAAATGCCGTAGTATATAACAATGACTCCGTCCTAAAAGATCAATCAATTCTGTTAATTAATGATCAAAATTATTCACGTGAAGCTTTTGCGATTAGGCTCAGTGCAGTAGCTAGAAAAGTAGATAAAGTTCATAATTTTGAGGTAGGTAAAATTCTGATATGTGAAGCCCCCCAAGGGGTTCTTCCTTACGACTTAATCATAATCAGGGATAATCTTCACGGTTGGGAATGGGAACAAACTGTATCCTCCCTGATAGAGCTTGGTGTTGAAGAAGAAAAGATAATTCTTATTGCAAATGTTGAACACAACCATATCAACGACTCATTTAAAGGACATGTTCTATTAAAACCTCTAACCATTTTTGATCTCGAAAAAGTGGTTAGAGAAAGAAACATTGTCAAAAATATAGAGAGTGAGCCTGTACTCAGAAACGAGGTTGCACAAGTTTCACCCAAGCCACTTGAGGTGCTGCTTATTGAAGACAATAAGGCGAACTGCCTTCTGATAGAACTGTTTTTTAAAGACCTTCCATACCGCCTTACCACCACAAGCAATGGGAAGGAAGGCTTGGCTGAAAGGATTAAGAATACATATGATGTGATTCTAATGGATATAGAAATGCCCGTCATGGATGGGTATGAAGCTACTACTAGAATTCGTAAGTGGGAAAAAGATCATCAAGAAAAGCCGACAAAAATCATTGCGCTCACAGCTCATGCACTGTCCGAAGTGAAAGATAAAATACTAAGCGCTGGCTGTGATTGTTTTCTTACAAAGCCTATTGCAAAAGAAACATTATTTACTACAATTTCCAATATCCTTTAAAAATAGAAAGACCGCGTCAGCTGACGCGGTCTGTAAAAACTGTTGACAATACAGTTTATTCAGCCGTCGAAATGAAACGGCCTTTCTATGTGTGGAAGAGACTTCCAGTGAGGTCCGTTTTAGTTAAGAACGGATATTTTCTGGGCTTCGATTCCGGCAAAAGTAAGATCCTGCTCGACCCTACCCTCAAGTGCAACCTCTGCTTTTCCATCCGCAAGTAGGGAACCTGCGCCGTTAGCATTCAAGTCTACAATTATCTCGCCGGTCTTATCCTGAAATACATATTTATTATCATTAATCTTTTTAACGAAAAAACCGTGAAGAACAGCTTTTGTGTCAGCGCTGGAGATTCTAGCTTCTGCAACAGTTGTAACATCACCAGATACACTTTCACGACATTCAGCTGTCGCTGCAGCTGCTACAAGGGCCACTAAAACCATAAAGATCAAGCTCATTTTTTTCATCTCAATACCTGTTCCATTCGGAATGGAAGCTTGTGTTAATAAAAATATTTTAAAACCTTAAATGTCTTCCTAAAAAAATCTCAGCAAGTCTAAAAATCAGCTTTGAATCCTTTTGCTGTTGCAAAAATTGATTACCGAAACGACTTATTGATTCCGTGATCAAGGAACTAGCTAATTTCAATTGATTAAGCAATCAAAAAAATCACACTATTGCTGATTTAATTTTATAAAGCTCATAACAGCCTATTATCTTTAATGATATTTTTTTCACAACCTTAACCCACAAAAAGTGAGACAAATATATATAAAATAATGAACTTGGTTTTTTTTGTGCCATAATATTACTAGGTTACACCTCAAACAGCACTTATACATACCCGTACAGTATGAATTACAATTTTAAAACCACCTCCTGCTCCCTTTCTCTATAATCATAAATGCGGTAAGTAAGCTCCACTCGAGATGTACATAAATAAGCGTTTCTGCTTTCGAAATTTAACAAACTTAAAATATAATGAATCACAAAGAACTGCTCGATATAGTATATTCGGACACAAAAATTGTAGTAGTAAATAAACCCAGCGGGCTACTATCCGTTCCCGGGCTTGGCCCTGAAGGGAAAGACTGTGTAGTTACACGCGTTCAGGCTATGTTTCCTGATTGCCGCAAGTTCCCAACCATACATAGATTAGACATGGACACTTCGGGCCTGATCGTAATGGGCTTTACTGCCCGTGCGGTAAGGGAAATCGTGGACCAGTTTCAAAAGCGACAAGTAAAAAAGAGATACGTAGCCCTTTTAGATGGCATCATAAAAGAAGATGAAGGCGTTATAGAGATGGCTTTCAGACTAGATCCGTACAACCGTCCATACCAAGTATATGATCCGATTCACGGTAAATTAGGCGTGACAGAGTGGCGTAAAATTGGAATAGAAGATGGAAAGACCAGAATAGAATTCACTCCCCTCACAGGGCGTACACATCAGCTTAGAGTGCACTCGGCTCATCCTCTTGGATTAAATTGTCCCATCGTAGGAGACAGATTGTACGGGACAGGCACAGCCCCCGGACAGCTAAAACTACACGCTGGATATTTATCTTTCGTGCATCCTAAGACGAAAGAAATGCTCGAATTTGAGATTCCGCCGTTGTTTTAGGAACTCAAAAACTCCCATTTCAAACGCACAAAAAAATGCCCGCCGAATAACTTCGGCGGGCATTTTTATTTATTCGTATATGTGAGAACTAACCGAGTGGAGTATTATCCACCAAATTCCAGATACCACATGGGCAAACATTTGCGCAGAAACCACAACCGATACACTTATCAGCGTTGCAGTACATTTCGAACTTCTTACCTTCGAGGCTATTACGCGTAATAGCCATTTGAGGACAGACAGTTTCGCAAAGTCCACAGTCTCTACATGATCCACAGGAAGAACATTCAGTTGCACACTGATTCATGTCTGAAAATTCAGTCAGACGAGGATCAAAGTACTCAAGAGTCATTCTGCTGTAGTCTATTACTTCTTTAGGATGAGATTCAGGACGTCTGCCAGTGAAGATGTCATCAATTACTTCCGCAGCTTTGCGACCATGGCCGATAGCATGAGTCAAAAGACCAGGACGAACAGTGTCACCGATGGCGTATACTTTAGGATCTGTGGTCTGGTAATTTTCATTAACAACCACATGCCCTCGATCAATAGCAATGCCTTCCGGAAGGAACTCAACATCAGGAGTATCACCGATGGAGAGAATCACAGTATCAGCTTCGATAAGCTCACCGGATTTAAGAAGCACGCCCTCTTTGGTAACTTCCTGAGTGAAACAAGGCCATTTGAACTTCGCGCCCACTTCTTCTGCTTCTTTTCTTTCCTTACCGAAGGATGCTGGTTCCTGAATATCAATCAGAGTGATTGAATCCGCACCAAGGCGTCCACATTCAGTAGCAACATCACAACCAACATTACCGGCCCCGATAATTACTACGTTTTTACCGACCTTAGCTTTACCAGCAACAGATTGCTGAAGGAAAGTCAGAGCCGGAGTAATCATTTCATGGCCGGGAATAGGAATCATGCGAGGTTTCTGAGCTCCGATAGCAAGAACGACCGCGTCATTTGCCTGCTTGAGTTCAGCGAAATCATCGCTGTCCATTTTCTTATGTAAATGAACGTGAGGAATAACTTCCGCAGCACGTTTCAACTCAGCATCAAGAACTTCTTTAGGAATACGGCTTGAAGGAATAGCTGAAGCGATCTTTCCGCCAAGGGTTTTGGCCATATCGTAAACGACGGCTTCATGTCCCTTCATGCGAATCTGCCATGCGATGGAAATACCAGCTGGTCCACCACCGATAACAGCAACCTTTTTGCCCGACAGAGCCGGCAATTTAGGAGCCTTACTATTAACACCTTCGCGTCCAAGCTTTGTGATGTCCACAGGAAGCATCTTCTTAAGCCCGCGAGTACATCCATCCATACAGAGGTTCGGACATAAATATCCACAAACAGTTGCAGGGAAAGGAGTATATGCAAGCGCAAGGTCAACAGCTTCGTCTACCAGACCGTCTCGAACAAGCTGCCAGCGTTCCTGAACAGGAATTCCGCTAGGACAACTGGACTGGCATGGAGCTTCATATTTGCTGTTTTCCCAAACGGGAACATATCTTCTTAAAAGACCATTCGGCACTAGTCCGATTGGAGATCTATCAAGATCGGTTAAATCACCGATCAAACCGCCCTTACCTAGTTCTGCATCCCATACTTTCGCACGGAACTCAGTCATGGAACGACGAACTTTACCGGTTTTCTCAAAAGGAGTTTTCGCTCTAATGAGTTCCCAGTCAGATCTATCAATCAACTTTTCATACAGGTATGACTTGTTGATTTTGGCAAGATTAATTTTTAAATTTTCAGTGAGCCATGTCCAATCAGCATCGGTAATTGGTTCTAAGATGGCGTCTGCCTGAGAAAAACCGTCGTGTGGCCCGCGAACAAATATACGTCCGCCAACCATACCGACACATGGTCTGTATCCCAGAACATTTTCAGCTGTCTGACCTTTGTAACCACAGACAACTGCGGTTCCGCCAGCCATAAACTCAGCAAAATAGTCGCCGACTGTCCCAAGCACCCACAACTCAGGAGGATCAAATCTTGGGTTAGTCTTAGTCATGGTCATACCACGAGCACCAAGGTTGCCGCTGATAACGACCTTACCCTGTGCCATAGCATTACATGCGCCGTTGGTTCCATCACCGTGAACGATGATTTCTGCTCCGGCATTGAGCCAGCCTACGTCATCAGAAACTGAACCGTGAACATTGATTGTTGTTCCGGGAAAACCTTTTGAACCTAAACGCTGACCGGGTGAACCGATAACATCTATTTCAATTGGCTCGTCCTTGGAAATCCACAACCGTCCGCCAATTCCATGTTGACCAAGGGCATCTATTTCAAGCTTGCGGGCACCTTCACGAACATTCTTTTGAATAATTTCTTCAAGAATGCGTGATTCAAGACGTAAACCGTCTTCTACACCGCTTATGCATACTTTTTTTGTAGCCATTTTTTATCTCCGGTATATCACGAGCTTCGGGTGTTAAACCACGTACTTAATGCCAAGTCTTTCGGCAGCATCACGATCACTGATTCCAAGTGCGTCCGACATGCCGATAGGCAATGAAGACGAACGTCCAAGCGGAGCAATAATCTTTTTGATTTCCGTGTCGAAACTCAGATAAAAGTCAACTACGCGCTCTGCGACCTTTTCAGGATCAAGGCGACGATAAAGTCGTGGGTCCTGAGAAGTAATACCCTTCGGACAGATACCAATGTTACAGACATTACAGCGATCTTTCTCGGAACCGAGACAGCCTGCGCCAGCCTGCATGACATACTTACCAACCTGAACAGCACTAGCGCCAAGCATAATCAAAGCAGCTGCGTTAGCTGCGAGGTTACCGGACTTACCGATACCACCACCTGCCATGAGAGGCAGTTCATTCTGCTGACCAGTAACAACCAAAGCGTTGTAGCAGTCACGCAAGTTACTTGCGATTGGGTGTCCCATGTGATTCATGGATACGTTATACGCAGCACCAGTTCCGCCGTCTTCACCATCAATGGCGAGTCCTGCTGCGTAAGGATTACGAGTCAGGTTGTTAAGAACAGCAAGGGAAGTGGAAGATGCTGAGATCTTCGGATATACAGGAACCCTGAATCCCCAGGCCATACTCATGGACTGAATCATCTTAGCTACAGACTCCTCAATGGAATACTGTGTCTGATGAGTAGGAGGACTAGGCAAGCTGATACCAGTAGGTACGCCGCGAATAGCTGCAATCAGCTTGTTCACTTTGTGCCACATGAGCAGTCCGCCATCACCGGGTTTTGCGCCCTGTCCGTATTTAATTTCAATCGCACAAGGATCGACCTGCATTTCAGGAATAGCATGAATAATTTCATCCCATCCGAAATAGCCGCTCGCGATCTGTAAAATAACATATTTCAGGAATTTGGAACGAAGCAGACGCGGAGGACAACCGCCCTCACCTGTGCTGATGCGAACCGGCATTCCAAGCTCTTCATTCAAGTAGGCAACCCCCATCTGCAACCCCTCCCACATATTAGGGGAAAGCGCGCCGAAGGACATACCACCGATGACAAGCGGATATATTTCTCTAACTGGAGGCTTCCAGCCGTTTTCAGCCATACATTTCAAGCTTTGCTCAGGAGACAGAACGCGTCCGAGCAAAGTGTTTAGGCTGAATTCATGCCTACCTGCATCAAGTGCGGGGTCAGTAAGCATGGATATACGCATGAATTTAATCTGATCAAGCAAGCTTTCTTCAGAATTTCTGCGTCCGCCGCGTGTTCTAGGCTGACCACCACGATCATTATGATACTTCAGGGTGGTGGAACCTTCATCACGGTTCGGCTGAATTGCGTTGTTTGGACAGACCATGTTGCACATGGAGCAGCCGATACAACCATAAGCGGGATCGGTCTTCTGTCTGATTCCATAAAAAATGGAGTGCTCATTGCTAGGCTTCTTTCTAAGACCAGCAGGAGTTACAATAGTACGTTTACGAAAAACGCCTAATTCAATAGCACTTACCGGGCAGACTGAGGTGCAACGACCGCACTGTGTGCAAAGATCTTTGTCCCACTCGATTTGCCAAGGTAAATCCTTAACGCCTAAAGTTGACGGGGTAATTGGTCTGTCTGAGAGCATTGGATAATCTCCTTGCAGTCGGGTCCGACGATAACGGTATCAAGATGCATTGGTTGAAAATCTTTGGATTTATCACGGTCTGGAATTGCAGCATTCAGGCCGCAGACTTCAGATGAGAAACCAAAGATGCCGTCTTTTCCGCCGACAATTCCAGGACGGAATTTCTTGCGGTCCTGAGTCATAAACATGCGTCCGCCAGGCAGACAGCCGATGACACAGTTAGGACCATCAATAATGAGTTTGCGGCATGAACGTTTGAGTTCAGTTAAGAACTCTCTGTCCGGATGCTCAGCAATTTCGCTATCACTCAGTGGAGTGATGATGTGTTTATATGCCCTGATATCAAGGCCGAGTCGCTTAGTCGTATAATGAGCGATATGTGTGAAAACTTCAGAATCAGACTGATACCCACTGTACCCAGTGATGTTTCTTGACTGAAGATATTCTTTAATGGGGATAAATGCAGTGTTTTCACCATTTGTCATAGAGGCAACGCCTTCTATAAAGAATGGGTGACACGCATAAAGGTTAATCGCGTAGTTAGTATTCTGTCTTCCCTGAGCAAGAATTCTGCGTGCGTAGATATCCTTGTTGCGATCAAGCTGAAGGTATTCTCCAATTTCGAGAGGATCACCGACTTCTTTGATAACGATTGTGTCAGGCCAGAAAGAAAAGACCATCATGTCGCCAGACTCTTCACCCATCTTTTTTAGATCAAGACGCATTTGAACCAAACGCGAGCCCTGCTCTGCTTCAGAAAGGTTTTCCCATCCTTTAGGAACACTGTAAGCAATAGCTGCATACGTTCCACGAACAGGAGTTCCGACAGGAGGAGGTCCGTCTGGAGCATAAAGGATGCTGAACTTGGACTTAAAGCCCTTGTCCATTGAGTACTGGTCCAGTCTACGGAGCCCAGCTTCTGTGAAAATTCCCGACAAAATCGGACAATCTTTCAATTCTTCAAATGGACCGCTGAGTCCATTTAAATATAGTCCCACACCGGAACCATCATGCCCCTCTTTCATTACATTAAGAGCATCGATGGCACGCATGGGTGAAATTGGGTCGCGGCTTGTAAGCGCAAATAAACGGCACATATTTTCAGCTCACTCCATGTTTATAAGGTTCACATTTTTGCAGTTACTTTAAGATGATTACAATCTGATATGTATTATCAATAATAATTTTAATTATCTTATGAAAAGCTACTTAAATGTTGCTTGAAATCTGTATTAACTCAGCCACCCCGGCTCTAACCTGCAAATCTCGAGGTAATCCACCAAGCGATCATATGTACTCTTTTACATTATGAGTTTTCCACCCTTCAAAATTAGTACTGAAGGTATAAGGAGGCTATAAAAATGAATCGAGATCAGGTTGTTAAGGTCACTTTTTTGTAGATTAGAGCGATTCAGGAAGACCAGCCTGACAGAAGAACACATTTTTGGCAAACAAAAATACGAAAATGGAGATTTTTTAGATAAAGATGCGCCCTCTACCAATTTTATTTGCGCTTGCTTTAAAGCTCATAGCATTTTGAAAACGCACTAAATACCCCATAAACAACACTTATAAACTACTAGAAACAAAGAACTAAAGAACCGTAAAGCCCTTCTGAAAAAACTTGTTTCATCCTAATTAATTACCGCTAGATATAATGTGCATCTGCAAACGACATTTTCGAAAAAAACATCAGTGACCATAATTGTCATAACTTTTAAAGAAAACAGATATGACCCTTTACCCTTATTATACAAGACCTAAGAGCGTCATTAGCCCCGTTTTTAGGTAAGAGGCGCAATGCCCCCCGACTAAAAAAGCTCAAACTAAAAGCCAATTTATTACATTTTTGCAAACATCAACTATACAAAAAGGTCGCGATAGACATTTATGCAAGTAATGAAGCCAGCACAGCCGAACTTGCAGGGCGAGCTAAAATAAGGGTAACGTAGCTAACATTCAGCGAACTAATCTTAATTATTTAAGGGAGAGAATATTATGCAACGCTCAGAGATCGAAAGAATATTTGAAGCTTATTTTGAAAAGTATAAAAAAACAGAAGGAGACAGGACCTCATGGTCTGCCGTATGGCTGGAATCGACTCCGAATGGAGTTCTAGAACTCAACATGACAAAATGCCCTAAAGGGCAGACGTTCAAACTGTTTGTGAACAAAAAGAAAGAGGCGGAAGTTCTTGGATGGGACGCTTTTTTTGAAGCAATGGTTGAAATATCTGCAAACCACCCTTCATTATATGATGAAGACAAGGTTTTCTCAGATATGGAATTTGTAATTTAAAATTATTTGGTCATGTACGCTTTATATGCAAGCATAGCTGGAACCAGCACTTCTACATTGAAGCCCAACTTTGCAGCTGTTGTCATTTCTTTCGTAAAAAAATCGGCTTTAACGTGCATGCGAGGCTCAGTTAGATAAAACCCGCCCCCCTCTCCGAGAACCGAGTATATTTCCTGCAACGCAACAGCTATATCAGGAGTTTCGTGAAGAACGAAAGATGACACAACAAAATCAACCACACCGGCATAGCCAATCTCATGCGCACTACATTTATGTGGAGTAATAATATCCACAACGCCAGCCTTATCCGCCCGGCGCATCATAACTTCAAGCATTCTATCTTGGAGATCGACGGCAATAACTTTCCCGCCTTTCCCGACCATCCGAGCCGCGCCAATCGAAAAATGTCCCATACCGCACCCGAAATCGAGCACGGTCATTCCGGGCTTTACCCATTTGGACAGAGCCTCATCCACAGGATCAATTAAACGTCTCAACCCATTATCAAAAGAGTAAGCCAGCCACCACGGACATACATGCAAGGGAGACACTCCTTAAGCTAAGAAACCTGCTAACATCTTCATATTCACACCAAGCTCATCAGGATCCGGCTGACAAAGAACTTTAAGTTCCTTTCCATTTAAATCATATGTGCTTAAATCTATACATTCATGACGTAGAGGCTTTCTTCTTTTATCAAATAAAATCTTCACCATAGGTTTTAACGGCGCATTTTCGTTCGTCTCAAGGACTAGAGCATACCTTTCATCATTCAGCTGAACAAATGAACCCGGAGGGTATATTCCAATAACCCTTACAAAGCGGTTAAGGTAAACAGGATCAAAATCAGTACCCTTCCACTTATACATTAAAGTCAGAGTCTTAGCTGCTGTCATAGCTTTTTTGTAAACCCTGACGCTTGTAAGAGCATCATAAACGTCTGCAATAGCAATCATCCGTCCATATGGATGAATTCCATCACCCTCCAATTGTCTCGGGTACCCTGTTCCGTTAAACCTCTCATGATGCTCAACCACACCACGTAAAATCTCAGGACTCAAACCATCAACAGAGCGCAAGACCTTAAGCCCGAGAAGAGGATGACCTTTCATAATATCAAACTCATCTTCTGTGAGCTTCCCGGGCTTATTAAGCACCTCACTCGGGACTCTCCCTTTACCGACATCATGGAAAAGAGCCGCAATTCCGAGATGTTGCAATTGCTCGCGGTCCAACCCCATATCCTTTCCCAGCAGAATGGAAAACAGGTTCACATTAATCGAATGGGTATATGTATATTCATCATATCTTTTCAAAAAAGACAGAGTCAAAGATGCCGACTTATTAGCCGACACATTTTCAATTATCTTATCAACAATCGGAACAGCATCCTCTAGCTCTATTTCCTTGCCACTCTGAATGTCAGCAAACAGCTTTTTAGAGTAGTTCATAGCTTCATCATGAATTTTACGGGCTGCCGGCATAGCTTCTGCTAACGCTTCAGCGGCCTGCTTTGCTGACGCTTTGGGCCTTCGAAAATTCACTTCCGAGACGTCTAAAAACTTATCGGTTAAAATCTCGACTTGCTCTGTATCATTAGGAAGGTATTTGGCTATATCGTCATAGGACTCAACAAACCTACCAACCTCAACTTGCGGGTCGTGAAATGTTCCTTTGCCATAACCTTGAATATACATCCCAGGTTTAACTTCTTTCTTTTTAATTGCTTTAATATTATCAACCACTTACTTCCCAACCTGCGAGATGTATTAATCAAATATAAGAACTTAAACGTAAAGAACTCACTCAACGGTAACAATTGTATCTATTTTAATAGAATTTAGAAAGGGATAGAGCATACATTTTTTTCCAATTAAACATAGTGTTTACATTAATAATAACACAAAATATTATTAGACCTGACAGAACTGATCTTTTTCAAAAAAACTAAAAGCTGCTTGACCATGGCCCGAGGATGTTCTAGGCAAGTAATTCAGCAACCGATTGTTGCATTTTATCAAGCAGCTTCTTTTCCGGAAATAGCTCCGGTTGCGGCTGCCTTTTTTTATTGACACCCCCGAAGGAAAAAATTTGAGGTTTATGAAATGAGCACAATACCCATTTCAAAAGAAGGATTCGCTAAGGTTAAGAGAGAACTGGACGCTCTTAAAAGAGAACGCCCAGCTGTAATCAAGGCAATCAAAGAGGCGCGCGAAGAGGGCGACCTTAAGGAAAATGGAGGCTACCATGCTGCGCGTGAGCGTCAGGGAATGATGGAAGCCAAGATTAATTATATTGAATCCAGAATCCCGCATTTCAACATTATCGATCTAGCGACTCTAGGTGGTCCCAAAATTATATTTGGAGCTACCGTTGAGCTTGAAGATATCGATTCCGGTGATTCAAAAATATACACAATCATGGGCCCCGACGAAAGTGATTTCAAAAAAGGAATCATCTCCATCGAGTCTCCCGTAGGGCAAGCCCTCCTCGGTAAAGAGGAAGGTGACGAAGTTGTCGTAACCACCCCCCGCGGCCAAATTGAATACGGTATTCTTTCTGTTAAATTTAAAGGTCCAATATCCTAAGCAGACAATTGGAGACCTTAACAAATAGCAGATTGTAAAATCGTAATATCTGACTGTTGTTTATCCGAAGGGGGTTGTGCTTAAGCACGGCCCCCTTTTCTTTTAATCAAAAGTATAAAATATGACCAAACCTGAGAAGATTCCAAAAACAGACATATTATGTTCTGGTTATTGCGCTAGATGCGAAACTGTTCATGCTCTAGGTCTAAACGATGCACGCGAGCAAAGTCTTCTGCTTATGCAAAAACTTGATCAGGCAGGCAGAATTGACTTCACAGTGCCAAGCTCTGAAGCTGATCCTGCGTTGTCTACAGACTATGTTTTTGGGAAAGCCCTTGGGCAAATGTTTGGTGCCATGACCTATGTTAACTCTGATAATGAGCAAGGTGTCGCTTACGCTTTCTCAGGACAATACAACGCCATATGGGAAGTAGATGGCTGGGTTCCTCCAATAGTAGATACTCTGGAATTTAAAGATCTCACCCAGAATAAAGCCCTTGAAATTATGGCCATTAGCGCAGAAATGGAAGATCTTACAAAAGGTTCTGACAAACATGCCGAGCTAGGATTACTGCGAAAAACCATGTCTCGCGCCTTGATGGACAAAATCCGCTACATATATAAATTACCAAATTTCCGGGGTGAAACCAGGGTTCTTCCGGAAATTCCTCCGCTTGGCAAAGGAATACCTGCTGGAACAGGTGATTGCTGCGCACCTAAGCTTCTCAACTTTGCAGCGCTTAATAACCTGACCCCGCTCGGAATTGCTGAATTTTATTATGGCAAAGAAAACAAGTCCGGCACAAAACAGCACAAGACATTCTACCCATCCTGCAAAGATAAATGCAGCCTTATCCTTGGGTATATGCTTTGCGGACTTCAAACTTAGCACCTACTCCTTGATTTTTTTGTATATTTCATCAACAGTACACTTAGAACAAAAATAGGAGTGCCTGAAAAAATGACAAAAAAACACATCACATCATTAGCAGTCAGAATTGCATTAATCTGCCTCGTTCTGATATTTGCAGGCTGTTCAGCTTCCAAATCAACGCTGACAGCAGATCTCCCTTTACAAACAAAATGGGTTCTTGAGGACATAGATGGAACTGGCGTAATTGATTTTGCACAGTCATGGGCAATGTTCACTGAAGATGGTCGTGTAACAGGTTCTGGAGGCTGCAACAGATTTAACGGTAGCTATACCTTAGAAAACAACACCTTAGAAGTTGGGCCTCTTGCCAGCACACGGATGGCCTGCGCTGAAGCCGTTGACAGTCAAGAATTCAAGTTCTTACAAGCTCTTGGCCAATCGCTTAACGTCAGAACTGAAAACGGCCTCCTTTTTATGGAAGGGAACGGCGGAAGCCTGCGATTTTCTACCCAATAGATTATGACCTTTTCCCACTACCTTAGAACTTGTCTTCAACAGAGACACTATCGCGAATATGATAATAAATAAAAATTCTGATCCAATAATTACTACTCGAAAAAAAACGGACAAAGCTACACTTCGTGAACAACAAAGAGCCTTAAAGTTAGAGATTGGGCCAAGGCTTATTGAAGCCGTCCCCCATGCTGTTCTCGTGATAAACGAAAACAGGGAAATAGTTCTGTGCAATAAAGTGCTGATGAATCTTTTTGACATAGAGAAGCAGGATGATTTACTTGGCTTACGCCCTGGTGAGCTTCTTAGGTGCATAAATTCTCATGCATCCCAAGGCTGCGGAGAAAACGACCAATGCGAGCATTGCGAGGTGTTAAACGCATTAACCAAGTCATTTAAAGGCAAAGTATCAAACACTGAATGCTCATTGCTAACGAGGACTCAGGGAGTCCTTAAAGCTATTACTTTCTCCCTTTTTTATTCGCCGTTTAAAATTAAAGAAGAATTCTATTCTATTCTATATTTGTCTGACATTTCGGCCCAAAAAAACAAAGCTATTTTAGAAAAGATATTCCTTCACGATCTGATGAATGCAGTGAACGGAATCATCGGAGCAAGCTCTTTGATCCAAATGAAGCAAAACGAAATCAGCAGTCCCGAACTTGCTGGCATGATCAAGGAGAGAGCCAACTTCATAGCCAATGAGATCAAAGCCCATCAATTATTTACTTCAGCGGATAACGAAGAGCTTAAAGTTGAGATTGAACAGATTGACACATTCAATATGCTTGATTCCCTTAAGACCATGTTTTCCGGAAGCCCCATTACGGATGGTAAAAAAATTATTCTTTCCAAAGAAGCCGATGCTGTAAGCATTTCTTCGGACAAAAATATTTTATACAGAGTACTTGAAAATCTAATTAAAAACGCGATTGAAGCTTCTTCGACCGACCAAACAGTTACTATCAATTGCCATAAAGAAAATAGCGACATTGTTTTTGAGATCTCAAACGAAAATTTTATCCCCAAGGACGATCAGTTTAAAATTTATAAAAAATTCTTCTCCACAAAAGGTGAAGGTAGAGGGCTTGGCACCTATAGCGTCAAAATGTTTGCTGAAAATTATTTACAGGGAACAACATGGTTTGAAACTTCAGCCAAAGGGACTACCTTCTTTGTTAAAATACCTTTAATATATTCACTAAACACCCCTTCATAACAAAAAAATATCGCTTATAAAAGAGACTCAATCTTAGACGTTAATTCATCCGGCTCAAATGGAGGCTTATAATGTTTAGAGATCCCAAAAAACTGGTGAGATACACCTTTATATCCGGTGTTATCACTTTGATTGCAATCGTCCTGTTCTACCAATATTTCGACCTATCTATCGCAAAGGGCGTCCACACACTAAAAGGAACCTTTCTGATAACTATAGGTAAAGGACTCAGTGCTCTTGCCTCTGAACATGTAATACTTTCTATTACCGTTGCTTCTCTTCTTGCAGGCGCATGCGATGCTGTTGTTAATGGACCCAGCATGCGCTCGCGGAGCTTACTGCTAATTGCATTAGCAACTGGAACAGCTATGCTAATTGGAGATGAACTCAAGTGGTTTTTCGGACGTTGCAGACCGCCACTCTTTTTTGAAAAAGAATCGTACGGAATTACTTGGTTTTCATCCAAATATCTCAAAAATTCATTCCCGTCAGGGCATACCCTGCGCATCTTTTCTCTGGCCTGTGCAATCGCCATGTTGCTGCCTAAAAAACGGTACATACCGCTAATTTTGGCCTTACTTGTTGGCATCAGCAGAGTTGTAATCGGCAAGCACTACCCTTCCGATGTACTATTCGGTGCATTCATAGGAATGACCTGCGCCGCATGGAGTTACTACTTTATTTTCATGGACACCCCGACTTCAAATTAAGCGCGACTACTTTTCCATAAAAGCTACTGCTGCCACCCGACGTTTTTACTTACACGCAAGTAAACAGATTTCATCCACTTCATATTCGCCAGTGCACTTTAAACAATAAAACAAAAGCCCCTTAACGCAATATATTGCGTTAAGGAGCTTTGATTTTATTACTGCCTACATTGGTATTTCTAATTGTTCTATCGACATCCAGATAGAACGCAAAAGCTACGATCTAAGGTAAACTCATTCCTATGAATCATCAGTGTCGGGACCGGACTTATTTGCTTCTACGGACTTCGGCTCACCCGGTGAAGAATAAGTATTGCCCTTTTTAGCGCTTTTCCGCTCGATTATCTTCAAAAGCTGAACATAGAATAGCGGAACAAATAATACCCCGAGAATCGTTGCGGCAATCATACCCGCAAAAACTGAAGTACCTAGTGCATGACGACTACCAGATCCGGCACCTGTTGCGATAACAAGTGGAATAACACCAAGGATAAATGCAAATGAGGTCATCAAAATAGGTCGGAAGCGTAAATGAGCTGCTTCAACGGCAGCCTCAACGAACGGCATACCACCCTCATATTTCTGCTTCGCAAATTCAACGATAAGAATCGCATTTTTTGCGGCCAGACCAATGAGCATAATTAACCCGATTTGCGCATAAACGTTGTTATCAAGTCCGCGCAACCATTGTCCTGCAATCGCCCCGAATACACCGAGCGGCACCGCAAAAACAATAGCCAGCGGAATAATCCAGCTCTCATACTGAGCAGCAAGAACGAGGAATACCATGAGCACAGCGAGCGCAAAAATAACTACAATTTCGCCGCCGGACTGTTTTTCCTGATAGGCAATGTTCGTCCACTCATAACTGTACCCTCTAGGAAGATTTTCACTGGCAACTTCTTCCATGGTAGAAAGAACCTGTCCGGAACTAATGCCCGGAGCACCCGATGCTGTGATTTCAACTGCCTTGAAAAGGTTGTAACGACGGATATATTCCGGCCCGAAAATCTTCTTGCTTGTTACCAAGGTAGACAGAGGAATCATCTTCCCCGTGTCACCGCGCACATAGAATTTAGCGATGTCATCAGGGCTGGTTCTAAACTCAGAAGCGGCCTGTGCCATAACGCGATATGTTCTACCGAATTTATTGAAATCGTTAATATAAAAACCGCCGAGGAAAGTCTGTAAGGAGCTGAATATTTCATTCAGAGGAATTCCTAGCTTACGCACTTTATCACGGTCAACTTCTACATAAATCTGAGGAACCGTGGCACTGAAAGGAGTGAATGTATACGCAATTTCAGGACGTTGTGAGGCTTTCTCTGAAAAATCTTTTGCGACCTTCGCAAGCTCTTCAATAGACCCGCCAGACCTATCCTGCAGTTCAAACTGCATACCACCGGTTGCTCCGATACCATTGATTGGAGGGGGGTTAAATACTGCAATCTTTGCGTCTTGAACTCCAGCCAACTTGCGCTGCACTTTCTGCATAATTGCAGACACATGAAGTGAAGGATCTTTACGGTCATCCCAAGATTCAAGGATAACGAAAACCGTTGAAGTATAAGATGAATAAGTCGCAGTCACAAGGTTGAACCCACCAAGTGCGAAGAAAGCCTTAACTCCGGGTTCATCATTTAAAAGAGCTTCAACTTCAGCAACAGCCACATCGGAACGGGCCAATGATGCACCTTCAGGTAGCTGCACGTTAACCATGAAATACCCCTGATCTTCATCAGGAACAAATCCTGTAGGTACTGTTCCAAAAAGGGACCATGTGGCTCCCATAAGAGCAGCAAAGACAATCAAGGCAATTACAGACTTCCTGATTATCAGCCTTACTGTGGCAGTATATCCTTTAGTAATTATGTCGAAATATTTATTAAACTTACCGAAGAACCACCCCAGAGGGCCACGAGCATCTTTCTGAGGGCGTAATAGCAATGCACACATCGCAGGAGAAAAAGTCAGTGCATTTACCGATGAAATCGCAACAGAAACAGCAAGGGTCAGCGCAAACTGTTTATATAGCTGACCGGAAATACCACCCATAAATGCTACCGGAATAAACACCGCGATAAGAACAACGGTCGTCGCAACAATCGGTCCCGTAACCTCTTTCATTGCTTCTTTCGTCGCCTCTCTCGGGTCCATACCGTCATCATCAATTTTTTTCTGGACGGCCTCAACCACTACAATAGCATCATCAACAACAATCCCGATTGCGAGCACCATCCCGAAGAGAGTCAGCGTATTGATAGAGAAGCCCAGCCCCTGAAATGATGCAAACGTACCAATAAGAGAAACCGGTACAGCAAGCATAGGGACGATTGTAGCTCTTAAATTCTGCAAAAAGATAAAAACAACTAAAAAGACAAGGACCATAGCCTCGTAAAGAGTACTCATAACCTCATCAATAGAAGCGGTAACAAACAAAGTAGTATCGTAAGGAATGTCATACGCAATTCCTTCTGGAAAATACGTAGAGAGCTCCTGCATTGTTGACCTTACTTGCCCAACAATATCGAGAGCATTTGCTCCTGGTAGCTGATAAACAAGAAGCATTGCAGCAGCAGCTTCATCCTGTCTACTAAAAGCGATATAAGCCTTGGAACCCATCTCAACAGTACCGACATCTTTAATTCTGATAGTACTACCATCAGGATTAGCCTTTACTATTATCCGTTCAAACTCTTTAGGATCGCTGAGCCTTCCCTTAACACGAACAGAAAGCTGAAATTGCTGATTTGATGCGGCGGGCGGCTGTCCCACCTGTCCAGCAGGAGCCTGTAGATTTTGCTCCTGAACAACACTAATGATATCATCTGCAGTAATTCCAAGCTGAGCCATTTTGTCGGGATCAAGCCAGATACGCATACCGTAATCCTGATCACCGAAGAGAGTAATACTACCTACTCCGGGAATTCGGGCAATAGCATCATAAAGATTTATTTTAGCGTAGTTATTCAGGAAAAGAGCATCAAAAGATTCATTCGGGGAAACGAGACTGACCGCACAGATCATACTGGCTGACTGCTTTTTAACGCTTACACCGGACTGTCTTACTTCAGAAGGAAGCTGAGGATTCGCAAGAGCTACCCGGTTCTGAACATCAACGGTTGCCAATTCAAGGTCGCGACCAAGTTCAAAAGTAACATTCAAAACAAGTCTACCATCATTAGAACTGATGGAGTTCATGTAAAGCATATCCTGCGCGCCGTTAACCTGTTCCTCAATCGGAGCAGCAACGGTTTGCTCTACAACGTCAGAACTTGCACCATTATAGGTGGTAGTAACCTGAACGGTCGGGGGTGCTATTTCCGGATACTGGGCAACAGGCAAAGTAAAAATACTTAAAAGCCCTACCAGCGTAATGACGATAGATATAACTGATGAAAAAATCGGTCTGTCGATGAAAAAATTGACCATTGTCGTTCCCTATTTATGAGCTAAAAGCGAAGTAATGCGCGCTATTCAGGTTTTGCAGTCTCAGTATTACTCGTCTCAGCACCTACAACCTCAGGAGCAACCACTGTTCCGGGTCTGATTTTATTCACACCGTCAGCAATAATCAGGTCACCCTCTTTGAGACCCTTCTCAATTACAGCACTCTGATCATTGGCAAATGCAACATCTACAACCCTTTCGATGACCGTCCCATTGGTGGCAACAGTAAGAACAGATTTTCTGCCCTGAATATCTAAGAGAGCTCTAGCTGGAACAACCAATGCATTTTTAAAATTCTTAAGCAGGACTATAACTTTTGCATACTGCCCATCTCTAAGCAGCTGCTCAGGGTTTGGAAATTCTGCTCTGAGGCCGAGAGTTCCTGTGGTGGAATCAACTGCACGATCCGCCATACTGAACGTACCGTTTTGATCGAAGAGTTTGCCATCAGCAAGAACGATTTGAAGTTCCTGAGTGCGCTGAGGCTCACCGTTCTGCCTCCGTTCATCCATATCCTTAACGGTCAACAGATACTCACGTTCAGGAATACTGAAATTAACATAAATATTTTTAACATCTGAAACCGTTGCAAGGAGAGTTGATTCCTTGGCAATAAGAGCTCCGAGATTCGCTTGAGTTCGCCCGATGATACCAGTCATGGGAGACTCAATCTTGGTGAAGGCAACGTTTAAACGAGCCTCTTTAACTGATGCTTTTGAATTGCTGAGCTGGGCTTCAAGAACCTGCTTGTCTGTTGCCTTGGTATCATATTCATCACGACTGACAGCGCCTTGCTCAAACAAAGTTTTAAATCTGTTATAGTCTGTGGTGGCTTTAGCCAACTGAGCCCGACTTCTAGCAAGTTCAGCGTCAGCTTTATTCAGAGCCTCATTATATGGACGGGGGTCAATCACGAAAAGCAGCTGATCTTTATCTACAAGTTCACCTTCATCGAAATGACGAGATTTGAGATATCCTTCAACCCGCGAACGAATTTCAACAGTCTTTTTAGCTTCAACCTGAGCAACATATGATCCCATCACAGGGAAATCTTCCACCCCGACTTTAACAACTTTCAAAGGGATCGCTTTTACTTCAGCAGCCTTCTCGCTGTCATCAAAACACCCTGCAACAAATACAAGAGAAGCTACCATGCACATTAAAAGCACGCTTTTTACAGACATGTTTTTAACAGCTCTTTTACGACTAAATTGAAAATTCACAGGAACACCCCTTAGGCACATTATATAAATGCTGAATCAATAAAGTTTAAACCACGCAAGAAAGGCAAATTCCCACTACCACCAGAGATATGAGAAACGTAACTCATTACTTATCCGAACAAAAGAAAATTATACTTCAACTAATATCGAATCAACGCTCTTATAGGCAAAGATCCGCCTTTTTAATGATGCATCCGGCCTTTAACCCTTTCTATAGCCCTCGGCACTTCGCCTTTCACCAGCTTTCTCAATTGCTCATATCCCACTGCGAACTCTTCACTAGGATAGGTCCTATCAATAACACTGGAAGAATACAGGCTCGGAACAGAATTTAAAAGTACACAAACAATATCAAAGAGGCATTTATCACACTGACAAAATTCATATTCCTGATTATCAATGAAGGCTTTCAGTTCGTCATAAACAACTTGTTCAGTCAGATTAACGATTTCACCGGACTTGAAAAATTCACTAAATGTCAGCATTGTTCCTCCAGAGTCAAAGAGTCAGAAGAATTACATCCAATTAACAATAACGGCTACAAAAATCAGACAATTTCACACACAACCTTGTTCCTGCCCGAGGTTTTCGCCTCGTAGAGTAAAGCATCCGCCCTGTTAATCAGAGCATCAAGGCCGAGGCTTGAGTTTGTACTAACTCCGAGAGAAACCGTAAATTTTATTGTATTACCCCTATGGGAAATAGAATAACCTTCAATTATTTCTCTGAAACCGTCCACAAACTCTTCAAGTTCTTCAGGGTCAACATCCTCTACAATAACTGTAAACTCTTCACCACCGAAACGGGCAGAAAGGCCAACGGAATCAAAATAGTCAGAGAGTCTGGCTGAAAACCCCTTCAAGACCAAGTCCCCTACATCATGACCATAGGTATCATTAACATTTTTGAAGTAATCGATATCAAGCATTACAATTGCCAGTTTTCTGCCACTTTCTTCTAGATCAAGAAACAAAGGCTCAGCATATTCAAAGAAGTAACGTCTATTCCAGATGCCCGTAAGATAATCTTTATTTGCACGCATTCTAGATTCTTCAAGCAACTCAAGCATCTCTAAGTTTGAGTTAACCCTGCACAAAATTTCTTCTACACTCGCACTCTTATGAATAAAGTCATTCGCCCCTGTTTTCAGAAATAAAGGGGCTGTCCGCGTGTCCTCATCTGACGACAATACAATTATGCTAAGCTCATCCATATGATGAGTTACCCGTAATTTTGCTGTCAGCTCACGCCCATCCATCCCCGGCATAGTGTAATCTGTCAGAATCAGTCTAATATCAGGATTTTGCTCAAAAACCTTGCAAGCATCCTCACCGCTTTCAGCGTCAAGAACTGTCAGCCCCTGCCTTTGCAATATATCCGAAATCCAATGCCGTATGGTTATGGAATCATCCACAACCATCACTTTTATTCTTCTATTGTTGTAAACACGTTTGACAATTCGAACTATATATTCGGAATATTCTGTTTTCTTTAAGACGTAATCAACTATGTTTTTGTTCTGAATAGCCTGAAGCTGGTCCTCGTCTAATGAGGCAGTTACGACAATTGCGGGGATACCATTATTAACCAAAAGGTCGATACCATCCCCGGACTCATGCCCCTCGTAGACCAAACTGCTAAGACCAACAAAATATTTATTTTGTTTAATCATCTTAGCAGCATCTTCCAGATTGTATGCAGTGTCACACTCGAAATCAGCAAGTTCCAAAGTCATTTTTATAAAATAAGCCGTCACCCTGCTGGCATCAATTATTAAGACTTTATCCACAGCTAAACTCCCCATAAATAACATTTCAACGACACGCATAAAGAAAAAATGAGCCTAAATAAAAGTAACTAATTACGCTCACGCTTTATTTTTAAGCTGTAAATCTATCACCTAACAAAAGAAATTATAATTAACTGCGAGTGCATGTTTCGCAACCACAGACAGAGTACTTACTACTGCTTTTAGCCTGTCCATACAAAAGTTTAATTTTTTTTCTAAAAATATCAACTTCGTCCATATCAACAGGGCCTTCTGAATCTAAATATCCAAGCTCTGCCAGGCAAAATTCATGCTTCGGAGTTCCCACTAATCTCTCAACTATTTTGCAGGCACATTTTTTATCGCAACCATCTATTATGATAAGGTCATTAACTCTCTTCGCCTTATCAACATATTCATCAAGCCCCGCAGCTATTCCTGCAATACTGATCATCTCAGCAAAGCCATTTTCCGCCATTTTCACGGCAATAGCATTCGAGACCTGCCCCGATTTTAATGCTCCAGAGCAGCTTACCACAAGAAAGCCAGTTTCGTATTTTTCAAGCATAAGCCCCCCTTAAAAAATTCTCTATAACTCTTTTTAACATATTTAATATTCAAAAAAAACTTAAAACGACAAAAGCTTGCTCCAATTGTTATTCAATCAGAGCAAGCCTTTATTCCGATTTGCAGTAAAATGCTAAATAATCATATTAAATAAATATCCGACCAAAAGAATCCCGCAACCGACAACGCCCACAAAGACTGCAATCAACTTAGGCTTTAATACTTTTCGGAGTATAACCATTTCGGGAAGTGAAAGAGCAATAACACTCATCATAAAAGCAAGCACAGTCCCTAAAGCAGCCCCCTTACCAAGTAAGGCTTCGACAATCGGAATGACACCAGCAGCGTTGGTATACATAGGAATTCCCATTAATACAGAGACGGGAACTGCCCACCAGGCCTCTTTGCCCATGATAGAAACCATCATCCCTTCAGGAACATAGCCGTGAATCGCTGCCCCGGCGGCAATACCTAGCACCATATACAACCAAACTTTTCCGACAATATCCTTCACAGACTCGAGACCGAAATCAACGCGCTCTTCAATAGACATACTCCCCTGCACAGCGCTTTTATCAGCAGTAGCTAGCTTAACCCAGCCTTCTACATGCTTCTCCATGCCCAGCCTTCCGATAATCCAACCGGCAACTATGGCTATAGTAATCCCGGTTACAAAATATAAAGTGGCAATTTTCCAGCCCATCAGGCCGTAAAGGAGCACCAAAGCTACTTCGTTAACCATAGGTGCTGAAATAAGGAATGAAAAAGTAACTCCGAGAGGCACGCCACCTGCCACAAATCCGATAAAAAGTGGAACAGCTGAACAGGAACAAAATGGTGTAACAACGCCTAAAAGAGCAGCCAGTACATTTCCAACCGATTCCCTGCGTCCAGCCAGTACTTTCCGCGTCCACTCAACGGTTACATAAGAACGAATTATTCCAATACCAAAAACTACAATTCCAAGCAGCATCAGCACTTTTGGAGTGTCATATACAAAAAACTGAACTGTCCCGCCAAGCCTGCTTCCCTCTACAAGGCCCAGCAAATCAAAGGCGAAATATTTCGAAAACCCAAGCAATTGCGAATACAATGCATACCAGATCACGACAGCTACGGCCAAAACGGCCCAAAGCGCCTTCCCTTTGAGCATTGGAGGCTTTTTCTCAACCTTTTTGACATTCGCACCAAGTTCTTCGAGTTTATTTCCTGAACACGCACACGGACTGATATTTAATTCTTCCATTACACACCTCAATATTGTTTATTTTGCCAAATACGAAAATACCAAACCAAAAAAAAGGGAACAAGAGAACGAGCTCTTCGCCTTACAATCTCTTGATCGAGTTTGAAGCATAATCCTTAACTTGACTTTCTAGATGCTTACCAAGAAAATCATTTAAACAACCCAAAAATCCGGGAACACAATCCATCTGCAAACTGTAGTACACGTTTGTTCCACGCTTACTATGCTTCAGAACTCCAGCTTCTTTCAATAAAGAGAGATGTTTCGAAACAGTAGAAATATCTCTCCCGACGAGCGGAACAATATCGCATACACAAAGCTCCCCTTCACAAAGAGCCTCTACAATAACAAGTCTGCTTGGATGGCCCAGCGCTTTGAAAACTTTCGCTTTTGCTTCAATATTTTTATTCACACACTACTCCCTATTGTTTTGCTATTTGGCAAAATACGAAACAATGCTTTCTTTGTCAACTAAGAACTATGTCGCCCGGCTTCGCTTTTCCACTCGCGAACAATATTACGAACTCGTTCATACATTTCGCTATCTTCATCGTAATGCTCTGCAAATACATGGAGGCAGGTTCCACCACGCGGAGAAAAAACTCCTTTCACACGCATCCAGAGAGGAGAAAGCCTAGTTACAAAGTCATCTAAAATATTATTAGTGATGGTTTCCATAAAGGACTGATGATTGCGGTATGCACCCATGTAGAGCTTAAAGCTTTTAGACTCAACACACACTTCATTAGGAATGTATTCCACTATAATGTTGGCAAAATCAGGCTGCCCTGTAACAGGACAAAGAGAAGTGTATTCAGGAAATTCTATACTTATAAGATATGGGCGTCCTGGAAAATTATTTGGAAAAACCTCTAGAATATCAGAACTTGGAGAATCGTAATTGTAACGGGTCTCCCCGCCTGCACCTAGAGTTTTCAACGCATCTGTATTGTCCTGGCTTTTGGTGGTTTTCATAAAGTTTCTCCCTAAATATATGTTGCCAGCATAAAGCTGTAATTAAATTCATTCTCAAAAACAGAAGGCCGTGAGCAGATAACAGCTTATCAATTAAAAGAAAACTCCCGCTAAGAGCAGAATCTTACCGAAATACGGCCTTTTTTCCATTTTGACTTTTCTTAGCAATACAGGCAAGCCTTCTTTCGACAACATTTTCAGGCCCCGAAGCAGATCTGTCGAGGTGCGGGACTTTCTCCCTTTTGCTCGTATCGGGCAGACTCTGCTTCATGACAAGAACCATCAACACAAGGGAATCTAATGCTCTCCTCTACATTTGAACGCAAAGCGTTCACTCTTCTCACGTGCCTTTTTATCAGCTCACTGGTCATAGCCGCAGTACTTTCAACCAAAATCATTAGTATCTTTGGCTTCTACGCACCTGCTGGAGTTCTCGCATACTCTCTCACCTTTATTGCCTCTGATATTATCAGTGAAGTATGGGGAAAAGAACGCGCAAACGAAGTAATCCACTGTGGCTTTATAGCTCTGCTTGCCGCCATCTGTCTTTCGTGGGCCGCTCTCAATTGGACTCCAGCTCCATTCTGGACAGGGCAAGACGGCTTCGCTAGCGTCCTCGCAAACACTCCAAGAATAGTGCTGGCATCCCTTATAGCTTACGCAATAAGCCAAAAATACGACGTTTGGATGTTTCACCTGCTCCGCAATAAAACAGACGGAAAACATCTATGGCTCAGGAATAATCTATCCACAATGACTTCTCAATTGATAGATTCATCAATTTTCGTCTTAATCGCATTCTACGGAATTATGCCGGTAACCGAAATAATCATTGGGCAATGGATGGCAAAAACGGCCATTGCTTTACTCGATACCCCTCTCGTATACTTAGGTGTCTCCGTTCTAAAAAAACAAGATAAACTCTGCGCCACAGCTTAACAGTTGCGGGCATTCTAATATAGGATGCCCGCAACCTTTCCTATATTCATGTATGTTTTTTCTTACAGTTACATTTCAGCACAATTCTGCTAGAATTCATATGTACTTTAACATCTGCTCAGGAGAGGCATATGCTAACAGCATATAAAAACATACTAATCGGTGCATTGGCCTTCTGTTCCCTGCTGTGCTTCGCAGTGCTGAGTACAGCACAGGCGGCAGATTATTTTACCATTGAAGAATTGTACAAAATACATCCAGAAGAAAAAAGTAAAGCTGAGAAATTTAATGCTCGAGTTAAGGGTGACGCCCCGGCATTGTCAATCAAACCACTCAACTTTTCAGTCGCCATAGTTTATCCAGGTGAACAAATTTCAGACTACTGGCGCAGAAGCAGCAAATCATTTAAAGCCCGTCTGGAACAGTACGGGATCGAACCACAAATACATTCTTTTTATGTTAAGCCGACCGCTTCACTGCGCGAACAAAATATTGCCTTCAATAAAGCGCTAGCAAAGAAACCCGATTTTCTCATTTTCACTCTCGATGCCCTCAGGCACAAAAGGATGATAGAGCCTATCCTGATAACGGATAAACCGGCTTTGATCCTCCAAAACATCACTACGCCGATAAAAGCATGGGAAGACAAACAGCCGCTAATGTACATTGGGTTTGACCACGTAACGGGATCAACTATACTGGCCCAATATTTTGCAAAAAAAACTCATGGCAACGGTAGCTATGCAGTACTTCTTCCGGGTCCAGGATATCTAAGCGAGGTCAGAGGTAAAACTTTCATTTCGTACATGGATAACAACACTAAACTAAAACTTGTATCAGTTTATCAGACCGGAATAGATAAAGAAAAAGCAAGATTGGCAACTCTCGCTATACTTGATAAAAACCCTGATATCGATTTCATATACACATGCGCTACAGATATTGCCCTTGGAGCGATAGAAGCTCTCCGCGAAAAAGACATGATGGAAAAAGTCATGGTCAACGGATGGGGTGGTGGATCTTCTGAACTTAAAGCAATTCAAAATGGCGAAATGGATGTAACTGTAATGCGAATAAACGATGACAATGGAGCTGCAATGGCAGATGCTGTCATTCTAAAATTGCTTGGAGAAAGTAAAAACTTACCTCTTGTTTTTTCTGGAAGATTTGAACTGATTGAAAGAGGTATCAGCCCACAGAGGCTTGATTATTTAAAGGAAAAAAGCTTTCGCTACTCTGGTATAACTAAGGAATAATTCATGGCGGTTATGAACAAAAAGCAACACTCCCTTAGCCTTGCAGTTCAAATAGCAATCCCAATACTGGGATTACTTGTAATTACAGGTCTTACCATTTTTGCGTGGTCATTTTATATATCTAAGACGGCTCTGGAAAGTGAACTTGCTCTTGACCTTGAAAAAACTAAAAGCATTGTTGCGCTATCCTTAGACAATACCCTCAACGACATCAAAGACGATCTGATCGAAATGTCTCTTGCTCCTGACTTTAAAAAAGCTTTAGCTTCTGACAATTCAGAAGAGATAGAGCGTAAGCTATATAATTTCCTCAGTTCCAAACAAGGTTATCTACTCGATATACTGGAAGTGTTCAAAGGAGGGAACCATCTGGTTGATGCGGGCATTTTCCCCGTTCCGATAATGCAACTTAAAGCAAAACATAAAAATGCGCTTACAACATCTCCAGTTTGGGAACACCTTACTTTTCAGGGCACTGACACTATCAAAACAATTCTTATTTGCTCAATTCCGATAACAAATAGTAAGACAGGAGAAGTTTATGGTGCTCTTTACGGTGGAATTGATCTAAACTCAAATGTGTCTTTTCTAGATAGCCTAAGATCTTCATCAGGAGCTATTGATGCTGCCCTTATAACTAAAAAGAGGCTGCTCATAAGCTCCCACAACAAGTCTGAGAATAAAATCAGCAAACTCATCAAGTGGGCTCATGGAGTTTCCTCAGACAGCTACCTTATCAGAGAAGACCGCATTTTTTCCACAATACATCTTCTAGAAGAACAAACCGATAGCCCCTTGCTATATACTTTTTCAAAAAGAAACCCGTCCTTTCAGGCTCTAAAGACAAACTATATGAAAAGTCTGGGCATAATGCTCACTCTCGCACTTCTGCTTTCTGCCATTACAGCATGGATGATGCAAAACCGAATTCTCAACGCGCTAAAAAAACTAACCAATTATGCGCACTCTGTTGTGGACGGAAGCAGCGAAACCTCGTTCGAGAGAGGAAGCGTAAAAGAATTCAATCAGCTAGGCAAAAATCTTGAAACAATGGTTAGCAGCCTCGACAAAAAAAGCACGTACATATCCAAACTTTTTTCATCTGCAACCGCACCGATTATTACATGTAATTTAGATGGTAAAATACTGGATATGAATCCCGCTGCGGAAAAACTAGCATCTGCTTTACCTAGCAAATTTAAAAAAAGATCTCTGGAGGTACTCTTTCCTGACAAATACTCACAAGATATCGGAATATATCTGGGACGTGCTGTTGCGGGGCAAACTCCACCCGTAGCTGTCATCCCTATTTCAACTATTTCAGGCGAAGAACTATTTTTTGTATGGACATTTTCTCCTGTAAATATAGACCAGAAAGGCAGTGCCGACTTTATTTTATTACAGGGGCAAGACGTAACGGAAAACAGAAAAGCAGTAAAAAAAGTTCTCGAAAGTGAAGCCCGTCTCAGACAAATTATAGATCTCCTACCACAGGAAATATTTGCAAATGACATAAACGGGAAATTCATTCTGGTAAACAAAAATAAGGCTAAAAGGCTAGGGCGCATAGCAACCGAGCTAACAGGAAAGCACCTGTCTGAAGTCATAGACAACCAGGACGAAATAGCAAGAATACAAAACGATGATCAGCTTGTCATTGATCGGGAAGATAAACTTCTTATTGAAGAAAGTTATGTTGACGAGAATAGAGATATTCACTGGCTTGAAACAACTAAGGTTCCTTACCTTTCAACGGAAACTCATACACGGGCCATATTAACAATATCTATGGACATCACCCGCATTAAGAATGCTGAAAGCACCTTGCAGCTCTTGAACAAGGAGCTTGTGGAAAGAGTGTCCATGCGGACTATCGAGCTTGAAAACGCCAACTCGGCACTAACCAAATCTATGGATGACTTGCGCAAGACACAAAACAAACTTGTGGAAACAGAAAAAATGGCATCACTCGGGGAGCTAGTCGCTGGAATTGCGCATGAAATTAATACTCCGCTCGGAATTGGAGTAACAAGTACATCATATTTGAAAGGAATGACTGAAGATTTGCAGGAACAGTTCGACTCAAGCTCATTAAAAAAATCTAATCTTGAAAAATACATTAAAACAAGCACGATTGCCCTGACTAATATTGTAAAAAATCTTAACAGAGCAGCTAAATTAATCAGTGATTTTAAGCAATTGGCTGTAGACCAATCAACTGACGACCTGCGAAATGTCAACCTTCGCGACTACATAGACGGAATACTTATATCTCTCAAACCAAACTTAAAAGACTACGATTATTCGCTGGAAATAGACTGTCCGGATGATTTGGACATTATACTTTCCCCAGGGTCATTAATGCTAGTCATTTCAAATCTGATGATGAACTCGCTTACCCATGGTTTTCCGAATTTAGAGCACGGCTCATTATCCATTTCTGCCCATAAGAAAAATGAGGGAGTTATCCTCACTTACTCAGACAACGGGATAGGTATGAGCAGAGAACAATTGGAAAAAATATATGACCCGTTTTACACAACAAAGAGAAGCGCAGGAAACACAGGATTGGGAATGCATCTGGTCTACAATCTTGTTACCAGAGCTCTTAAAGGAAAAATTGAGTGCAAAAGCACAATCGGATCCGGCACTACTTTTGAAATCTGGTTTCCTGCAGGCACTTCGGAGCAGCACAAAAACACCAGACTTTTGGAATCCTGATTTTAACTAAGATCGGTCCACAAAACCATGTTTCTTCCGCGACGTTTAGCCTCATAAAGCATTGAATCGGCGCCCACAGTCATGTCTAGCGGCTTGGAAGAAATGGATGGAGTTACGGTGACTCCACCGATGCTTACAGTTAAATACTGCCCCGCAGACGAAAATCCGTGAGGTACACACAGGTCCTCGACGGCCTTGCAGATTCTTTCTACCGCAAATTTAGCACCCTCAGCATCGGTTTCAGGTAAAAGTATTACAAATTCTTCTCCGCCATATCTGGCAGCAAGATCAGCAGGACGCTTCATTTCACTGGAAAGAACATCTGCGACCTTCTTCAGAGCATCATCCCCGGCAGTATGTCCGTAATTGTCGTTGAACTGCTTAAAGCAATCAACATCCAACATTGCCAAAGATATCAGATCACCGGAACGGAGGCATCTGCGCCATTCTTTTTCCACCGCAATTTCAAAGCTTCGGCGATTTGGCATTTCGGTCAACCCATCAAGATTAGCCAACCCCTCAAGAAGTTTTCTCTGCCTGGCAATAGTCAAATGGTTTTTCACTCTAGCTTTCACAATAGAGGGGTGAAAAGGCTTGCGAATGTAATCAACAGCCCCCATTTCTAAGCCTTTAGCTTCATTCTGTTTTGAATCAAGAGCCGTAATAAAAATTACTGGAATATTTTTTGTAGCTTCCTGTTCCTTAATTTTATGCAAAAGAGTGTAGCCATCCATTTCCGGCATAACCACATCAAGCAAAATAATATCAGGAGGATACTCCGCATTAATGCGGTCTAAGGCTTGATTCGCGTTTTTAGCCAAAATGACTTTGTAGTCCTGACGCAACAAATCAGAAAGAACATTCAAATTCAAACGTTCATCATCAACCACCAATATTTTTGCTTTATCGTCCATTTTATTTCCTTTTTCTAAGAACCATACCCAGAGCTGCGGCAATCCTTTCCAAAACTACACAACACTCATCAAAGTCAAAGTTATCTATATGATTAGCCAGCTCTTGAAGATCACCTTCAAACCTATCAGGGTCGATATATTTCATAAGCTCTTCAAGGGCATCATAAGAATCCGCGTTCCCTTCTTCAAGCAGCGAGTACAGTGCATTTATGAGTTCAAAGCTCTTCTCTATGTCATTTGTAAAATTACTACTTTCAACAAGCTCTACTCCGCCTAATTCCCCTAAGCCATCTATGACGGCTCCCATTTCTGACACAAATCCACTTAAATGGGCATTAATTCTTTTTTCCTCCAAACGATGAAGTGCTCTCTCAAAAAGACGGCACGAATCATAAAGAGAAGCTGCGCCAATATTACCACTAACCCCCTTAAGAGAGTGAAGCCTGACTGAAGCTTTTTCAAATTCTTTTTTCCCAATTAAAGAACTTATTTCTCCAGCAAAATCGGAATAATCATTCCTGAACCCTCTCAGAATTCTCAGGTATCCTTTTTTATTTCCACCAACGTTGCTAAGTCCTTTGGCAGTATCAATTCCGGTAACTTCAGGAATCTCAATACCATCCAATTCCGCATCATGACTGATCGGCACATAGCTGAAAGCGGTGGATTTTACATATTTATTCAAAGCATTCAATATAACAACAGGTGAAATCGGCTTAGTTATATGATCATTCATACCCGCTGCCAGACTCTTTTTTCGATCTCCCTGCATAGCATGAGCTGTCATGGCAATGATGGGTAAATCCTTATACTGTTCATCTGACCGAATTATACGGGTAGCAGTCAGCCCGTCCATTTCAGGCATTTGTATATCCATAAAGACGATGTCGTAAGGATCTGCCCATAAAGCCTCTAAAGCCTTACGCCCATTATCCACGACAACGACATTAAGACCAAACTTTTTGAGCATGAAATAGGCAACCTGTTGGTTGAGATAATTATCATCAACCAAAAGAGCTCTTACTCCACGTTCTTTCAATTCTGGAAATGAAGCCGCCTCTTGGGACGATTCAGAAATCTCCTGAGAATCAGCGCTCAAGTCCAACTCTTTTTTCACAGACTGATGCAGAGAATCTCTGGTCACAGGCTTCGAAATAAAGTTAGTTGCCCCCCGCTCAATAGCCATATTACGGGATTTCTCACTAGTTTCAGCTCTTACCATGAGAGTAATAGGAACATCCTTAAATTCGGCAATAGCGCGTATGTACGAAATCACGTTAATCCCATCAATATCCGGTAAACTCTGGCTAACAAAAATAAAATCAATGGCCCTAGACTCAGAAAGACTAGACCCTAAAAAAGCCAGCCCCCCCTCACCTGTAGATTCCGCAAAAACAGCTGAAGACATTCCCTCAAGAGATGTCTCTATAAATTTTCTCGAAGTAAAATTTTCTTCAATAACAAGGATGTTCATACCGGAAGAACTGAATGGCAACGTCATATCCGGCTGACTTTCAACCACCTCAAAAATTGCATCAAACTCAAACTGACTTCCCTTACCGGGATCACTATCGACATGAATTGAGCCATTCATTAATTCCACAAGACTTTTGGTAATGGCTAATCCGAGGCCAGTTCCGCCAAATCTCCGGGTAGTTGATGTATCAGCTTGAGTAAATGACTGGAACAAGTCTATTATTTCTTCTTCTCCGAGCCCTATCCCGCTATCTCTGACAACAAATCTCAACCGAACATTCTCATCACCTATACTAACGCAGGAAATAAGCAGTGCAACCTCACCTTCTTCAGTAAACTTAATTGCGTTATTAGTAAGATTTATAAGTATTTGCTCCAAACGAAGAGGATCACCTATCACACGATACGGCACATCCGGATCCACAAATAAAACGAAATCCAATCCTTTTTGTTCGGCCTTTACTGCAACAACATTGCACAGTTTATTAAGAACATCATCAAGTTGAAAATCTGTATGCTCCAATACGAGTCTACCCGCTTCAATTTTTGAAAAATCAAGAATATCTTCGATAATTGAAAGTAAAGAATCAGCTGCCGACATCATCTTTTCCAGGGTATCCCGCTGTGTGCTGTCAAGCAGCGAACTTAAAACCAAATGCCCAAGCCCCATAATACTGTTCATAGGGGTGCGAATTTCATGGCTCATATTTGCCAGAAACTCTGACTTCGCTCTCGTTGCGGCTTCCGCAGAAAGTTTTGCTCTGTTTAGCTCCTGCTCAACATTACGACGATCTGTAACATTGCGTAGGCATTCAATACTACCATAGATATTTCCTGCCCCGTCCCGCAGCGGGCAAGCTACACCCCAAAGATATGCCCCCTTCCCCCCAAAAGCTCTTGGAACATACACTTCTCCATAAAGCATATCTCCCTTTCTCTCGGCAGAATCATAGATCTCAGGAGGAATATCTTCTTCAGAGAGCATGGCCAAATCTATAAGTATAGGTCTACGCTCCCCATAAAAAGGCAAAGCATGTTCATAGTTTCCTTTGCCTATAATCTCTTCTTTAGACACCCCGGTGATATCTTCAACAGCCTTATTCCATGCGACAACCACTCCGGAAACATCTATAACTATAGTCGGATCAGGTAAAAATTCAATTATATCATTCAATCGATGATGCGACTCTTCCAAAGCGATTTCACTTAGCCGCCTATCAGTGATATCTCTGAAACTCCAAACCCTGCCTACTACATTAGAGCCGATACGCTGCGGATTTGAATACCTCTCAATAATCCGGCCATCTTTGAGGACCAACTCATCCACATAATCATGTTCAGATTCGAGTGAAAAATCCCAACGACTTTCTTGAGCGAATTCCGGACCTTCGATGTTATCAATGAGGTACCCAAAAATATCCGAAACAATTCCATCGTTTAAAATTTGTTCAGGAATATCCCACATATCAGCAAAGCGAGTATTCCACGCAACAACAAGCCCATACCCGTCTACCGCAAGAATACCGTCAGCTGAAGACTCAATGGTAGCTTCAAGCAATGATACGGAACGTTCTATCTCCTCTTGCCCAACTCTTTTTTCGGTAACATCACGAAATGTCCCAAGTATTAAAGTCTCACCACTGACCACTAAAGAACGAAGTCGGACATTTACATAAAATTCTTCACCATCAGCGCGTTTACCAACCCCTTCATATTCCAGACTTCCTAAGTCCACAGCAGTCTGAAGATTGGAAGACAGAGAGGTAGTTGAAAGTAATCCATTTGGCTGAAATTGGGGCATAAACTTGGAGGGAGTGAAAGACATGAACTCTTCTTCTGAGTGAACCCTTAACATGGCAACAGCCCCAGGGTTAACACTTATAAATTGACCTTTCAAATCCATCAGAACAATTGCGTCACTTGCGTGGTCAAAAAGTGCTCTATATTTTATTTCACGTTCAACCAAGGCAGCTTCGGCCTTCTTCCTCTCGGTTATATCTCTCCAAACCATATGAAATATTTTTTGACCTCTATAACTAATTGGAGTCAGTAAAACTTCTACAGGAAAAACTTCCCCGGTAACTTTTTTTAATTCCCACTCAAAACGGGTCCCGCTTTTAAGCTTACTAGAATCTCTTATGCTAAGAGCTTTCTCTCTGGAATTGACCCCATCAAATTGCACCTCAGGCGAAAACTCGCTAGGCCTTAAACCAACCAATTCTGAACGGGATTCCATATTTAACAGTTTGTAAGCCGCCCGATTACATTGGAAAATAGTAACTCCATCTAACAAAACGACCGCGTCTGCGGACTCCTCAAATAAAGTCCTAAACCTCTCTTCACTCTCCTTTAGCGCAAGAGTCTGCACGTTTCCCTGCTCATAAAGCTGCAATCGATCAAGAGCTATGCCTACATATGGGGAAATGAAATGAAGTATCTCCAAATCTTCATCACCCAAAACATATGCATCATCATAAATCTGGACCGCCATAACCCCGAGAGTTTGGCCCTCATGAACAATAGGTACACCGATCCAGACAATTGCAGGAGCCCCCATAACCTCGAGTTCGCCCTGTTCTATCAGTTCAGCCTGCTTTGCCTGATCTGCAAATAAAGGTTCACCAGTTCTGATTACATATTCACTAAGCCCTTTACCGAAAGACCTTGAGGGAGGTTTTTGCTCTACATCCTCAGTGTAATAAGGAAAACTGAGCACGTCTTTTTCATGATCGTAAATTGCAATGAAAAAGTTGTTGGCATATATAAACTCATTGATGTGCGTGTGTACAACAGAGAAAAACTCTTCGATATTTGAAACCGAGGTAATCGCAATAGCAACCTGGTAAAGAGAGTGTTGTACATTCTCCAATTTACGCCGCTTAGCAACTTCAAACTGAAGAGTTTGATTGAACCTCTTCAGTTTGCAATTCCAAAAAAATATTAGCAGTATTACAAATAGCAAAAGAACAATTATCTGCCCAAGCGCGCTATAATCGAGCGAACCACTGGAAGGCTCGTTAGAGGCTTTAGGTAAGGGGAAAACTCCAGAAGAATCCTTATTAACATTACCGGACCGTGGATTTTGTGCAAAACCAACAGAGCTTGAAACTTGCTGATAGCGTGCACTATTTTCAAAGTCAGCCTGCCCGGCAACGATAATATCGCTCACAGGTATACCGCTGGATTCTTCTCCATAAGAAAAACCAGTAGAAACGCACATAAAAAGCACAACTAAAATAGCTCCTAAGGAGCAACGTTTCAACAGATAAAAAAAGTTACCATCAAATATATTATAAAATAACACTGAGTCTCCCGTATAAACTTACTATCTTTAGCAAGCATTATGGTAGCACCGACCGAACAATAGCTCAAGATTTGACTCGTTAGCAAAACTCATAAGCAAGATAGATTCGGCATCCTAAGCTATTCTAATTTTCTAACTGTATAACACTTGCGCAACTATCGTTTCTCAAAAAAAACATTGCACTATTCCAATTTTTCATGCTTTTCCGAGACCTTATATTCAAAATACACGCCCGTCAGCCTAAGACTCCAACTCGGTGCAACTTCTATTGCACTGTAAACATTTGTTGCACAGACTTGTTGTTGCAACAAAAGGTGCTTACTGCGTAAAGCCACCAAATATTGTCAATAAAAGTTGCTAACATGTTAACCGAAAGAAGAAATAAATAATAAAAAGAAAAGCTTACGCAACTAAAAGAGCCCACTTAAAACATTCGTAACATGCTAGAATAAAGATCTTTATTGTACATCATATATCCATTTTGCGGAAATTACTCCGACAATTCAAAACTTGGCACGATCTTTCCAATAGAGACTGTATAAAATTGTCTCAGGAGGAAACTATACGATGTACGTCGGGCTAAAAATGCTAAAAGATTTCATGCCGCAATCCCCGGATGCGCTTGCAGAAGATGCAGCAACTCTCATGGATGAAAATATGTTGTGGATGCTGCTGATCGTGGAAGACGATAAGCTCATCGGATATGTCCGCAAGGAAGATGTGAGCGCGGCAATGCCGTCCACAATGACCGGACTTGATAAACATGAAATTAACTACCTGCTCTCCAAACTGACTCTGCGCAAAATCATGCGCACTGATATCACCACCATCAGCCCTGAAACGGAAATCGAAGCTGCAGCCGCTAAAATGCGTGAGAAAAATCTCGCAGGACTTGCTGTCGTCGATAACATAGGCAAACTCATCGGTTACATAAACCGCAATGTCATTCTCGACGTGCTTATGGAAGAGATGGGATTTGCTGAAGGCGGCTCAAGAATAGTTATCGAAGTTAGCGACAAACCCGGCATATTGAAAAAAGTTGCAAGCCTCATAGACGATCTCGGTTACTCCATCATCTCAACAGGCACATTCAAGCACAATGAATGCAGAATGGTAGTTGTCCGCATCAACACAGAGAACCCCTCATCTGTCGCAGCGGCTCTACAAAAAAATGGTTATGAAGTTGTAGGTCCGGAGGATTTCAGGGATGAATGGATCTAGCGACCCGCTACTTAACGTAGATAATATCACGCTGACCTTTAAAGGTGTTGCGGCTCTTTCCCGCGTATCCTGTCACGTGCCAAAAGGAAGCATAACTTCTCTTATCGGTCCTAACGGTGCGGGTAAGACCAGTATGCTTAACTGCATTTCAGGACGCTACACGCCGGACAAAGGCTCCATAACCATGGCGGGACAAGAAATGCTCGGCACTCCTGCAAGTAAACGCACCAAATTCGGCATGGCCCGCACATTTCAGAACATCGCCCTTTTCAGAGGATTATCTGTACTGGACAATCTCATGGTTGGGCGTCACTCCCGCATAAATTACGGACTGCTCGCCTCACTTTTCTATTTTGGAAAGGCCCGCAAGGAAGAATCCGCTCATCGTGCACGGGTAGAAGAAATTATCGATTTTCTAGGACTTTCCCCATACCGCCATCAGGCAGCTGGACATCTTCCTTACGGCGTTCAGAAAAAGGTCGAACTCGGCCGCGCACTTGCCGCCGAACCTGAATTACTCCTTTTAGATGAACCTATGGCAGGCATGAACCTCGAAGAAACAGAGGACATGGCTAGGTACATCTTGGATATCAATGAAGAATGGGGAATTTCAGTGTTTTTGGTTGAGCACGACATGGGCGTTGTAATGGACATTTCAGACCATGTTGTAGTTCTTGATTTCGGTAGAATTTTAGCAAGTGGAACCCCGGAAGCAGTGCAAAGCAACCCCAAAGTCATCAGCGCCTACCTAGGCGATGAAGACGGGCTTTACCAAGGGCGTTAATATGACAAAAATATACGAAACAACCCTACCGGCTCTGCTAATCAAAAATGCGAAAGAACGTGGTGACCGCACCGCCATGCGCGAAAAACATTTCGGCATATGGCAACCGTTCTCCTACAATAAATATCTGACCATCACCTCTGAATTCGCAGGCGGCCTAAAAAAACTAGGTCTCGGAAAAGGCGATGCCATAGTCATCATCGGCGATAACAGACCGGAATGGCTCTGGGCGCAGTTAGCAATTCAAGGAATCGGCGGCTATTCCGTAGGTCTCTATCAAGATGCTCCTGCTGACGAAATAGGCTACGTATTTACCCTTTCAGAAGCAAAGCTAGTTGTTGCGGAAGATCAAGAACAGGTTGATAAAATCATGTCAATCCGCGATGAACTTCCACAGCTTAAACACATCATCTACCACGACCCTAAAGGGCTGGTTGGTTATGACGTCGAAGGCCTTCAAGCTTTCGATGAAATATGTGATCTGGGCCGCGACACTGCCTCTGAATTTGAAAATTGGTCTAAAGAGACATCACCTGATGACATAGCGATCATCGCTACAACATCAGGATCAACCGGCAGACCTAAGCTCGCCATGATGTCCCATACCAATCTTCTCTCTATGGCTTACAATCTAGGGATTTCCGACCCAAAAGATGAATCTGATGAATTTGTTTCTTTCCTGCCACTGGCATGGATGGGTGAGCAGATGATGGCTGTGGCTTCGGCTTTGCTTTTCGGATTCTGTGTAAACTTCCCGGAAGAGCCGGCGACCATTCAAGAGAATATCCGCGAAATTGGACCTCATCTCATATTTTCCCCGCCTAGAGTTTGGGAAAACATGGCGGCAAAAGTCCGCGTTCGCATAATGGAAACCACTCCATTTAAGAGATGGTTATTCAATACGCTCATGCCTATCGGCATCAAGTACGCTGAAAAGATTCTGCATGGCGAAAAGCCGAGCACATCCCTAACTCTCGGTTACAAGCTGGCTGAAATAGGGTTGTTCAGAGCAATGCGTGACAGACTCGGGTTCTCCCGCATTCGTTCAGCATCAACAGGCGGTGCGCCTCTTGGGCCGGACACTTTCACATTCTTCCACGCTCTCGGAATCAACTTGAAGCAGATTTACGGGCAGACTGAAATTGCCGGTATTTCTTGTATCCACAAAAACGGCGAAATCAATTTCGATACCGTCGGTGAGCCTATTCCTGAAACTGAGATAAAAATATCAGACGAAGGTGAAGTTCTATCCAAGAGCCCTGCTGTCTTCCTCGGTTACTTGAAGAACAAAGAAGCAACAGCTGAAACTCTTGAAGACGGCTGGCTCAAATCAGGTGACGCAGGATACTTCAAGGATAACGGACAGCTCATCATCATTGACCGTTTAAGTGATGTTATGGAGCTGAACAATGGAATTAAGTTCTCCCCGCAGTTCATCGAAAACAAAATCAAATTCTCCACATTTGTGCAGGAAACGGTCGTTGTAGGACGAGATCGTGACTACATCACCGCCATTATCTGCCTCGACAGTGACATTGCAGGACGCTGGGCCGAACAGAAACAGCTGACTTACACTACCTATCAGGATTTGGCAGCAAACCCGCGCCTCTACGAACTAATCGCAGAGGAAGTTACCGCTATCAACGAATCCTTGCAGGAAGGCACAGCTATTAAACGCTTTGCACTGCTGTTTAAAGAACTTGATGCAGATGACGGCGAGCTGACCCGTACCCGTAAAATTCGTAGAAAAGTCATTGAAGAACGCTACAGCGATCTTATCTCCGCTCTCTATAACGGAGATTCCACAATAAATCTTACCATGCGAATCAGGTATCAGAACGGAACTGAACGATCCATGTCCGGCGATATTGCCATCCGCGAACTTAATAACCCGTCAGGGAAGGTCTGATCATGGAATATTACCTCCAACTCATAATCAACGGCCTTGTCGTCGGCTCTATTTACAGCTTGGTCGCTCTTGGCTTTGTCATCATCTATAAAGCAACCAAAGTTGTTAACTTCGCACAGGGTGAGATGGTTATGGCAGGGGCATACATATGCTTCGCACTAACCGTTCAATACCAAATTCCTTTTGCTCTGGCCTTCGTGATGACTCTAGCCTTTTCCGTTCTACTCGGTCTTTTGATCGAAAGAATGATACTTCGCCCGCTCATCGGAGAGCCGATCATTTCGGTTATTATGGTTACCATTGGTCTTTCATCAATATTGAAGTCTCTGGTGCAGGTATTCTGGGGAACACAAATTAGAGTTTTCCCGCACATTCTGCCGCAGGAACCGTTTATGCTGATGGGCTTACCTATTGCTCCAGTTTACATTGCCGCCTTTGTACTGTGTCTATTGCTATTCGCAATATTCTCCCTGTTCTTCAAATATTCATCTGTAGGTATCGCCATGCGAGCCACAGCATTTGATCAGCAGGCAGCTCAGTCCATGGGTATAGGCATCAAAAATATATTTGCTCTGTCATGGTGCATCGCTGCGGTTGTATCATCCATCGGCGGTATCATTCTTGGTAATATCAACGGCATCAACTCCCAGCTCGGACATCTCGGACTGAAAGTGTTCCCGGCGGTAATTCTGGGCGGACTGGACAGTCTACTCGGTGCGGCCCTCGGCGGACTTATCATCGGAGTGCTTGAAAATGTCTGTGAAGGACTTGCTAGAGAATTATTTAATCTTGGCGGCTTTAAAGAAGTTGCATCATTTGTCGTGCTGGTAATCATCCTTATGGTAAAACCATACGGCCTGTTCGGAACCGAAGAAATCGAGAGAGTGTAACATGCTTAAATGCGGACTTTTTTTCACCTCGTATAACAAAGAAGACCAGCTCTTCCCCTCCATGTTTCAAAAAACATGTTTGGGGCTGTTCCTTGTGGCAATGCTCATAGCCCCGCAGGTCCTCGACTTCTACTATATATCAGTGATGAACCTGATCATGATTGCAGTCATCGGGGCTGTATCCCTCAACCTGCTCACCGGAGTATGTGGTCAGATGTCACTTGGACACGGCGCATTTGTCGGAGTAGGGGCTTACGGTTGTGCGGTTCTCGCTGCCAAAGGAGTTCCCTTTGTTCTCTGCCTACTCGGTGGCGGAGCTCTTGCCGCAGTCGCCGGCATGTTCTTCGGCATTCCATCGCTGAGGCTTAAAGGTATCTATCTGGCAATCTCAACTTTGGCCGCGCAGATGATCTTGGAATACGTATTCCTGCACTGGTCAGCATTTACTGGTGGCGCAAACGGAATGCCAGTTGATCCCCCGTCCATTATGGGCTTTTCATTCGATTCAGACGAAAGAATGTTCTATCTCATCTTCGCAGTAACCGTTTTGTGTGTACTCGGAGTGAGCAATATTATCCGGTCCCGTTCAGGTAGAGCTTTTGTCGCCATTCGCGACTTCTACCAGTCAGCAGAAAATGTTGGTGTAAATCTGTTCCAGTTCAAACTGCAGGCATTCGCAACCAGCTCTTTCATGGCTGGAATCGCAGGCGGACTCTGGGCCTATTACACTATGTACATCACCCCGGAGCAGTTCTCCATATCACTGTCTATCAGTTACCTCGCCATGATCATCATCGGCGGAATGGGATCTGTAACAGGAGCCATCTTCGGAGCGGTATTTATTACCCTGCTTCCAGAAGTTCTCAATACCGCAACTTCTTTAGTGGGATCTTTTGCTCCAGACATCAGTGCTCTGATGGCTCCACTCAAAGAAGGTATCTTCGGGCTGACTCTCGTACTCTTCCTTATATTCGAACCGGAAGGACTGGTTCGCAAGTGGAAGATGATTAAGGCGTACTGGAAACTATACCCCTTTGCTTACTAAAAAAACGTGCTAGCAGGCACATTTGCGATAATCTAACTTTTTACAGGAGATAAAATTATGAAAAAGATCATAATTTCAATGGCGGCAATAGCGGCAATGCTTTTCGCTTCCACAGCTTTTGCTACAGTTAAAGTCGGTGTACTTTCTGACCTTACAGGTCCTACTTCCAGCGTAGGTGTTCCTTACGCTCAGGGCATTAAAGATTGTGTAGCCTACGTTAACGCTAACGGCGGAATCGACGGCGACCAGATCGAACTTATTCAAGTAGATTACGCTTACAACGTGCAGCAGGCACTTTCCGCATACAAACGTTTCAAATCTGCTGGCATCATTGCCTTGCAGGGCTGGGGAACTGGCGACACTGAAGCTCTGGTACGCTTTGTCAAACGTGATAAAATACCTGTATTTTCAGCTTCCTACTCTGCTCATCTCATGAACCCAGCTAATGCACCTTACAACTTCACAATCGCACCTGATTACTCCACACAGGGCCGCGCAGGACTGAAGTACATCAAAGATTCATGGAAAGAAGCACGCGCACCACGCATCGCTTTTGTCTACCCAGATAAACCATACGGTCACACTCCTCTTCCAGCTATGAAAGAATACGCTAAAGAGCTTGGCTTTGAAGTAACAGGAGACGAAACTCTTGACCTTAAAGCTATGGACGCAACTCCTCAGATTCTTGGCCTGAAAAAGCATAAGGCAGACTTCGTATGGGTTGGCGGAACAACTCCTTCCACAGCTGTACTTATGAAAGACTCTAAGAAGTTAGGTTTCACCGGTAAGTTCCTCGTAAATATCTGGGGAAATGACGAAAACCTTGCCAAAATGGCTGGCCCTGCTTGTGAAGGCAATCTCGGAATTCAGGCTGCTTCTGTCTACGGACAGGATGTCCCCGGTATGAAGATGATTGAAGCTGAAACAAAAGGTGAGCCACAGATGACTCATTACATGCGCGGATTCGTATCCACCATGGTTATGGTCGAAGGTATGAAGAAAGCAAAAGCTAACGGCGAACTCAATGGTGAAGGCATCAAAAACGCACTTGAAACAATGCGAGATTACGATCCAATGGGACTTGCTCCTGCAATCAGCTACTACCCTGAAGATCACAGACCAAGCATGGCTGTTAACATCTGTACTGTTAAAGACGGCAAGCTTGAGTTCTTGGAAACAGTTTCTTTAGATCGCGACGACAAGTGGCTCGGCAAATAATATAGAATCGACATTGACATAGATATGAACAATCAGGAGGGCAAAAGCCCTCCTGATTATCCAAGGTAAGGAAAATATATGAGTCTGCTAAACGTTCAAAATCTTGAAGTCGTATACAACGATGTTGTGCTGGTTTTGAAAGGTCTTTCTTTAAGTGTCGAAAAGGGCAGTATTACCACCCTGCTTGGCGCAAATGGTGCGGGTAAATCAACCACCTTAAAAGCTATCTCCGGCCTACTTGAAGGAGAAGACGGTAAAGCTACCTCCGGTACAATTCTCTATAAGGGAAAACCGATGAGCAGCAAAAGCCCCGAAAAAACCGTGCGCCAAGGAATTTTTCAGGTAATGGAAGGGCGTCGCATTTTCGAAGACCTCACAGTTGAGGAAAACCTTCGTTGCGGAGCCTACACCCAGCCTGCCAAAAACTTTTCAACTAACCTTGAAAAAGTTTACGCATATTTCCCAAGACTGCTCGAACGCAGAACACAGCTTGCAGGGTACATGTCCGGCGGAGAACAGCAGATGCTAGCCATCGGCAGAGCTGTAATGGCCTGTCCCGAGCTGCTTCTTCTCGACGAGCCATCTCTAGGACTAGCGCCGCTTCTAGTAGAAGAAATTTTTGATATCGTTAAAAAAATCAACAAAGAAGAAGGCGTAACTGTCCTTCTAGTTGAGCAGAATGCCCGCATGGCCCTTTCCCTAGCCGACTACGGTTACATAATGGAAAATGGCCGAATTGTTATGGACGGCAAAGGTTCAGAACTATTACATAACCCAGATGTTCAAGAATTCTATCTCGGCCTATCACATGGCGGAGAAAAACGAAGCTATCGAGACGTAAAACACTACCGCCGCAGAAAACGCTGGCTTGGTTAATAAGAATGCCTCCGGCGGCTGGGGGGAACCTTTTTGAAAAAAGGTTTCCCCAGACCCCCTTCCCAAAACTTTTAACGGTTAAGAAGGGTTATGTTCGTAGAAAGATCTAAAATAACTACCCTTCTTAAACTGATAGGGTTTCCAAAGGGGATTATCCCCTTTGGTCCAGCTGAAGGCGAAATCACCTATTCTTACTCTTACTCTTATTTCTAAAGCGAGGATTAAATAATGGATAGATCAAACGGAATTTATGATCAGGTCGAGCAGGATTCACCAGAAGATCGTGCGGCTAGACAGCTTGATAAAGTACAGACTGTAATCGCTACGGCAATGAAATCATCCGGTGAATTTAAGGCACGCATGAAAGCGGCTGGACTTAATGCCGAAGATATAAAAGACCTTGATAGTTTTTCCAAAATCCCTGTTCTTCGCAAAAAAGAGCTTCTTGGACTGCAACAGGATAAAGGCTTGGGCTGGCTTCTTACTGCCGCTCCTGGTGAGCTTAGTAGAATATATCAGTCGCCGGGTCCTTTGTTTGATCCTGAAGGACGCGAAAAAGACTATTGGGGCTGGACAGAAGGTTTCTATGCGGCGGGTTTCCGTCCGGGCGATTTGGTTCAGATGACATTTAGTTATCACCTTACTCCTGCAGGATTGATGCTTGAAGAGCCTCTGCGCGAAATTGGCTGTGCGGTTATTCCCGCTGGTCCCGGCAATTCTGCTGTTCAGTCACAGCTCATGACCTCGCTTCCTGTTACTGGATTTGTGGGCATGACCAGCTTCCTTAAAGTCATTGCGGACAAAGCTAGCGCGGCGGGAATGGACCTTAAAAAAGATTTCAATCTGGACGTTGCATTTGTTGCGGCAGAAAGGCTCCCTGAATCCTTACGTACAGAAGTTGAAGAAGCTTTCGGTATGAAGGTCAGACAAGGATATGGCACCGCTGATGTTGGGTGCCTTGCTTATGAATGTCTGGAACTTGGCGGAATGCATGTATCCAGCCGTTGTTATGTAGAAATTTGTGATCCGCAAACGGGAAGCCCACTACCCATGGGCGAAATGGGCGAGGTTGTAGTTACCCCATATACTCTTTCATACCCGCTCATCCGTTTCGGAACAGGTGACCTTTCACGCATGGTCGATACGCCATGTGCTTGCGGCAGAACAGCTCCAAAGCTTGCCGGGATTCTTGGCCGCGTAGACGATACAGCCAAGGTCAAAGGACAGTTCATATACCCCACTCAAGTTGCGCAGGTAGTTGCAACATTCCCGCAGATTAAAAAACATCAGGTAGTAATTACCAACGAAGGCGGTCGCGACCTACTCACCCTGAAACTCCAGCTGAGTGCAGCCTTAGATGAAAGCGCATTTATTCCGGCATTTCAGGAAATGGTAAAACTTAGACCGACTCTGGAGCAACTTAACAGCAGTGAACAAATTGAAGACGGAGCCGCTCCCTTAGTTGATCTGCGCACATACGAGTAAGCCTGAACTTCGCAGTTGCAACTTTAGTTGCAGAGAGCTACTATCAGCATAGATTGGTTCAGTTTGAAAGAGACATAAGTTTTGTAATTCCAGTAAGGACAGGATGAAGAAGAGTACTTTCCCAAAGAATCCCGTACTTCTCGTTGATGACGAGGAAACATGGTTGCGCTCATTTTCACTGGCCTTAAAGTCAGCGGGAATTGATAACATTCTATGTTGCAACGACAGTCGCGAAGTGGCAGCCATTCTGGAAACCACCGACGTGGAAGTCATTGCTGCAGATCTCTCCATGCCCAATGTCAGCGGGGAAGATCTGATTCAGCTCGTATCCGCCAGCCATCCTGAAATACCAATCTTAGTTATCACTGGAATGAGTCAGGTGGAAACGGCTGTACAGTGCTTGAAGCTGGGGGCGTTCGATTTCTTTGTAAAAACTTACGACAAGAGCAGTCTTGTCTCCGGTATTCGCCACGCTATTCAGATTCGCGAACTTAAGCGCGAAAATACCAGCCTGCGTTCACGCTTCCTTGACGACAAGCTTGAGCACCCCGAAGCATTCGATCAGATTATCACTGATAGCATGAATATGCGCTCGATCTTCAAATACATTGAAGCCATTGCAGATTCATCTAAGCCAGTGCTTATTACGGGAGAAAGTGGAGTCGGTAAGGAGCTTGTTTCTGGAGCTATCCATAAAGTAAGCGGTAAAATCGGAGAATTCGTCCCCGTAAACGTAGCCGGGCTTGATGACAATATTTTTGCAGACACCCTCTTCGGGCACAAAAAAGGAGCTTTTACCGGAGCGGATAAAGCCAGGTCAGGGCTTGTTGTTAACGCTGCAGGTGGAACTCTATTTTTAGATGAAATCGGAGATCTCGCGCATGCGTCGCAGCTCAAACTGCTGCGCTTAGTTCAGGAACGCGAATACATGCCCATAGGGTCAGACCTTACTCGCAAAACCGATGCGCGTATTATTGCAGCGACCAACATTGCGCCCGAGACCCTGAACGAAGGACAAAAATTCCGTAGTGATCTTTATTACAGGCTTAAAGCTCATCACGTTCATATTCCTCCGCTTCGCGAGCGCAAAGAAGATATCCCCATGCTGGTGGACTATTTCTTGCGCAACGCATGCAAGGATGAAACGCGCAGAAAACCTGAGATTCCGGCAAACCTTATCGGGCTGCTGGCAGCTTACGACTTCCCCGGGAATATTCGGGAACTGCAATTTTTGATTCTTGACGCACTGAGTTGCACAGATGGCCTTAAACTTAACATCGAAAGAATTCAGCAGCACATCGGTTCTACTTCTACCGCGCAGCAAACCGGGAACAGTGAAGTTCTTGGTAAGGTGGCCTTCGGTTCTACTCTGCCCACACTAAAAGAAGTGTGTGATGAATTAGTTAAAGAGACCATGCGCCGCACTGACAACAATCAAGCCACATCAGCGTCAATACTCGGAGTTTCGAGGCAGGCCCTAAATAAACGACTAAATAAAATAAAAAGAAAAGAAGAAGAATAAACCGTACACAAGGTAAATATGGGACTTGATAAAGAGCTTCCTGATAACCGCATGAAAAATCTGGAAGATAAAAATTCTCAGCTCCAAAAGGAACTGAAAGAACTTCGCGCGCTAATTGATGCTCCGCGTAACGTAATGCAATTTTCCTTTGATCCTTCCTACCGCTACATCACCTTCAATCAAGCTCACTACGAATTCGTAAAACACAACTGGCACGTCGAAATATACCCCGGTATGAACGTGTTGGACATATTTACCGACACTAAAGAAATTGAATCTGCGAGAAGCCATTTTGATAGAGTTTTACAGGGCGAATCATATATCCTTAAGCGCACATATAAGCGGCGCAAAGGCGAGACTAAATATTACGAAAACACATACGTTCCTGTAACCGAAAACAGTAAAATAGTAGCAGGAACAGTCTCGGCCCATGACATTACAGAGTGGAACGAAAAGGAAGAACAAGGTCGTAAATACAGAGCCATTTTTGATAAAGCACTTGAAGGAATATACAGGTCCACAGTTCAAGGCCGGTTTATAGAAGCTAATAATGAGATGGCCAGAATTTTAGGCTATAAATCACCTGACGAATTAATGTCTTCCATTACAAACATCAGCTCCCAACTTTACTGTGATCCGGTTGACCGGGACAATGTCTTTTCCATCCTGCGTAGAGAAGATGTCATTAAAGATTTTGAAACTCGCATGTTTCGCAAAGATGGAATGCCTATCTGGGTGGAATTCAACGCCCGCTGCGAAAAAAACAAAGAAGGACAGACCCTCTACGTCGAAGGAAAGTTGACCGACATCACAGCCAGAAAGGAAATGGAACAACGACGACAGCAAATGATGCAGGCAGAAAAGATGGCCTCGCTCGGAGTTCTTGTCGCCGGAGTAGCTCATGAAATCAACAACCCGAACAGCTATCTGACCTTAAATTTACCGCTACTTAAAGATGTGTGGAATGATGCGCAGGGAATACTTGATGAGTTCAGTGAAGAGAATGGAGATTTCGTCCTTGGCGGACTGGAATACTCCGAACTCCGCAACCATCTACCTTACCTTCTTCAAGAGATGATGGAAGGCGCGTCCCGCATTAAGGACATTGTCTCACGCCTGAAAGACTACTCCCGCCAAAACCCCGAAGACGGGCGCGAATATATAGATCTTAATGACGTGGTTAGAGGCGCGCTCACCTTCGTCCGTCACAAAATCAAAAATTCAGCCAGAAATTTTGAGCTTGTCCTTCCGGACGAAAGTCCAACTGTTGATGCCAATCCTCAGCGACTCATTCAAGTTCTTATCAATATTATCGTGAACAGCTGCGAAGCACTGCCCAAAACAGATGGACATCTCACCGTTACAGTGAAGACCTGCCACGATGAAAATAAAAATAAAAAATTCGCATGTATCGTTGTACAGGATAATGGAAGCGGCATACTTGCGCAAAACATTAAATATATTGAAGATCCCTTCTTTACCACCAAAAGAGACTCCGGTGGAACAGGTCTCGGGCTGTCCATATCATCAAGCATAATGAAGGACCATAATGGACTTCTAAAATTTTCTTCAAGTCCAGGCAAAGGAACAAGCGTTACTATGCAGCTGCCAGTCTCTATGTAATAATTACATAGAGCAACAAATCACACCAAACAGGTATGAATTTACCTTGCTTTTCACTAAGTATCCACATAGAAATCCACTTATCACGGTGGTAAGTGCCAAAAAATTAAATATTAGTTCTTACGCAAAATAAATTCCCCTTGGAGCGACCCAAGCATGGACATTAATATAAGTGCAACCCTCATCGACAACGGACTGATTAGCTTAACGCTCGGTCTTATTATGATGCTCTTTGCGTATTTTCATAAGATATACAACGGTTTTGTCCTGATCAGTTCAGCTTACATTTGCCTCAGTACAGCCTTCGCCCTTTCAGCTGCTAGGCCTTATTTTCCAGAATTATCCATTATTGCAGCCCATACTCTTGGCTCAACAACACTATTTTTGATATACATAGGAACGGAACGTTTTAGAGCACAAGAACATAGGCTTCTCAAATTTTCATTACTTATCCCTTGCACATCCTTTCTATCAGCCTCTTTTTTTACCTCTATTATCCCGAACATAAAAGCATGTGACACTATATTTTCTGTATTAATATTTATACAGCTAGTACTTTGCATATGGGCAACACTACGTAATACCATCGTTTTTAAGAGCTACCAATTCATGTTAAGCACAGCTTTAGCTCTCGTAATAGCATCCTTTACTTACAAAACTTATACGACCTTCAAGCACCCAATAGCCCCGAATAGTTTTCAAACAGCATGGCCCTACTGGAGCCACATGCTAGCCTATCATGTCACATTAATTTTATCATCTTTTGCCTTTATTTGGGGTAGTGTAGAACGGGCTGAAATTGAAAAAAATAAACATGCCGCAAAGCTAGAAGCCAACTACCACTTCATGGACGTACTTTTAGATGCGATCCCGATACCGGTGTTTCACAAAGACAAAGACCTGCGCTACCGAAATATTAACCAGGCTTTTTGCGGAGTAATAGGTCTATCTAAAGAGGATATCATCGGAAAAACGACCATGGAAATTATTCCAAACAAAATAGTGGACCTCAGCAAAGCCTTTGACCTTCGTGTGCTGGCAACAGGCAAAGAGCAGGAATATGAAACAGCATTTCCATTCCCAGACAGCCTGCAACATGAAGTTCAGGTCAAAAAGAGTGCATTTATTGATTCTTCGGGTGATATTTCCGGGATAGTCGGGGCGTTCACGGACATAACTGAGCGCAAAATATATGAGGCAAAAATAAAACACCTTGCTTTACATGATCAGGTAACAGGTCTTCCCAACCGCAATATGTTTTATGCACAGCTAAAAAGATCTATAGCGATGGCAAAGCGCAACAACTACACACTGGCTCTTTTATACATTGACTTAGATGGATTTAAAACAGTCAACGACACATACGGACATGATGCAGGTGACACCTTGCTAAGAAGTATAGGCAAAAGGCTGATGACCACTGTACGCGAATCAGACACCGCCTGCCGTATCGGTGGCGATGAATTCACTGTACTTACCGAGATGTATAATAATCCATCAGACATTGAAATTGTAGCTGAAAAGATCAGAAAAGCACTTGCCCAGCCTGCAAGCTGTGAAGGCAATGTCTGCCAAACAAGCGCGAGTATAGGTGTAGCTTTGTATCCGCAGGACGCTGAAACTTCACGTGATCTGGTGAAAGCCGCTGATAAAGCTATGTATTTAGCAAAAAATAAAGGGAAAAATCAGGTTTATTTCTACAAACCCCTGAAAACATGAGTAAAGTATGAGTAAAAAAACAACCTCAAACAACAGTGAGCATGCGTACAGCAACGCATTCTATGCACGGCAACCCATTTTCAACCGCATGATGAAAGTATGGGGTTACGAGCTATTCTACCGTCAAAATGAAGATGTAGATTCAGCGATCTATCTTGACGGGTTCAAGGCCACCATGGAAGTTATGGCCAGTTTAGCGCTCAGTCCAGATGATAAATTCAAGTCTGCAAAAGTTATTATAAATTTCCCTGAACAAGCTATTTTGGAAGAAATACCGTTCTCGATGCATCCACAAAATACTGTAGTGCAGTTCACAGACCCGGATGAAGTTTCTCCAGAATTTTTAGAAATGATTATAAAGGTAAAAGATAGAGGCTACACCGTCTCAATCGACGATTTTTCTGCGCAATATACAAATACAGAATTGTATATGCTTGCTGACATAATGACTCTTAATATATCTAAGTTAGAGACCTCACATATATCTCAATACATACAGGCTATCGGCGGTCTTAAGGGTAAATTCCTTGCCAAAAACATTGAATCAGAAGAGCAGTTTGCAAGCCTGAAAACGCTAGATTTCTCATATTACCAAGGCTACTTTTTCAAGCGCCCTAAAACTGAAGTTGTGCGTAAAATTTCTTCAAACGAGATGCTCCGTTTCAACCTCATGGAAATGATCAACAACGACGACATTGATTTGGGAGAACTGAGCAGAACCATAGAAAAAGACGTATCACTCAGTGTCCGCCTTCTAAATCTTCTGAACTCTCCAGCATATGGACTGACGGCTAAGATGTCTTCAATTCAGCAAGCTGTAGTATATTTGGGAGGAGATCAGCTCAGGCATTGGCTTCGTGTTGTATTGCTCACAGACATGAAACAGCCCGGAAAGTCAGCAGAGCTTACAATACTAAGCCTCCAACGTGCCAAAGTAATGGAATCTCTCAACGCCATTTCAGCCGACGTAAAACCGGACGAGCGCCTATTTTTAGTGGGCTTATTCTCACTGCTTGACGCAATGCTGGAACTCCCCATGAGCAGAGTAGTACAACTACTTTCTGCGCTGGATGACACTATTCGCTATACTTTAGATGGCCGCGAAACAAAGTTTTGGCCTTGGCTTACCCTTATCGAAGCAATGGAAAAATCTGATTGGGACACAGTAGGAGCCATGGCTGCAACTCTAGATTTAGAAGCTTCAGACATAATGAAGTGCTACAAGGAAGCCATGGAATGGGCAAACACAGTGCTAACCTGCGTATAACCACTTATTGCGGCCTACTTTAATTCAATGTCGAGATTCCCAAGTAGCGAAACAGCTTCGGGCAGTGAAAAGATAGTCTTGTGAAGCTTATTTGATTCTGCGTCCATATAATAATTTCTCGAAGTGCTAAAATCGGCAAAACTTAGGTCAGCACCAGAAAACAAACATCTTGCCAAGTCACAATCATCAAATTTCACACGAGTGAGTTTTGTATTAGTAAAAGCAGCCTCAATCATAGAGCATGAAACAAACTTCATTTTAGCTAAATTCATATCGCTGAAAGATGAGCTATCGAGTAAGCAGTTCACAAAAGACGCAACAATAACCACCCTCACGCTACTCCAGTTAACTCCTAGCAATTTAGAATCAATAAATTCTGCATCAATGAAGTTTGTATTTTTCAATTTCGCAAGAGCAAGATTACAATTTGAAAACGTGCAATTTTCAAAAACACAGCTCACTAAATTTGCAAATTGGAATGAAGACTTAATAAACTGACAGTTATAAAACGAAATATCTTTCAGAGACTCATCGCTCATATCCAAATCTTTAAAAGTCTCATTTTCGTAGCTATCATGGTCTCTTAAAGGTGACACTTCTGTTTATGACCTATCGTTAAAAACATTTAAAAACACTAAAATATTACCCATCACATATCTATATTACGCCCCAATCGGAGATAACTTCCCGAAACAAAATCACTTACCGAATGGGCATTTAGGGAAAGTACAAGAGCGGCAATTCAGACACAGTCCGCCCTCTGCCATACTAGCCAGATCCTTTCTGGTTATGTTCTGCCCTGCTAGAATTATGGGCAATAATAAATCGAAACTTGTAGTTTTGTAAAATAAAGCACAGGCAGGCACACCCATAACGTCTACATTCCCGATCTTTCCAAGAAGCAGCATAGTGCCGGGCAAAATAGGCGCTCCGTAAAGAATATCCGTAAGCCCCGCGTCAACAAGTGCGGGACGAGTTACATCATCGGGGTCAACGGACAATCCCGCTGTGGTAACAATAAGATCAGCTCCCTGCCCGCGAAGTTCAGCCACTCCATCAGATATGGCTTTGCGATCATCCGGTACTACCGCTGTTGCAACGACTTCGGACCCAAGCCTCTCCACTTTACCAGATATGATCGGAATAAATTTATCCTCGATTAACCCTTGAAAAACTTCAGTCCCTGTAACCAGTATACCGACCTTAGCAGTTCTAAGTGGCAGTATTTTAAAGATAGGCCCAGCATCAAGAACGGATAACGCGTTTTCAAAAACATTCTTCGTTATGTGTAGTGGGATAGCTCTGGTTCCCGCCACGGGCTTACCTGCGTCTACCAGTATATCGCCTTGACGGGCGGCGCACATAACATCCGGCAGCAAGTTGAACCGGGCCAAAATGTCACGGTCTATGGTAAGCAGCCCTTTAAGTCCGGCGCAAAAACTTATTTTGCCTTCCTCGGGCGGAGTTTTGAATACAATACCATCACCAGCCATACGCTTTGCAAAAGCCTGCGCGGCCTCATTCTCATGAACCATATCAGCTAATTCATCGTCACTTCCGGAAACATAAACGCGGTTACGCCCCATTTGCTGAAGACGGCAAACGTCCCCCGCAGTGATTTCCTGACCAGCCTTAAACTCTGCCCCCTTAGACGTACCGGGATCAATGCGGGTCATATCATGCAAAGCTTTTTTACCGACTGCATCCTGCACATCCACAGCAATAACACAATCCTCGCGAACCATATCACGCGAACCACCCACGTAAGGAACTTCCCCCTGACAGCCGCGGCAGATTGCGCCATCACTGACGGGGTAAGCTTCTTTACATGACGGACATATACCGATGGATCGCATACCTTTGTGAGACATGAAATCCTCTGTTATCTGAATAGGCGTTACCGTACAAAAGCTGTGTCCGGCTTTTTCTATTTCACTAAAGAGCAGATCCGTATCCTGATCTTTCTTAGGCTTTAATTTCAAGAACCAGCTTTCTATCTCGGGCCATTTTTTAAGTTTGGCCATATCTATATGAATGCGAACGCCTTCACCCGTAAACTTATCATACAAGGATAAAGCGTAACGCCCAAGTTTAATCACCCGCATCCAGCCGTTGCCGTATGAGCACAAGGTCAAAACCTGTACTGCATCGGGAAGACATTTACCCGTCTCCACTACTGCATCGAATAGCGTTCCCTCTGGCAAATACGATTTAGCCTCTTCCACCATATATCCACCGATAAGTAGACCAGGCGCAGGGTATCCGTGGAATTTACGGGCAACTTCTTTAAACTCTTCAAAAGTATATGGTCCAATATTCATAAGATCCTCGTCGAGAGAAAGTTAACCGTGATTCTCTTCAATTCCAATAGACTTCTTGTAAGATTCCCACTCGTCATGATCCAGATCACCGCTTTTATCGACATCTGCTGCGGAAAAAGCCTTATCTGATTCTGGAAGTGCTTTCTTAAATTCTTCCTTACTTAGAACACTGTCTCCATTGTTATCCATGCTGTAATAACAACGGTCTAAATTGTCTGCCGCCATGGCTGTGGACGCAAGCATCATGATAGCAAAAACAGCTATAATTACCTTTTTCATGTTAGTTTCTCCTATATATCGCTTATTAAACTTCAATATTAAAAGACTGTCTCTAGGAAGCGACTCTAAAGGCAATCATCCTTAACCAATTGACTAGCTAAACCATTAATCCATAAAATTAGTCAGGACCTTCACAAAGCGGTCCATAGCTTCCACTGGGTCTTCACCCTTTTCAAGAGAATCAGCATAACATTTCAGCATATACCGTTTCATTATAAGTGAAGTCGCGGATTTAAGAGCTGAGCGGGCGGCCTTAACCTGAACCAGAATGTCATTACACTCTTTCCCGCCCTCAACCATGCCCTGAATTCCGCGCACCTGCCCTTCGATACGCTTCATGCGTTTCAGGACTTCCTGTTTTATTTGTTCTTGCTCAGAACTATTTCCAGTCATAACCATTTCTCCTGCACCAAGTGGTTGTATGTGCCAGTAAGTTTAAGTAGGCTTACATACATGAGTAATCAAAAAAATATTATTTCAAAATCAAATGAATCAGGTAGCGAAGGCGCGACTCCAACCCAAATTTACCTTCTAAACTGTCTTGAAATCTGCACTATCATCTTTCGTGGATTCCGTTCAAATGATAATAAAGATGAATGTAGAGCTGTTCTGGAAGACGGTCTTCCCGCTCTAGCTTCCCCTTCCGAAAATGCTGTACAACCACTAACCAAGTTGGCTACTGCCATTCTAGATTCGATAGACAATTCCTGTTCTCAGGAAGAAATATGTGTCCGTCTAGAAACAGATTACGTCAACCTTTTTATCAATAATATAAGAGGCATAACCGCCCCTCTATACGAATCTTGCTACGAACCGGGTTCAGCTCGAATAATGAGAGAACCGGCTCTTGCCATGCGAGACAAGCTTGAACAATACGGGCTAAAACCTAGCGGCATCCTCGCCACAGAACCACCGGACCACCTTTGCATCGAACTGGAATATCTATTCGTCCTACTTATTCAGGCATGGGGATCAAATGATTCTTCTGCCGAAATTAAGGCGCTAAAGTTTGGACAAGAAATGCTCTTATGGACCAAGCTGTTCAGAGAAAAACTCGGTTCGTCTAGTTCAACCAATTCAGAAAAATTTTACACGCTATCGGCTGACTTTTTAATAGGTGTGCTGAACAAAATCATTGGCGAATAGTACACTTCTGTCCATGTCGTCCGCTCAAAGCGCTATTGATTTTCTTTAAGAGAGGAACAGGATCAGATTTAATATCACTAAAGCTAAATACCGAAATAAGAGTTGATTCTGTCTTCTTAAACATTACCACTGTCGGCAAAGTGTATGTACCGAAGGAATCAGCTATATCCTCCAGAGGATCGGCAAAAAATGGATAGTTTGCACCAGTTTCACTGGTAGAACTCTTTACTGCCCGCTTATTCATGCCCAGTCCAATTGCAACAAAAAGCACATCCGGCGTACAGCATTCCAATTCTTTACGAACTTCTTCAAAAGTGCGCGCCGCCTGTTCACTTTCCAAACGGTTATCATTAACGAGCAAAACTAAGTAATAATTAAACTGCAAATCGTGAAGCCTAACTTTCCGAGCAGAATCATCCACTCCAAGGCGTACCTTATCTTTGGCGCCACCTAATATGCTAAGTTCAGTATCCGGAAAAATTGTTTCGAAAGTAGGTGCGGCCGTCTCTACTTTTTTAGAGTGGTCCGCGACCCAACCGTACCACCCCTCAGGATATCGAACTACATTGGTATATCCAAGACGCGCTGCCCAGCGCGCTGCAATAGAGCTGCGCAGTCACCTGAAGCTTCGGCAATATATGAGTATGGGCCGATTTAAATCATTTCCCGCTAATTCTCTGAATTCATCTTTTTTCGATTCACCAAGCCGGATCTGCTCACTTAAATCGAACTCAATATTCACAGCTTCAGGAATATGTCCGTCCTCAAATTCATACCCCGTTCGCACGTCCAAAACCAGAATCCCCTGTGTCCCGTTCAGCACGTTTTCAAGCTGAGCCCCAGACACCAGTTCATACCCGTTCTGTTTTGCTTCGCTAGCCGCATCCGCCCACCATGAAGGTTCTTCGCCCGCACTCCATCCCACTAGCGGCGCAAAAAAAAGAAGCCCTAGCATTGCAAAAGATGATAGTACAAACCGACTAATAAACATGGTCTGCCTCGGGGATTAAAAGGCCGGAAACATCTCTGCTTCCGGCCTGATATTATGCATTATTTCTTTGGATGATGGATCTTGAATGTGCCGTCTTTATTAAAGTCGACTTCAGCTTCAAGGTAGTAAACGTCCTTAATCTCAGGGCGCATGTCTTTAACCAGGTAGTAAGATTCACCACTACGTGCGCCTGTGGAACAAACAAACACGATAGGCTTATCAGTAGGAAGAGTCTTAATATCCTTCTCAAGCTTATCAACAGTCATATTCACTGCACTTGGAATATGGCCCATGGCAAATTCGTCAGCGTCGCGAACATCAATCAACATGATTGATTTAGGATTTTCCGCCATTATCTTTTCGAACTGCTTAATAGCAATGCTACCTTCTTCTCCGCCGGCCTCAACTTTCACAGCTGCGGCAGAACCGTACATCTTAACCCAGCCCGGGTATCCAGCTTCAGCAACGGAAACATTGGTGTAACCAAGCTTCTTAGCTTTTATGGCAGACTTGTGGCTGAGCTTACATTTGTAACCCTGACAGAAGTAAATGAGAGGTGCGTTCTTATCAGTAGGTAGAAGTCCTTTACGCTTTTCAAACTTGGAATCTGGAATGGAAATGGATGATGGAATTGAACCCGCAAGGAACTTTTTAGTCGGACGAGCATCAATCAGCAGGTACTCATCGCCCTTCGCCATTTTCTGGGCCACAACTTCAAGGCCGATGGAGCCGTAACGTCCGGATTTAATCCAGCCGGGGTAACCATAAGGAAAGACTTTAACGTTTTTATAGCCAAGCTTTACAGCTTTCTTTGCACTCTTGTGACTGAGTTTACATTTCAAACCCTGACAATAAAAGATTAGCAGAGTGTTTTTGTCTTTAGGCAGCTTGTCAGTCATTTTGTCGAACTGGGAATCAGGAATTGATACCGCAGTTGGAATGTAACCAACCATGTACTTACCTTTGTAAGGGCGTGAATCAATAACCATAACGCCTTCAGGCTTAGGCATCTTCGCGTACTTTGCTACAAAGTCAACATCGACCATGTCTGTGTACATCCAGTCCTGCATTTTATCAGCCGGAACAAGATCTTTCGCCATTGCCGGACCTGCGATAAATGCAAGACACAGCGCCATTACCAAAGCTGTAATAAACTGTTTTCTTCTCATGTGTTCCTCTCTTCCCTCAAAGGTTTATCGTGCATAGAAGCCAAGAGACATCCTCACTTGGCTGATTTTCTTATTTAACTGTCAGAACTTGTTTCGCTCTTAACCTTGTCATACCAGATTTTATGGTGATGCTTAGCGTATCCCTCCGGAACATGCCCTGTGAACATAGACAGGAACCCGGGCCGTTCTTCAGGGGAAATAGCAGCCATGTAGATATGAACCAAAAGACCTGCGAAGACCAAGCCCACGGCAAGGTAGTGCAGAGTTATGGACCAACTTACCAGAGCAGTAGCCTCAGCGCCGAGAGTCCTGTCGGACAGGAACATAATAATCCCCGTCACAACAATTACGATACACCCGATGACCGAAGCCTGAGCAAATGCCTTTTGCCCCATGTTGTAATAACCCTGATCCGGCAGCTCGGCATTATCACCAAGCGGCTTCGGGCCTACGGTCATGATGACCATTTTTTTAATTATCCACGAAATGTCACGGGCCGGACTAACCACGAACACTTCTTTAAGGAAGAACAAAGCGCCCTTTAAATTTACCATTATATAGAGCAGTAATCCACCAGCCCAAATGAAACCTAAAGCTACGTGAATAAGGAGTAAATTCCCCCCGCCGCCCACTATGGAGCGAACAAAGGCTGGATACCCTGACCCAACGGGGTCAATCTCAGGATTGCTGAACAGCGCCAGTCCTGTGATGAGCAACAGCAGCCAACAAGCTGCATTGAACCAGTGGATGAAAATGTCCGAGCGGTCGTGCCGCTTTAATTGTTTCTGACTCATTATGCATCCCCCCCTTTATTTTGGGAGTCGGTTCCAGACTCATCATGAACATCGTCCTCAGAATCAGATCCGGCAATAAGCTGCCTGACAAGCATCACGGCAACTCCTATTCCCGATAAACCAACCACAGTTCTAACCAGTGGATTTACTACGCTAGTTAGAGCGGCCATAGCTGTCGGCATTTTAGCCTCAACAGGCCAATTCAGCGGAGCGGTTTCACCGAGGTAGATCATGTTAGGTTTGGTATCGGTCTTAGCGTTAACAACCCTAACAAGCCTGCCCGCGTTTTTCGCAAGCAAACGCGATGCTTCGGATTCAGGATCATTAATATCACCGAAAACACGAGCCTTAGTTGGACAAGTGTCAACACAAGCAGGCAGAAGTCCCTGCTCTCTACGTTCAGCGCAGAAATTACACTTATCGGCTTTCTTGGTCAGAATATTTCGGAAACGGGCATCATAAGGACAGGCCGGAATACAGTTTCCGCACCCTATACACAGTGAAGAATCAATGTGCACCGTGCCGTCTTTTTTATCTTTATAGGTAGCTCCAGTGGGACAAGCCTGCACACAAGTAGGATTGTCGCAATGCATGCAGCCACCGGGCTGAAAGTGCGTTTTAGGGAATCTGGCAGTAAAGTCAGGGACTGAATGCTTAACCCAGTTTCGCCACTGCCCCTCAGGCGAATCATTCGCAATTTTGCAGGAGGCCATACACCCTTTGCAATCTATGCACATGGACGAATCAATGACCATGGCCAGTTGAGCTTGTTTAATACTCATGAGGCCACCTTCCTTGTTACGGAAACGATTGTTTCGTGCAAAGCCGCATTACCACAAATCTCGTCATAACCTTCCTGAAGCACCGCTGACATGCTGGCTCCCTCACCAAAGATAAGACTAAGCTGAGGTGACAAAGGTCCGAACCCTGAGAGCATATAGACTGTATCCTCGCGGATTCCGTCAGTGATCTCCACTTTAAGCTCTCCCCTGCCGACCGAGCTGGCAACTTCCACAGTATCACCGGGATGAATGCCGAGATTCTTAGCAGATGCGGTATTTAACCACAGAGTATTAGGACCAGTAAGCTGATGCAAAACTGCATTGTTTTGCGATGAAGTCTGCGTAACCATAGCGCTTCGTCCAACAACCATACGGAACCTATTTTTCGGAACCTTGGACGGCGGAGAATAAACAGGCATAGGATCAACGCCCATGCCTTCGTAACGTTTATTATACAGCTCTATCTTTTTACTGAGAGTCTTATAAACCCTATCTTTATAGATGCCGTAAACCTTGCTTGGATTATAATAAACTCCGTCATCAGCCAGAGCAGTGGCGGCATTCGGAAGCCCGCGCAGTTGCTTCTTGCGATATTCCTCTATGGTAAAGTCGAAATATTCGCCCAGTTCCAATTTACCGGCAACAGACTTGAGTATATCAAAAACGGGCCTCGACTCGTAAAGAGCCGGAACCACTGCGTCACGTTGAACAACACAGGCACAAGCTGCCGAACCTTGAAGACCGGACGCAGGGTCCTGACGTTCAAGATAGCTTGGCGCAGGCAGAACCAAATCCGCCATCCAAGCAGTGTCGCTCATAGCAACATCCACCACAGTCATAAACTCCATCGCGTTTGCCATCTCTATGGTTTTGGCACGATTAGGAGCAGTTCCGAGCGGATTAGTTTTGTAAACAAACCACCCTTTAATAGGGTATGGTTTTCCGGAAAGAACTGCGTCGCGAGTAAGAACAAAAGACCCGTCATGCTCAAACATCATGGGCACTTTATGAGCATCAACGCGGTCATCTGGATTGTCATCATACCAAGGAGCGTCAAAAGGCACACCCTTAAGGCCGACTTCGCGTGCGGCAAGTAGCCCGCCCGGCTGATCCCAGTTACCGAGAATAGCATTCACGATGGCGAAACTACGTCTGATCTGAGTAGAATTTTTGTAATCTGAAGTTCTGCGACCCGGATAAATCATTGCCGCAGGAGCCGCCGCGGCAAGCTCTCTAGCTATGCGGACGATGTCCTCAGCCGGAATCCCACACTCTTCAGCGGCAAATCTCGGATCATACTTTTGAACGTGCTCACGGAACTGTTCAATCCCGTAAGTTTTATCCTGAATCCAAGTTTCATTATATAATTTTTCATTAATGATAACGTGCGCAAGAGCCAGCATGAAGGCCATGTCTGTACCGGGACGGATCGGGTGCCACTCATTGGCGAGGGCCGCAGTCTTAGTATAGCGAGGATCAAGAACCACAAGCTTTGTTCCTTTTTGCATAGCGGTCATAAGATCTATGGAATCCGGTGTAACCAATGCTTCGAAGCGGTTAGCACCTGCCATAATTATGTATTTGCTATTCAATACGTCCGCGAATGGAACTTCGCCGAAGGTATCAAGAAAGGCCCTGCTACCACTAAGGAGGCACAAAGATTCATGCGATGTAACATTATAAGAACCGTAAACCTCGGCAAAACGGCCTACGAATTGCGATTGCAGATCAGCCCCCGCACTAAAAAGATGCCCACATGAGGTATACTTTTTGCGGATGTCCTGCATCTTTGCGGCCATCATATCCAAGGCTTCGTCCCAAGGAATGCGCTGCCATTTTCCCTCACCGCGCGCCCCTTTCCGAAGAAGAGGATGCTTGAGGCGATCAGGATCATAGAGCTGTGAAACGCCTGCATTACCACGGGCGCAGAGCATTCCTCTAGACTTAATAAATTTGGGGTTAGGATCAAGCTTTTTAACAACTCCATCCTGAATTCTGGCGATGCAACCGCACTTATTAAAGCACATGTCGCACACAGAATAAGCGTTACTCCATTCACCGGAGGACGTTCCGGCATGAGCCAAGCCGGGCTCAAGCCCACCAAGCACAGGAACACTTCCAGCTGCAGCAGCCGCAATAAGCCCTGAGGCCTTAAAGAAATCGCGGCGAGATAGTTTCATATTGTCTTTGGCCACTTCCACCTCCATGTTGAATCAGTGGAAAGGAATCGAGGTTTGGATCATGCGGCGGAGAAAATTCTCCGCCGCAGTATTTTAAATAAAACTAGCTACACTTAGCAGGGGTTGGGGAATCCTTGGCGAAATCATGTAGATAAGTGAAAATATCGTTCAAGTCTTTTTCGCTAACACCATTCCAATCAGGAGAACACTTAATCTTGGATGTGTCAGAGAATGTTGCAGTCCACCCAGCTTGAGTTTTGCTGTTCGGACTGAGATCAGATGCACTGTCACCATGACAGGTACGACAGTGCTTTCTGTAAAGAAATTTACCTTTGCGAGCGTTACCACCACCCATTGCAGTAGCCATGCTCGCAATTGAAAGGACCAGCAAAACACCGAGAAGAAGACTAATCATTTTACGATTCATTACAATCCTCCAAAATTTTCTTTTTACATACCACCCTCTAAATCTTTTTAAAAGAGGGTCGACTATTTTCATCAAATATTTCGCCTTCAATATACCCCCACGGGGTAGGGGTGTCAATGGAGTCTCAAAAAAACATGATGTGTAAAATCAGCATATTGTACAAAAAAGTGATATTTATTTTTTTGAGAGGCAGTGAAATTAACCGGGGTCAGGAGTGCTAGTTGCACATTGAAATGCTCAGCGCAAAAGCACAGGCCGCTTTTATAGCAAACAGCCCTTCCGATTTTACACCAAGTTGTGTATAGTTTTATCTCTGTAGTAACACTAAGTGATTTTAGAAGCGTACTGGAATTTCTTCGGGAACATCATATTTTAAAGGGCTAATCATGAAAAAGACATCCTGCTCTGCAACACTCCTTATCATCCTAGCATTATTCATTTCCGGCTGTGGAAAATCCACTTCGAATTCAAACGATTCATATAACCCGAGCATGCAGCAATCCGACTACGGAAATTCATTTACCGAAGTATCAGACAAGACAGAAGCGTTCTACAGCGGATACTTTCAAGTTGTCGGAAGCGGGTCAGGCGGGTCGAAATCAACAGCTCTAAATGCTGCGCGTTCCGATGCGAAGGCTAGGCTATCTGATATAATTCAGGGGCTGGAATATGAAAGAAATTCGCTGATAAGAAGTGGGCAAATTGCGAACAATGCGATCCATTTAGGAGCAAGCAGTCTGGCCAATTCAGCAGCAACATGTGGTGAACACTACAATCCCAATACACAAGATGCGGAAGTATGCTTGAAGCTTAACCTTAGAACAGGGAGACTCCAAGATGTGGTTGAAGATTTGGTCATAAGATAACCGTTTTAGATCGAGGCAGAGTTTCAAGCTCACTCTTTTTTGCATTACACCTTTACACAGTAAGCTTAAAAAAATACCAAGAGTGATCTTATCAACTTTTTGGAGTAGTATATGGCTATTGATAGAGAAATGAAATTTCTCATTGTGGATGACAATCAAGGAGTTAGAAAAATAACTTCCGACATTTTGCGTGCGGTAGGATTTCAAAATGTTATACAAGCAGAGAATGGAAAGTTAGGCTGGAATAAAATTGTTAAAGACTCACCGGACTTTGTCATTCTTGACTGGGATATGCCTGTGATGAACGGAATTGAGTTATTGAACAAGATCCGGAGCAGTGAAGATTACCAAGAATTGCCAGTCCTGATGTTAACCGCTCATGCAGAAAGCATTGACGTTATTCTAGCTGTGCAAGCCGGTGCTACAAACTACATAGTTAAACCGTTTGCACCAAACACTCTCTACAAGAAGCTACATCAAATTTTTGGAGAGCCTGTTAGATAGTTCTTTTAGGCAGAACCAGTTTATAGGGATTTCATCTTTCTCTTAAGTGGTACACTCGATTGATCCTTCGTGCACTTCAACTATAAGAGCTTTTTCCAATAAAATTCATTTTTCAATGCCTCTTAATAGAACTATCTTTGACGAACTCCCCCTTCCTAATCATCAGATTTTTTGCCGGAAAAGTCGGGTTGGCTTTTGTCTCGGCAACGCTATTTGTCTTATTGCATGATGGTCTAATGCAAGATGCCAGCGCAAACAAAAAAGCTACTTATGTTGACTACGGAGCCTAAGTTACACCCTTTATTTTTAAAGGCGGCAACTGTGCGCTTACACGGCTGAAAAGCTAGGACGTTACAATAGCTAAAAGATAAAATCTTATACTTAATCAAACGCTTTTCACTTTTATTAATTTTATAGGGAAGAATGTGAGAAGTGTAGTTATATTTTAAAGACATCTAAAGTGGCCACAATCCTGAAGATAATTTGCTAATTCTTTGAGGGACACTGGCTCAGAAATTGTGCAAATTCATGTTGGGAGATTGACTCAAAGGCATGTCCGGCCTGATGCGTTCTTTGGCCAACCTACGGACATCATCCATGGTCTTTGCCGTGGAAAAAATGGCCTGCAGGCTGTGACCAAATCGGAAATTAGCTGCAAAATAAACCATGAACATCTGAAATCGTTTGATGCCTCGGATGGGATCAAACTCCTGTTCCAAGGCTGTAGCCAGACGCAGAACGTAGTCCTGAAAAATATTGTCGTCGGGTATACAGCCAGCTGTCCATTGGGCAAAGAGCCAGGGGCGGGCCACAGCCATACGGCCTACGGATACGCCATCGCAGCCTGTCGTATCCAGCATATCCTGACATTGCTGCGGGGTTGTCACATTGCCATTACCAAAGACGGGAATGGAGACTGCTTCCTTGATGAAGCGGATGTTGTCAATTACTGGGGGACGGGTGCGCTTGTCCGGGGCCACACGCGGGTGGAAGACTAGGCAATCGGCTCCTGCAGCCTCAAGCTTTTTGGCCAAGTCCACTGCTGGACCGATCTCCTTGGACCAGCCGGTGCGGAATTTGACAAAAACAGGAATGGACACAGCCTTTCGTACTGCTTCCACCACGGCCACGGCTTTGTCTGGAGTCTTCAGAAAGGCGGCTCCCGCCTCGCGTTTGATCACTCCCCGTGCGGAGCACCCCATGTTAATGTCCACACCAAAGAAGCCTTCACGCTCCACGCGCTCTGCTGCAATCACCAACTCCTCTGGAGTGCTACCCGCCAATTGACAGACCAAGCTGGGAAGTTCCCACTCATGCCACCGAAATACCGGGGATACCCTGGGATTTTCTGTTGGCACAGCCTTGGCGTTGCACATTTCCGTAAAGACCAAGCCACAGGAACCATAATGGGCGAGAACCTGACGAAAGGCGCAGTGAGTCAACCCGGCCATGGGCGCTAACCACAGGCGATTGGGAATGGTTTTTTCGCCAATCACAATAGGGCTGTTAAGTTGGGCCGCTAACTTGGGGAAATGGGGAAGAGTGGATTTGTTCATGGGAGCTGCAAGGTGGGTTGTGGGTGTCATGGGATGCAGCATTACGTATCCTGTTGTTGCACAAGGGGCAAGTCTTGAAGCCTAGCATATCCAGCTCAAAATGGATTCTTCCCTGTAAGCTGCACCATTTAAAAATATAAATTTTTGGCAAACCAACCTATAATCAGGTTAAGGAGTTTGCCGTGAAGAAAAATAAATTTACCAATGAACAGATCGCATTTGCACTGCGTCAGGCTGAAACAGGAACAAAGGTTAATGAGCTATGTCGCAAGATGGGCATATCTGAAGCAACTTTTTACAACTGGAAAAAGAAGTTCGCTGGTTTCAGCGTTAGCGAGCTGCGCCGCTTGAAACAACTTAAAGAAGAGAACCGGCAACTAAAAAAGCTGGTTGCCGATCTAAGTTTGGACAAGCAAATGCTTCAGGAGGTTTTAACAAAAAAGTTTTGAAGTCTGCCCAGTTGATTAAATTTGCTGAATATTTGGAGCAGGCTTACAGAGTCAGCATTCGTAGAAGGTGTTCAGTCCTTTGTTTGGGAAGATCAAGCTACTATTATAAGTCAGTAAGAAAGGATGATTCTCCTTTGCGGCTTCGTATTCGGGATATTGCAGAGAGCCGTGTACGCTATGGATGCCATATAATTTATATCCTGTTGAGAAGAGAAGGCTGGTATATGAACCACAAGAAGGTTCATCGCATATACTGAGAAGAAGGGTTGAGCCTGCGTTCCAAGCGACCACGAAAGCACATATCTGCTGCACATCGAATGGAGCGCCCAGAACTCTCAACTATTGACCAGTGCTGGTCGATGGATTTTGTCGCCGATAATCTGTATAATGGCCGAAGAATCAGAGCATTAACTATTGTCGATAATTTTAGTCGCGAGTGCTTAGATATTCATGTAGATCCATCGATAAAGGGGAATTAAGTAGCTGCCAGACTTGAATGGCTTCGTATTCTTTCAGACAGGAAACCGCTTCGTATCCAAGTAGATAACGGCAGTGAATTTATTTCTAAAGCGCTTGATAAATGGGCGTATGAAAATGAAGTCATTCTGGATTTGTCAAGGCCCGGAAAACCAACGGATAACCCATTTATTGAATCTTTTAACGGTAGTTTTCGGGATGAGTGTCTAAATACTCACTGGTTTTTATCTATTCCAGACGCTCGAACCAAAATTGAAACATGGCGCAAGGAATATAATGAGTTTCGTCCACACTCTTCATTAGGAGATCAGACGCCAAACGATTTCGCCCTTGCCCATAAGACACCCTCAGGAAGGCCAAATTTCTCTAGATTTGACCGGTACAGGATAAGGGAAGACCTCAGTATAACCTTCCCCTTTGCATTATCTATCTTCAAGCTTGAATATCATTTCCGAGACGAAAATTGCCTCTTTTGCTGGAAGGCAGAAAATCTGGTTCTCGTCTAATTTTCTCGCATTGGTCCAATCTGAATAATGCTCCTTCGTACAGAAGAAGTTTATTATGTTTCAGCAGTTAGCTGCCCATTCATTATCGCTGTTTAGATCGAAGTACAACGCGTGTACTGTACTCGGAGAAATTAAATCCAACCCGCCGTCTTTGACTGTAACTCGAACGGATTCACCGCAATGCGCACACGCGGATTCAATAGTAACATTTTGGCGATAGGTGAAGGCTGCCCCCATGGCATCAATAGCGCACATGGCTGAAAACTTGCGTCCGTCCTCCAGCATTACCTTATGCCCAGTAGGAATGGCTGAGACAGGATATATGAATTGTATTTCACCATCAGAACTTATTACAGCTGCATTCTTTTCCCGCAATTCCTCAATTACTTCAAGGATTTGAGGAGAAGCGTCACTGTTTATATTGTAAGGCCGCTGATTGTCGATCGTGAAATTCATAATTTCTAGTCGAGCATTTTTGCCTTCTGGTGAAAGCCTTGAATCTATACTGTCAATATAGAGCCTTTCAGCAGGATAATTTTCAAAATACATTAAACTCTCCAATATTTATATTTAACCAAGCATCTCAAGGAACGCCTCAACACGAACCTTGAGTTGTTCCGTGTCAGAATCGGAATAATCAGTTTCTATCTGTATGAAAGGCAAACCATGGACTTCTTTCACATGCTTTTTGATAGAATATGATTCCACATTATATGTATGGCAGGCTTGCCATGTGAGATCGACAACTCCATCTACATGAAAATCGCCAATAAGCTGTGAAAGGAGATCATACCGGCCCGTATTAGGAGACATGACTGAACACGGAGTGCTGAGATATTGCTTTGCCAAAGCGTCCATAGGATCGGCATCCTCGTCAACTTGATATACTTTTTTGTAACCACCGCAGCTCTCGAAACAAACCACAACGCCGCCGCAATCTTCAATGAGTTTGACAACTTTTTCAGAGCCCAGCCCTACAGGAACACCAGTTAGGAGGATTCGAGGTGCGCTCGTCGAGCAGCCTTCTACTCCTTCGCTAACCATGTCTTCAATTTCTTTGATAATATCTTCTACCAAGGACAACCCGTCTTCCTTCTCGGGGAAGAAGCCTAGTTTAAATTTGATTTGTAATAGATCCATGCCGGAAATAGGAGATGGCTGGTTTTTGGACAGATCCATTAACCTTTTAAGAACCCTACGCTCTCGGTTCAGAAGTTTTATAGCTTTCTGGAGATTTTCTTGGGTAATGACCGTATCAAGTTCAGTTTCCAGACGTTCCTTGAGGCGGTATAGTTCGTTTTTCCAGAAAGGAAGAGCCGTTTCGGGATCTTGATTTTGTGGGAGTTGCAATACATGCATGGGCTTATATTCAGACAGAAGCTCAAACATTTTCTTCTTACCATCACAGGTAGTATCTCCAACCAAAAAATCTGAAATAGCAAAATATGGACATGTGTCAGTTACTGCAAAACCAAAACTACTTTTGATCAGTGGACAAAGATTACGGGGTAGAATTTCTTCTGCCGCAGGAATGGGGTCATTTCGAGTGCCACATAATGGGACAGATATAGCGCCGGCAGCAATGGCCAGTTCTGATGGCGAATAAAGACAGTAATGTCCTATTACTTTTGCCCCTGCTTCATGCGCAGATGTGAGTTCCAAAATACTGCGTTCACTGAGGGTTTTCATTTTTTCTATTGTTTCAAGGATCATTTGTGTTCCTATTGGGCGCTTTGCTGCTCTGCAGCAGCTTTTGCTAGTTTTTGGGATAAGATTGCTGCACCTAGTGCACCTGTTAGCTGAGGACTATCTGAAATTTTAAATGGGGCACTCAATTCATCGGAAATGATCGAGCAAATACCTGAACTCAAAGCCAGTCCTCCGGTAAAAGCTATTTCAGGCCGGCAGGATACACGACCAGAGAGAGCACGGACACGCCTGCCTATGGACCGGACAATACCTGCGCAAATAGATTTCTTATCCGTGCCTTGGGCCAGAAGACCAATGATTTCAGTCTCGGCAAAAACAGTACACATGCTATTTATTTCCACAGCTTCGCCAGAAAGAGCCGTTTCTCCCAATTCCAATATCGTCATATCCAGCACTCCAGACATAACTTGCAGAAACCGTCCTGTCCCTGCGGCGCATTTGTCATTCATAATAAAATCAGAGACAGAGCCATCTTCTTCGATTGAGATGACCTTAAGATCCTGCCCGCCAATATCAATGACCGTACGACATCCAGGAAATAGATAGGATGCCCCCTTAGCATGACAACTTATTTCAGTGATTTTTTTATCTATAAAAGGCAGAGCAACACGGCCGTATCCTGTTCCGACTACGTGAGATACATCCGTCCTGCTTATACCTGCGTCGGCCAGAGCCATGCGAAAGACTTCTTCACCTGCGCCCTTTGGATCCCAGCCAGTTGGAATGACCGCCTTTCCTATAATCTTATCATCAAATATAACTGCTTTGGCTGCTACCGATCCGACGTCTATGCCTGCGGTAATCATGCAGCTTCCACTCCTTTACTCTCTTTTTCATCCTTACATGGGATATAAGCTTGATTGAGGTGGCTGGTTAATATGTCTTTATATTTATGGTATTGAGGCCCTGACCGGCTTCTAGGACGAGGGTCTTTAATTTGAATATCGCCCACAACACGACCCTGATCGGAAGACATTACAATCACACGATCACTTAAGTAGATAGCTTCATCAACATCATGAGTAACCATAACCACTGTGGTTTTGTCTTTAATCCAGAGACGTTCTAAGTCTTCCTGAAGTGCTTGGCGCATTTGGTGGTCTACGGCTCCCAAAGGCTCATCCATCAAAAGAACCTCCGGGTTTCCAGCCAATGCTCGTACAAAGGCTGTCCGCTGTTTCATACCACCGGAGATTTGACTCGGATAGAGATTTTCCTTGCCTTCTAAGCGGGACAAACTCAACAGCTCAGCCAAGCGCGATTCTTGTTCTCGCTTAGAAATTTTCTGTTGCTTCAAGGGGAAAAGAATATTGTCCCGCACACTCATCCACGGGAACAATGCATAATTCTGAAACATAAAACCAAGGTCCGAACATGGCTTTGATACATTCATCCCATTGAGGATAATCTTACCGGATGTAACTTTTTGAAATCCGGCAATAATGGTTAGCAAGGTAGTTTTTCCGCACCCTGATGGACCCAGAAGAGTTAGGAATTGACTTGAACTGACATTGAAATTGATGTCGTTCAGGACGGTATTGGATATTCCGCTTCTAGAAAAAGTTTTTGAAACATTGTTAATGTGCAGATGCATTGTGTTCACCGTGCTGTTAAAAAGGAAATTATATGAGGAACTAGTCCTCCAGATAACGCCAAGGGAGTATTACTTTGCTGAGTGAAACAATCAGCAAATCTATAGCATACCCCACAAGAGCCGCCATGATCATAAGTGCGATCAGGCGGGGCGTGTCCATCAGCGTAGACGCTTCAACCATTGAGAAACCGAACCCGGCACTCGTTGCTATAAACTCTGCTCAGATAACGGACATCCATCCCGCGCTCACAGCCACTCGAGAACCTGTAAGTATTTCCGGCAGTGATGCAGGGATAATGATTTTACGAAACACGGTCCAAAACCCAGCCCCCATTGAGCGAGCGGCATTATAGTAGTCTTTATCTATGGACTGCACACCTGAAATAGTACTCAGCAATATGGGAAAGACGGCGACCATGGCGATGAGAAAGATAGTTGGCCCATCTCCCAGACCGAACCAAACAATGGTCAAAGGCACCCACGCCATAATAGGGACCTGACGAAGTGGATTAATGATTGGATCAATTAGCTGCATTGCTGTTTTGGAATACCCCATAGTGAACCCGATGCTCATGCCAAGAACACAAGCTATGCCCAACCCAGTTATAACTCGCCGCAAAGTCAGACAAAGGTTGAACAAGGTAGTCGGGTCAATGACCGCCAGTCCGAAAGATTTAACAACACTTAGCGGACCTGGAAGCGCAAATTCACTATTGTAATACAATGCTGCCAACTGCCAAGTCCCAGTGAAAATGAGCAATGTTATCAGTCTGTACCAGATCTTTCGCTGTCCAGAAGTTTCAGATCCTACAATTTTGGCAAACTTATTGGCATGCTTATAGGAGAAACGAAGCGAATTCGTAGTGTCTGCCATAATTTAACCTCTTCATCATTTAGAGTTGTTTTTTTGTATTTTAGAACTGCCGCTTGAAGCTCGGTCGAATTACTCATCTTCGTCGCAGCATTCTCAAATGCCTTAATAATTCTGGAATAGAGAGGCGTGATCTGGAGGTCTTTTCTGATCACAAGGACATATGAAAGATTCTCATTTTTTTGTTGAGCAAGCCTCGTTATCTGTCCCGGCATATTCAGAGCTGTGAAGAAATCAACGACCACGGCATCAACGACTTTTTTCTTATAAGCATAGGGTAAAGATGTTGGGAGCATAGGAGAAACAGAAATTTCTTCACCTAAAGCCTCCTTAAGTATTGGCTCTAATCGTGTACGTCCTTGCGCAACACCTACTGATAAAATTTTTGTATCTAGCCTAGAAACAAGAACCTCGGAATTGTAAAGAATAGGGCCAATAATGTTGAACCGTGCATCCTTGGCAACCAAAGCTCCGGCTGAATCAGGACACATCAAAGCCAAATCTACAGATTGAGACGACATTGCCCATTGCGCAACTGGAGTGCAGCAGTCATTGATTTGAAATGTCTTAATTCCGCTAACAGTGGTTAACCCTTCTATGTCAGCTTCTTCGACAGCTAAATCAGCTAAAAGCCCAGCAGTATCCGAAGGTGTTCCGATCCGGATATCCGTTGTGCTTTCGGTTGGAGAACCAAAGGCGGCCGCAACGCTCAGCGCCACGACCAACCCTAATAAAATTAACAGGGAGCCTTTCATTACAGAACTCCAGCTACCCCCTCTGTGCGTGGATTTCCAAAGCCTTAGCCTTCCACTGCTCATATGTCATACCCATAGGAAAAATGGGATCGACTTTCTCTTTGATGAATGTTTTGAAATCATCCACTTTTGCGGCATTTAAGAACTCAACATTCACAAACTCTTCAAGAGGAGGAGCTGCGTCCAAAGTTCCAATGGATACGTTGTAATCGATCTCGTCCTGAATCTTCCCTTTATCAACTTCCCAGTTCAACGTGCGCTCTTCGGCAACAGTCTTTTTGAAAATAGTCATAAGAGCCACTTCCTCAGGGACAGAGTAAGCTTTTGCAAAGATTTCCGCTGCCCGTTTGGGCTGAGTGTATATGAATTCCAAAGCCTTAACGTGAGCCTGAATCATTTTTTTTGCTAATTCCGGATGCTCTTTACCAAACTCATTACTCATAGCGAGTACGCAGCAAACGCCCCAATCATTGGTGGATGGCAGTTTAGAAAAGGTTTCCATAATCCAGCCACAACCATCATATTCAGCCATTGATCCCCAAGGATCACATGTGAGGTACCCATCAAGACTATGAGTCTTAAGTGCAATGAATTCATCCTTGTCTGCCATGGCAAAAACTTCATATTTTGCAGGATCTACAGGAATATTATTCGCTGCAGTGAATCCAACCCATGAAGCGCTTCGCTTGGTAGGGTTACTACCTAGAGAAAGCTTTTTGCCAATCAAGTCCTGCGGTGTTTTGATATCGTTGGAAACAACCAGATAGTAGGAACCGCCAAGATGGTTATTAGCGCTGACGAAAATGGGGGCACCTTTAAGGCGGGCTCTCATGAGACCATGAATACCAATATAACCGGCATCCATCCGCCCTGCAGCCATTGCCTGAGGGACCTGCCCATTTCCTGTTACATTCACCTTGAGACCTAGCTCATCGAATATTCCTGCTTCCTTGGCTATGGGCGCGGCTGTCATGTGATCGCAATTGTAGTAGCCAAGTTGAACAACGTAGTCATCGTCATCTGCAACCGCCTGATTGGCAGAAAAAAGCAGTGCCCCCAAAACCATCATGATTGTTATAGATAAAAATGAACTAAGAGAAATTTTATAAGATGTGCCCATGAGAAATCCTTATTATTAAGTTATTAAATGAATGAAAGTAGATATTTTAGCAGCAGTCTTCCATGCCTTCTCCAAAAACATCCATCAGTTCGCCATTTTCCATTCTGTAAATAGCAAAACCTGACTTAGCTCCTTTCATACCCTGCACGATAAATTCAAGTGGAGGCTTACCATCTATATTCCGAAAGATTACAGACTGGTTTGATACGGGGGCTTTGTGCGTTTTCGAAGCGGTATAGCCCCCATCTTTGTCACGAAGCAGAACGCACATCCAATTATTGCAATCTACCCCGACATACAACAGTACGAGATCGGCATCACCATCATCATTAACATCTCCTTCGGTAGCCAAAATGGGCGTACACTTAGGATTTTTTTGAAAAAAGACATCGTAAATATCAGTACATTGCGTGAGCCCTTCAGCTACATCCTTTGGTGTTTTCTGTATGTTTTCGCATCCACAACATAAAACGGATAGGACCAACAATTCTGCAAATAAGATGTATGCATTTCTCATTGTATATTTTAGACCGTCACCCGTTTGCTGCTAAATATTTTCATCAGACTAGGAACAACAGAGTGGGCTCCAAGCAGAACAATAATTAGTGAACAAAAGTATTGAATAGGGTCAGGGACTGATACAATCAGTGAATTAGCTATATCTATCGCCTTATTATCAGCGCCTAATGAGAACACGGGGATAAAATCCGGCATAAGCAAGTAGTTGGCCAGACGACCGAAAGCCAGAGCTGTAATAATGAGGACACTGGAATAAATAATGACGCAACGTTTGCCGATCATTTTATACATACTCAAAAGTTCCGGAAGGTTAGTTGCGGCACCGGTCATAAGAAAGACGATTGCTACGCCAGGAGCCGCTCCGCCAGCCACCAAAGCAGCTATAAAAGGGATATGGCCGACAGCACAAACATACATAATAGCGCCTAGTGCTGCGATGCCAAATAGAGAAATCATACCGGGATTGCCAAGGTATTCTTGAATGGCTCCATGAGGAGTCAGAGCTATGATCATACCGGCTAGCAACACGCCGAAAACAATATAGCGGCTGACCATGACGCCAAGGTCCCAAAAACCCCAGCGAAGTCCTGCCAATAACTTTTCTTTTACGGAAGGTGCGCTCATATTTTCAAGGACGGGGGGCGCGGAAAGGTTTTCCATGCCAGGTAGTTGGCGCTCTAGGCCGCCGAAGCGATTACCTATAAGCCCCATAACCAAGGGGACGGTAAAGCCTGCAAGAATATAGATACCAGCAATCTTTGGCCCAAGCAGACCGAAAGCCAATACAGCTGCGGCCGGATTTATGATTGGTGTGGAAGTCATGAAGGCCAGTGTAGGTCCGAGGTATGCTCCAGAATAATACAGGCCGAGCCCCAAAGGAATAACACCGCAACTACAGATAGGGAGTAGCATGCCGGAGAGCGTAGCCTTAATAATGGACGAGAGGCGATCGTTTCCCATCATTTTTTGAAGTATTTCCGGGCGGAGGTACTCATGGAGAACTCCAGCCAAAATGAAGCTGGCAAGTAGCCAAGGAGAAGCATCATTAAGGATATCTAGCGCCAGCAACAAGGGCTTTGTAAACATTTGAAACATTAGCTGTCAGCCTGCGAGTCAGCTTCGGCAACGGCTTCGGCAATTGCATTTTCTATTACTGTTGTAGTCAATGAGTCATACTTTTTTCTTTCATTTATGATCATTGTCCCTTTGTTTACCTGCCCATACTTTCTGACGTAATCGAAATCTTTACCTGCGTAATAAACTTTTAGATCAATACTACTACCATACTGTGAAGTAGTTTTTTCTATTATATTCACATACTCATCACAACACGGACATGTATTAATAAATTCAACAAGAGTTTTAGACATACAATTTACCCCTATACATTCAAATATAACTATTTTTACAGTTAAATTTTTATTATGTTAAAAAAAATACATAACAATTAAACAAATTAAGATGAAACGTATATATATGTTTGCCGAGGAATATGTCCAATAGATATTTTGAGTAGCTCTGCGGCGCACTTATAGATTTAAGCCATAGTTATAATTAATAGAGTAAAACTAGTGATTATGTGTATTGTAGAAGAACTGATGTAAGTAAAAAACTCTAATTTAAGGATATAGCATGCAGCCCCCTTTTGTTCCGACCATTTGTAGGATTTGCAAAGAGAACTGTGGATTACTGGTCAGTGAAACTGATGGAGAAACCCAAATTGATGGCAACCCAGAGCACCCCGTAAGCCGAGGATTCATCTGTTCTCGAGGGAAAAAATATGGATACGTTCGGCATTCTCCAGACAGATTGAAAACGCCACTTTTACGCAAGAACGGAAAGCTTGTTCCGATAACATTTGACCAAGCAATGGATGTTCTAGCTGAGAAATTTGCTGAAAGCCGAGATCAATATGGCCCAGAAAGCATTTGCCTTTATAAAGGAGAATCCCTCAAACATCAGGAAGTTGCTGCATACATGAAGCATCTTGCTCACGGTTTGGGATCCCCCAATTACATTTCCGTGGGCAGCCTCTGTCATGCTTCAATGGCTATGGGACATGGAATGACCTACGGAGGCATCCCCGAACCGGATTTTTCGCGCATGAAATCCGCGTTGATATGGGGTGCCAATCCGGCGATATCTTCTCCTCGAACATATAAAGATATCAAAAAAGCAGTGACAGATGGCGTTCGCTTGGTTGTGGTTGACCCATCTCAAACAAAAACGGCAAAAATGGCAGATATCCACTTACAGATAAAAGCCGGAACAGATGGATTTCTGGCTTTAGCGTTTCTCAAGCTGGCAATTGAAAATGCTAAATTGGTTCCATCGAGTGAAGCTATTGGATTCGAGGACTTAAGAGCCATGCTAGAAGGAATATCCTTGAATGAGGCTGTTAATAAAACAGGCTTGGAGCTTGAAACTGTCAAGGCTGCTTGGGAAATTCTTTATGCAAATCGTCCAGTTTGGGTGCAAACCGGACTTGGGCTTGAACTCAAACCCACCGGAGTGCAAACCATTCGGGCTATAGCATGCCTGCAATCTCTTTTGGATGACGTTCGACCTAAATCCAGTGCCGTGAAGCTTGCTCCATTGCCCGGTATGGATAAATATCCTGCGCGTCCAAGATCTATTGGAACGCATGAGGCTCCAATGTATACTGGTGGGGATACGCAAGGGCAGGGAATGTTTTGGGGTAAGGCTATTCTTGAAGGAGATCCTTATCCTTTGCGCTCTATGCTTATTATGGGTGGTAATCCGATGCTGACCTTTCCTGATGAGGATGCTCAACGAAAGGCCCTTTCGAAGCTCGATTTTCTTGCGGTCTTTGATCTCTTCATGACTCCAACAGCGGAATTGGCTGACTTAATTATTCCAGCAGCAGACATGCTTGAAACCTTAGAGGTACATGATTACGGGACAACCGGGCGACCTCTTTTGGGATTGGTTCGTCCAGTCTCTACGGAGTCAGCCATCGGGGAACCTGCTTGGAAAGTCATTTTCACTCTGGCTGAACGACTCGGTTTGGGAGAACTTTTCCCGTGGAAAGACAACCGCGAGGCACTTATTTGGCGTCTGTCCCAAAGTGGTATTTCTATTGAAGATCTGGAAAAAAGCTCCACGTCAACGGTTTCATATAAAGCAGAATATGATGAACACGGACCAGTCCACTATGCATCAGAACGACTTGCATCAATGGGGCAAGCATCCATGCCTGTACCAGAATCGTTCATACTGCCTGTAGAGGATGCGAACGAGTACCCCTTTACCCTAAGCACTGGTGACCGAGTTTCTCCTTACCAACATAGCCAGTTTCATAACGTGCTGGAATACCGCAAGGCTTTACCTGATCAGTATCTTGACATGCACCATGATGCGGCACCGGCACACGGGATTAAAGACGGTCAAGAGATCAAACTCTCTACTCCTTATGGAGCATTAAACCTCCATGTTCGGTTATGCTCCAATGTACGCATTGATTGCCTGCGCTTGGCACATGGATGGATTGAAGCTAACGCCAACATCCTAACAGGGCTCGATCACTTTGACCCCATATCAGGATTTCCGTGGCTCATGTCTTTGCCTGCTAAAGTTGAAAGCTAACCATCGGCCTATCAAGCTATAACAACATTAAATCTTAGTACCAAAAAAAGTTGTACAGGAGTTGTACAAACCACCACGCACAAAAAAAGGGTTTACAGCTGCAAAGCTATAAACCCTTGATTTATCTGGTACCGGGAGAGATAATTGAACTCTCATGGTATCACTACCGGCGGATTTTGAGTACCGTTCTTGACACTTTATCCGAGTTTAACTGCCTCATAAGTTCTTTAATTAAAAGAAGAACACTCTTTAACCTACCTTGTTTGATTTCCCCATAATTTACTGTATCTTGGCCTTCTTTATGGGGAATAGCATGGGGAATATGAGCCATGACCCCACGGAATTAAACGGATTAATGAGAGAAAATTGATCAGAAAATCCTCTTCCCCACAAACAGGCAAAAAGGACAAGGTTATGGCAGCTAAAAAAAGAAATAAAACCGCATACAAAGGTGTATTCTACATCACCAGCACCCACCCCACAACTGATGTGAATGAGGAAATATACTATATCCGTTACTATAAAAACGGAAAATCAATCGAAGAAAAAGCCGGTCGCCAGCATCAGGACCGTATGACACCAGCCAAAGCCAACCGTCTCCGGGTACTGCGCATTGAAGGCAGGGTTGACTCCAATGAAGAGCGTAGCGAGAAGATCCGAGCAGAACGGGAGAAAATGACCACCAGTCGGTTATGGGAAGCATTCTATGATGCCAAGCAGGAAAACAAGAGCATAAAAGACGACCGTAATCGCTGGCGGGCATACCTGCTCAAAGATTTTGGTAGAAAAATTACGGAAGAAATTTCAACAACGGACATAGACAAACTGCGCCGCAAACTACAGGACCGCGGCCTTGCTCCCGGCACAGTGAAACAAGAACTTGTCCTGCTCAAACGCATACTTAATTTCGGAGCCAAGCGCGGACTGTGTCAGCCAGTCAATCAGGCAAAACTTCATTTTGAAATGCCTAAAGTAAATAACATCAAAACTGAAGATCTCACGCCCAGACAGCTTTCATCACTCATGGAAGCCATTGAAACATCATCGAATAAACCTGCTGCGAACATGATGCTTATGGCCCTCTATACAGGCATGAGAAAAGGCGAAATATTTAAGATGAGATGGAATGACATTGATTTTAATCGTGGCTTCATCACACTCAAAGACCCAAAAGGTGGAACTGATCAGCGTATACCTTTGAATAATTTAACCAGATCAATTTTGGAAGACCTGCCCCAAAAAGACAGCGAATACATTTTCCCCGGTAGAGATAACGGCCCAACAAAAGAAATGCGTATTCCCTTTCGGCGTATATGTGACAATGCGGGACTGGCCAAAGATTTTCGTCCTATGCACGGACTGCGACACGTCTTTGCCTCTACCCTCGCCAGTTCGGGACAAGTAGACATGTACACTCTGCAAAAACTGCTCACCCATAAAACACCGTCTATGGTTCAGAGATATGCACACCTGCGTGATGATGCCATGATGAAGGCAAGTGAAGTTGTGGGGGATATGTATCAGAAGATGCAGAAATGTGGCGGTCAAAAGAGGTAGATATAGCTTCCTCAAAAAAAAGGATTGCCGAGCTGTTTAGAGTTGAGGTGCTTGCTATCTCTAAACACCTGCAAACCATTTTTGATAGCAATAAAATTGAAGAAAATTCAGTTGTTTCTATTTTGGAAAAAACTGCGCAGATGGTAAGAAATACAAGACAAAAGACTATAGCCTAGATGCTACTATCCCGGCCGGATACAGAGCCCAAATAATTCATACAAAATTGTTTCATACTCGAAGATGAAAGCCTGCTATGCCTTTTTCTTATGCACCCATTGAATATCTTCATCATCATAGCTGCCATGCCAAGCATCAACCATAGGAGTAACGTAATATTCTAAAATTTCAGAATCTTGAATAAACCATTGCTCAACAGCTTCCTGATGATGCTTTGAGGTGGAGTTTCTCGTTTTCTCCGCAACAACAAACCCTCTCCATTCAGGATTGCAGCCGCCACCACCGAATCCGAGCCCATTATCTTCAATTGCTTTTTCAATAAACCTATCAATTAACTCATCCTCAGCTTTTCTATCTAATTCATTAGAATATCGGAAACCTACACTAAATCCAAATTCTTTAAATTCACCAAGTCTTCTTTTCTTTCTCAATCTCTTTTTCATTTATATAGTCCTTAAAATAAAATCACAGTTTTTATGGAGCGCAGCAACAAAAGCCCCCGCTTAAATCAAACGATACTTCTGCAACTTACTATTAGGCTTACTAGGAATAGTCATTTCAATAAGCCCTTCTTCTAGAGCTGGCTTGAGATAAAGTTCTCTAAATGATTTCCGATCTTTCAGACCCAAAACAGCTTGAAGTTCATTACGACTCATTTCACCTGAAATGGCTTCCACCAACGCTTTAACTTGGGGGTCAACTTGGGGGCTTACTTGGGGGGTCGCAGATGCAATAGCATCGAAAATCATCCTGAGCATGAACTCGATGAATGGAGCTGAATCAGCTTTATCTGTGCTCTGTTGTAGAGCGTCATAGTATTCTTCTTGGTGTTCATAGATCAGACTTTCGACCGGGATATCTGCAAACAAAGGATTCCAGCGGTTCAGAATAAGAGTCTGCCACAAACGGCCCATACGACCGTTGCCATCAGCGAAAGGATGTATGAATTCAAATTCGTAGTGAAAAACTGAACTTGCTATTAGTGGATGATCGTCAGTTGCGGCAAGCCATCCAAAAAGATCCTGCATTAAAATAGAAACGCGCTTCGCTGGCGGGGCCATGTGAATTACCCTTTCACCCGCAATCACGCCGACACCGGAATGACGGTAAGCACCAGCCTCATCTATCAGGCCGGACATAAGTACGCTATGTGCCTCCAGCAAATCAGCTTCCCGCTCAACGGACCAACTACCGAACCGCTCATAAGCAGCAATGGCGTTACGAACTTCCTGAATTTCACGGGGCGGGGCTATTACCCTTTTGCCGGCAAGAATAGCTGTAATTTGTTCTTCGCTTAGGTTGTTCCCCTCAATAGCTAAAGAGCCACGAATAGTGCGCACGCGATTGATGCGCCTTAGCCGTAATTCCTTTGAATTATCGGTAAGGACGGTTAAACGCCCTATTACCTCGCTTATCTGGGCTATCAGATTTACGATGAGTGGGGTTATTGTGTGGGGTGGTTGGTAGGTGGTGACCATATATTTATAGCAAATAGTAAATTAAAATTAAAAAACAAGAATCCTATTCATCTTTAAACAAATATAGCGTTTATCTCAAAAATAATATATCCATACCAACTTCAATTTGTTTTTTAGGACAATTGAACGCATAAAGCAAACATGACAACGCCATTGTATAAACAGGAGCCATAAAAATGATGTTTTGGGGTATTATTATTTTAGTGAGTTTCTTCGTGCTGGGCCTTTTAGCCATATACATATATTTAAAACGCAAAAAGTACACTCGCGAACGCTTTGCATTTATGGCCTCTTCATCTGCTATTTTTGCGTTTATACTTATCATTCAAACTGTTTTTGTTAGCACCCCTTGGGCCCCTATCGCACATTATTTTGATCTCATTCTAGGGGCTGAAACAACAATTCAAAAAGCAACGATTGTAGATAAATTCTTTATTATAATATTATTTGCAATTCTAGTACACTTTTTTCAATCTATTTTTAAAAATTGGAATGGTCTAAAATCTGTAAAACAATTTAAAGAAGAGCAATTTAATGAAAGGCAGAATCTACCTCTATCATTTTTAATTGAAGGTATATCAGAAATAAACCGCATAACAAAAGGATCCCCTCCCTCTCCAGAATATAAAGGGAAAAAATCGGATATATATACAACTGAACTATTAAGGCATGTCGACAACTGTGCTTGGAATGAGCAAGCAAGGTCACTGATAAAACTAAAATTTAAAGACTTCTTAATAGATGAAGATGATTGGCATGACAGAGCATCCTGCTGGATTGGTAAAGATAAAAAAACACATTTGCCAATTGCTATTTATTGTCCCCTGCATCAACCAGACACTAAAAAAGTAGCAGAAGTCGTTGATTACATTAAAAACAATACAAACAATAAACCTGCTAACATTGAGATATTCGTTATCACTCAAGAAGGCCCAAACATACCTCTCGATGAATTTGAACGGGTAACCCTACAACATTTTTTTGAAGAAGAATTACTTAAAAATTTAGCAGATTTTTCGGACTATGCAGCCGACATAAGAAAACAAGTTGAGAAGACCCCACTCCCAGATAGCTCTCTCACTCTTAAAGATACATACGTGCAATCTCACATATCTACCTCCACTTCAAAGGATGTAGATTTAACACTTGAAAACTTCCTTGAGGAATGGCTTAGAACGAGCAGCCGACAACAAATTGCACTGTTAGGTGAGTATGGACAAGGCAAAAGTAGTGGTTCACTAATGTTCACGTACAATATATTATGTTCCAAAAAAATCTCTACAAATCGCATCCCTATCCTTATAGATCTACGAGGAAAAAGTCCGTCTAGCCTTGAACCTAAGCAGCTTGTTGCTGTTTGGGCTGCCAGATATAACATTGCTCCAGAAGCTGTTTTCAACTTACTAATATCAGGGAAACTATGTATTATATTTGAAGGGTTTGACGAAATGCAAGGAGTGACAGACAAAGAAGCTAGGATGGCTCATTTCGCAGCTCTTTGGAACTTCTGCTACCCTAAATCCAAAATAATAATCACAGGACGCCCTAACTTTTTTCTCGACGAAGACGAATTAAAACAAGCTCTTGGAATTGATGAAACGCAAAGCGTTGGCCCTTCATGCAAGGCTTTATATCTGAAACCATTCAATGCTGAACAAGTCCAACATAGCTTAAGAAATTGCGAGCCCAAAAGCCAAGAAGAAATAGTAGCCCTATTTAAATCTAACAACGCGTTTAAAGACGTAGCAGCACGCCCCTCTCTTTTATATATAATCAGTATTCTTTGGAATACAGAAAAGATGATAGAGTATCGTAAGACACAAAAAATAACCTCAGCACTAATTATGTCTACATTTATAGACCATTGTTGTAATCGGCAAACAGAAAAACAAGACAAAACAAAACTATCAGTTTTTAAATTCATGACCTTGAATGACAACGAACGACGGTACTTCATGAGTGGAATTGCTGTGTATATGATGCGTTCAAACAAGCAAAACCAAATTAGAGGAGATTATTTTAAGCAAATTACCGAAAGATTATATGAAAACATTCCTGCTTCAGCATCCGCAGCAAAACTTATTACTGAAAATCCACAGAAAAATTTAAGGAAAAGACTGCAAGACAACCCGAATGCTATGGACGAAGTATACACCAATGTTAGGAGCTACGGTCTCCTTGTCAGAGATTTAAGCACAAACGATAGTTTTAAATTCCCACACAAATCGTTCCTCGAATATTTATATGCTGAACATATTGCCAACCACATCAAAAATCATGGTAGGGAAAATTATAACGCCATCCAAACCTCGCTAGCAATCGATAGCGAGCCTAAAATGTTATATATGCGATTGCCAAGTCAAGAAACCATAGAATTTGCAGGAGAAATAGTAGCCAAAACCATAAAAGTAGATACATTAGATAATATAACTCAAACTTTTGAAAATCTTATATTTACAAAACGGAAATTGCCGTTTTTTTTCAAAAAAATTATGTTTGCATCTGTAAGACCACTCCCAGCTAAAAGAGACTCTTTTATAATCCAAACACCGTCCGAAATACTAACAGTATACTCTAAACTTATTTTTTGGCCATACGATATCCCTTTAAAGTCAGCTATCGCTTATAAAGCTCTAGTATGCGCAACAGGTAACATTGATACAGTTGATTCATTTTTTGTGAAAAAATACGGAAAAAGATTTCTTGCTGATCTTAAAGTCACAGCAGAAGGAAAAACACGATACGATGCTTTGCAATAAAGCTGGAGGCTTAACAGTTCACGTCTTAATTTAAATGCCCTCATTAAGCCTCCAGCACATAAAATAAACACATTGTATAAAGCAGGGGCTATTTTATGCAAGTACCATTTATATGGAGGTCTTTTTTTTCACGCCTTTTGATCTCCCCCGCCCGCACAACCGCCCCAACTCCCTCAACGCACCGTCCAATCCGCTCTGCAAGTCTAGGCAACCCTGCATCTCCTTTTCCAGCTCGGCTATCCTTTGCCCTTGTTCGGCGATTCTCTGATCTTGCTGCTTCAACCTTTGTTCCTGCGCTTTCTCCATCCGTCCCAACGTTTCCGATAAGCTCTGACTTAACTCGTTCATGATCTACCTCTGCAATAAAACGGCTGGGTCGCCGTTGGATGTTTTTACTATTTCCAGATTCGTTCCCTTGGGAAATGCCAGAAACTTTTGCTTGCCCTGCTGGTGCATTGTTATGCCCCAATTCTTGAGCTTGCTTTCCTGCGTTTTTAGATTCGAGACCCTGACCGTGAGTTGGCTCAACTCCTCGGTACGGGATTGAATGCGCCAACCGAAGTATCCGGTTATGCAGACTGAGATTATGACTAGAAGCAGAGCGGATATGATATTTGCCAAAATGCTTTGCTTCCAATGATGCGCGGATATTCTGGATTGTTTTTTCCTGAGCCTCTGAAGATGGCTGTCCATATCGCTGGTGATGGTATTCAGTTCGCTTTCGGCATATTTCACCAAGTTCCCGCTCAAGTCTTTCAATGCGTTCTTGGTTACCTGCTCGACCTCCTGAGACTGTGAGTCCATCCTCGCTTTTAATTTCTCGGTCAGCTCTCCAAGATGATTCATATATCCCTCCTTTAAGTCGGACGCGCTTTTTATCGTTTGGCAACTCCAAGGTGATGTAATTCTTACCCTGCCTCGGCACGGCGTAGCCTAGCTCTTGAAGAGCCGTGACCAAATCCTTCCTGTCCTTAAGCAAACCGTCAGCTATCCCTTGCGCCAAATAGTCAGTTACGGTTTTACGGAAGTCATTCAGTTGCTTACCCTTTGGAGAATGCATATCTTTCCCCGGCTGTGTAAGCCGAGACCGTTTCAAATCATCTGGCCTTGCCCACTCCTTGCGTTCATTCCAGAGATCACGCCAAACGTCGTATTGTTTCTGCCAGTTGGGTGGACATGGATTCATGGCTTTATCCTGCCTAAGTTCAGTGCGCGGAATAATAAAGTGCAGCTCTGGGTGTCCGGCATGACTATGCCGAACCCAAAGGATAGAATACTGATCCGGCTCCATGCCTGCGAATGCTATTTTTTCAAAGCTATCCATGACCTCTTTTTCTGTTTGATGTGAAATTTCATCTTCTGGAGCCCAAGAAAGCACGCCGGAAGTGAATTTCCATACCCTGTCAGTTGAGCCAATAACCTTTTGCACTGTCTCTGGATCACCTCGCAAAACTTCTGGCGGAGAATCTTCACGCCCCTCTCGTTTTGGATCAAGGACATATTTTATGGATGCGACTCCATTCCCTTTGCCGTACCGAAAAACCCTCATATACATTTCAACTCCTTTTCAACCGCTGACAGTTCAGCGAGAATTAAAATTGAATCTGCATTGCCTTTATAAGTATTTGCCCAGCGAGCAAGCTGGTTGAGATTATTTCCTATGCGGGCAACGTGAAGCAGCTTCTCTCTTTCACGTTTGGTTTTACGAACTCGCTGCTTTCCCAATTTATGGCGTACAAAATCACAAGTATTCATTCCTTTAGTTTCTGCTTCGGAAGTGATGATCTTTTTTTCTTCTGGCGTAACTCTGAGATTAATCCACTCATTTCGTATTGAGCTCATGCAACCTCCATTTCCTTGGCGTAAACGGAGGGATCGAAGGGAGGCTTGCCTCCCTCGCCAGCCCCAACGGCGGCACTGGTTGCGCAGCAAGCTGTGTCACGTTGGGTAGGCTGGCTATACACTCCTTTTGGAGTAACCTCCTGCTCATGGACAGCCGGATGAACTTTGTAACTAGGACTCGAAGGACGCCCAACACCAGATGATTGAATAGGAACCAGAACAAGATACCCATAATCCTCAAGCATCGTTATGCCCTGCTCAACTTGCTTCTTTTTAGGAAATCTCCCACGGATGGCACGATGACATTCCCGAAAAGTGAATTGCTCAATATTTCTATTCTTAATCCACTTAAGAGCGGCCTGAGCACACGAAGTCAAAGCATCACACCCCATATCATGAAAAGCATATAGAGCATGAGAAACAAGCTTCTTGCCAAGTTCGGTAGCTGCCAACATCACAGATTGTTCAATTCTAGATTCAATTTTTCCAGATGAAACGAGGTGTAACAATCCAGCAAGACGAGCAACTTGACCGGGAACCTTACCCGCCCAATCAGTCATACTTTCCAGACTCTTCCCCGGTCGCAGCTCTCCCTCAATGAGCAAGAAAAAACCTTTCCACAACTCATACGCTTCAGCACTGAGCAACAAGGGCTGACTTTGATCAGTAATTTCAGAATTTGTTTTGAAGGATAAAAGGAGTTCAACTCTCTCAAGAAATGCCCGCTCAACCTGCAATGAAACTTTCGGAGGTTCCGCAATTCGAAACCCGAGCCTGCTTTGACCAAAGAAGTATAAAAACCTAGCCAGAAAGCCGCGCCCTCTAAACTCTGGATTCATGGCCATTCCCCGCAAAACATCAGGCTGAGTCGTAATGCATATCGTCAACAATGGATGCTTCAGCCCGATATACTGCCCGTGCTTACGATCCACACGACACGGCTCACCGCTAAACGCTTTCAAGATGAGATCGAGGTTAGGCATCTTGCTATACCGTCCTGCAAAGGTATCAAAGAGACCGCCTTCGGCCTCAATAATAGACATGCACTCGCCTTGCTGCTCCATGAGCATAGCCAGACATTCAGGAGTAATGTCATCAGCAAGTAATCTTGGAATGGATAACAACTCTGGCAATTCTTCCTCAAGGTCACGAATCTCTTGCAATAAACTATCTCGATTCTGGGAATTCTTTGCCTTAGCAGCCAAGTTACGACGATGATCAATAGCCCGCTTTAGCGTCAATCGCTTAGAACGGACTTCCTGAGCCAGTGGTCCTACTACTTTCTCTTGATCGTTTTCCCACTTGGTTAACGGCCTACGTGCAGCCTGAGTAACAGCACTTTTCCTTTCACCGGGTGGAAGCGGTGACAATAAGTAAAGGTTTAAGGATTCGTGATAACCTTCCTTCACTTCTATAGAAAAACGCCGCTGCGCGACTGTGGACAGAACTCCAAAGAAATTACAGAGAACCATATCATACGGAACTTGTAAGGATTCACTCAGTTCATAGCAGTACTCGGCCAAAACGGAAGGCAACGCGATTGAAGCCAACGAAGGCGGAAACTTCGGACCCAACGGAACAGGGAGTTTATGCCTGAACATAGAAAGAATGTCTGTGCCGGACTCGTTCATCTGGGCCTCGGCAAGTTGGCTTGTTCTTCGAGCGGGATAATTTTGCAAGATTCAACATAGAGATCTAGATCATTAGCATCGTACCCGACACGCCGCCCTATTTTGATATAGCGCGGACCTTTACCAAGACAACGCCATACTTCTAATGTTCCGGGGCTAAGTCTCAATCTTTCCGCTGCTTCTTTTGTGTTTAATAGTCCTTGCATCGATTTCTCCTTGTTGGTTGGAGGTGTTTATTATTCGATGCAAATCGATCACGTTTAACGGAGCTGTTAAACCATCTGGAGGGGTAGAAATCCTGTTAGAAACCCTCCAAGTTCTGTCGGATACAGACAGAATTTAGAGGGCAAAGTTGTTTGTTTTCAAGATGTTATTAGAAATTAAATTTCTAAGTTTTATTTACTGTAAAAACTTGAAAATTTATGAACAGAGTAGGAAGCAAGGCAGGGTATTTTTAAACAGAAGACCTAAATAGAAATAAAAAAGGAAGAATAATTATGGCCGGACAATATGGACAAAATGGACAGAAATATAATTTTGTCCATTTTGTCCATATTGTCCCAAGGTTTTTACTTGGAATCATTTCCTGTGTTTCTAAATTCTGAAGGGAGATTCAGACGAAAAATTTTAATCAACTTATCTGCAGGACGATTCAAACTCAAATCCTGAATATATTTTTTATCCTTAACCTTATCAGCAATCGCTTGGTAATCCTCATGAGAAAAAGTCTGTAAGGATGTCGGGTCTTTGACCATTTCCAGCACCATATTCGCAAGAAAGAAGCCTTCTTTATGTGCTCCGTCTAACTTTTTCTGAGCGAGAGTCAAACGAGCCTTCTGTGTTTGATAAGATTTAACTTCTTTTTTAAGCTCTTCAATCTCTAAATTTTGTATTTGGGCTAAACGGTCTTCATCTGACAAAAATCTTGAATATTTCAATTCAATCTTCTCTACTTCATCTAAATCAAAAAAACAGCGCTCATCAAAAAGACGAATAGCTCTTTCTTTCTGACGGAAAAAAGAAGAATGGAAACAACCTATCTTCATAAATTTTACAGAATTATATTCAGACATAAAAAACACTTTCAATCTATTTTCAAGAATTGCGTTCGTAAAATCAGCAATTGATTTTCGATTCCACCTAGTTCTCAATTCCGAAGCTAAAATTCGTCGCGGAACTTCATTCTTTGTAAAAAAGTTCATCCCTTCTATAAAATGTGAGAGTGCAAAATTAAACAAATAAATTGTTAGCCAAAGAACAAAAGAGCAAATAAAAGCATAGCCCAATACTGAAGCATTTGGATGACTAGGAACAAACTTGATAATAACTACAGGAATTATCATACTCACAAACAACACAAATGCCTCTAATAGCTTGTCTTCAAAACTTTTTTCTTGAAAAAGTGACTGAATGAGAGCTTCACGTTTAGGCTTTTCATCTACTTGCTCAACAACTTTAGTCTTAGCTTCAACAAATTGTTCTTTCTCATTTTCAAAAGTATTCACATCTGTAATTTGAACCTCAGTAACTTTATCATTCTGCGCTTCACTCATTCGCTATCTCCCTATGCTTTTATACAGCTTATCCCCCTTTAACTGAGGTATATTTTTTTTACAAATAGGATGATGGTTAAGCGAACTTCCCCAATAAATAGACATGGGGAACAAAAAAGTGAAAAAAATTTGAACTTAATCAAACTTTTTTCACTTTTTTTAATTTTATGGGGAAGAGTGTGGGGAAAGCTATTTTAGGCACAAAAAAAGGGTTTCTCACTTTCAGTGAGAAACCCTTATATTTCAAATGGTACCGGGAGAGAGAATTGAACTCTCATGGTATCACTACCGGCGGATTTTGAGTCCGTTTTTTGAAGTTTCACAAGAAATCACACGCCTTCACATAAGTTCGGTTAACCATTGTTTTAACTTACTTTTTAACCAATCACATTCCACATGTCATCACTTGTGATCATTGCCCATCCTCTAAAAAAGTTGTACAGGAGTTGTACAAAACATGAAGGAGGAAGAATGGCTTCAAATATCAAATGGCACAAAACCAAATTCCCCGGAGTGCGTTATCGGGAACATGAGACCCGCAAACACGGCATCCAGCCGGACAAATATTTCGCCATTACTTACAAGTATGAAGGCAAGACCAAAACCGAAGCAATAGGATGGTCCAGCAACGGGATCAAACCACAAATTGCAGCCAATATTCTAAGTGAACTTAAGGTCAACCAAACTCAAGGCAAATTTCCGCAAACCTTGAAGCAAAAAAAAGAGATGGCTACCAACCATCTCAAAGAGAAAGAAACTCGCGAACTCGCTGAAAAAGAAAAAGGTATAACCTTTGATGAAATATGGTCACAATTTTACCGACCACAGGCAAAATCAAATAAAGCGGCCACGTCATGGAAAAGGGAAGAAAGTCTTCACCGTATCTGGATATCCCCTGCCATAGGCACAATTCCTTTTGCAGACGTTTCCGCTATTGACCTTGAGCGCATTAAAACGAACATGGCTAAAAAAGAACGTAGCCCGCGCTCAATTCAATATGCTCTGGCAACCGTGCGCCAAGTGTATAATGTCGCCAAGAAGATGGACCTCTTCAACGGCGATAATCCAGTCAAGAAAATCAAAATGCCTAAAATGGACAACCGGCGAACACGCTTTCTGTCAGAAGATGAAGCCGAACAGCTTCTTGAAATATTAAAAGACAAACATCATCAGCTTTATATTATTGCACTCGTTTCCATTTATGGAGGTCTGAGGGCAGGAGAAATTGTTAATTTAGAATGGAAAGACCTCAACTTTGCCGAAGGCATGGTTCTAATACGAGACTCGAAGAACACTCTTTCCCGCCATGCATTCATGACAAAGCGGGTCAAAAAGGAACTTAGAGAATTCAGAAGGCAAACAGATCCAACTCAAAAGCCAGTATTCAGTGCTCAAAAAGGCAAAAAAATAAATGAAGTGTCTCGCTCTTTTAATGAAGCGGTTGATGAACTAGGCTTAAATGTAGGGATTGATGACCGCAGGCAAAAGGTAGTTTTCCACACTCTACGTCATACATTTGCAAGCTGGCTGGTTCAACGCGGAACACCTTTGTATACGGTGGCAAAACTCATGGGCCACTCTACTTTAGCAATGACAGAGCGGTATGCGCACCTTGCGCCGGACAATCTGAGAGCAGCTGTGACGGTGTTGGATAATTAATGGGCCTTGACAAAACGTTGCGCAGCACGCAACATACAAATGAAGAACAATGATCAAAACATTTAAGCACAAAGGTCTGGAAAAATTTTACCGTACCGGCTCAACAGCTGGAGTCCAGGCCAAGCATTCCAAGCGGCTCAGAATCCAGCTTTCGGTCATTGATACGGCTCAGGAAGTAGAGGACGTGAACCTTCCCGGATTCCGGCTGCACAAGCTCAAAGGAAGCCGTGCAGATCTTTGGTCCATAACCGTCAATGGCAATTGGCGGCTGACCTTTGAATTTCGAGACGGAAATGGTTACATTTTAAACTACGAGGATTATCACTAATGACTATGTACAATCCCCCACACCCCGGCGAGCTTATCAGCTCCGTGTATATGGAAGAGCACACTCTCAGCTGCCGCAAGCTTGCAAAGATGCTCGGAGTTGCTCCCTCCACCCTCACACGCGTTCTGAATGGCAAGAGTGCGGTTTCTCCTGAAATGGCACTGCGTCTTTCAAAGGCCCTCGGTCGTACCCCTGAAAGCTGGCTGGCTATGCAGGCCAACTATGACCTTGGCAAGGTTCGCAGCAAGGTTGATTTATCTGGGGTTACTCCTGTTGGGGCGGATTGTTCGATAGTGTAAAAGCCATGCAACAAATCCATTACTAACATTTTAGGAAATAATGTTTTTACCATTAGATATATTGTAATTAGCCAAACTTTTTCTTATACATAAAGCAAATGCATTATAAAATAATAGACGTACCAACAGGCTCAGACACTCTACTTGAACAAATGGGGACTAAAAGTAAGTTTTGGTTCAATGACAACCAGTTATTATTCAAGCAAGGACGTGAAAATACAGGTGAAAACTGGGCAGAAAAAGTTGCACACGAACTATGCAAAAAGCTAGGTATACCTAGTGCGACATATGATTTTGGCGTCCATCAAGAGAGAAATGGTGTAGTATCTAAAACTATCGTACCTAGGGGAGGACGCCTTGCTTTAGGTAATGAGCTTTTAAAAAAGGTTTATGAACGATATGGGCACGACACAGAAGACACGAATAAAGATCACTGCATTCGAACTGTGACTGCTTATTTCAAAAGTGCCCCCCACATACTACCCCCGTTGACATGGACGGACAAACCTAGCATCCATACTGCAGCAGAGGTTTTTGCTGGTTATTTGATGCTTGATACCTTAATATCAAATCAAGATAGGCATCATGAGAACTGGGGAATCATTATCCTTGAAGACCAAATATACCTTGCCGAGACATTTGACCATGCTTCAAGTCTAGGAAGACACGAGCAGGACCAAAGGCGCAAAGACATATTAGAAGGCAAAGGGCGTGCGTCTATTGCAACCTACGTGGCAAAAGCCAAAAGTCTTTTTTTCACCCCAGACAAGTTACAAAGAGTTCGTACTATAGATGCATTTTACGACTATGGAAAACATTGCAAAAATGCCACTCTTGGATGGCTTAACCAACTAAAAAGACTAGATGAAGACATGATTCGTAGCATCTTCAATCAAATACCTCCTGATTTAATAACTCCAATTGCGATTGAATTTGGTGTTCAAGTTGTTTTAGAAAACAAAACTAGGCTACTAGTAAGAATGGACGAACTACGATGAAAAGACTTTTTATTGCTTGGCAAAATGCCAAAACGAGGAAATGGAAAACAGTTGCAAGCCTTATGCGCTGTGATAAAGGCTTCACTTTTTTTTATACTCTTGGGGCTAAAAGTGCTGATGGATTTATTCCATTTGGAAGAATGTCTAATCTTGAAAAAACATATAGATCAAAAGAACTCTTCCCGATTTTCAAAAATAGGCTTTTAAGCGAAAGCCGGCCTGAATTTAAAAATTTTCTAAATTGGCTAGCACTAGAAGACAGCAGCTATGACCCCTTAGATGTACTCGCACTGACTGAAGGCAAACGCGGAACGGATTCCTTAGAAATTTTTCCCTGTCCACAAAAAAATATTGATAACATTTTGCATGTTTCTTTCTTCAGCCACGGATTAAGGTATTTAAACGAAGGCACCAAATTAGATCTTGATATGATTAAATGCGGCGACGATGCCTTTCTTCAACCAGACCCCATGAACAGATTTGACAAACTAGCCATTTCTCTTAGATCAGACGATCCCGTCTCATTTCTTGGGTACTGCCCAAGGTATTTAAAAAAAGACTTTCATGCATTACTTCGGCGGGTATCTCCTGAAAAAATTTCCCTTAAGGTCAAAAGGATTAACAGAGATGCCCCAATGGGATTTAGATTGCTTTTTGATCTGCAAGCACCATGGCCTGATGATTTTGCTCCATGTTCCGGCCAAGACTATGCCCCACTTCCCATAGAGCTAGCTACTGATCTAGATTGTTCTCAATGCAATGAGAATTTTTCCTAAAACAGATACAAAATATTAGAGGCTTAGTTGAATTCAACTAAGCCTCTAATATTTTTATTTCAGTTCAAAAATTCAAAAATATTTACCTAAATTTAAAGTGATAAATTACAGCCCTATGCTCACATTAACTTCTCGCGAATGGGCTATTGTGACTTGGGTCTTTGTCTGCGTAGCCAGCATAAGCTATGCACCTCGCATGGCAGAAGTCAGAGAAGCATTTAAAAATGCGATTCGCGCTCTACTACAGTACAAAATAGTTATCGCAATATCTTCAATTGCGGCCTACACTTGCACAATAGTATATTTTTTACACAAATATGGACTATGGGACTTTTCACAAATTAAAGGCACAACCATATGGTTCTTTAGTGTCGCTCTATTTTCCCTCTTCAAGCTGTCAGGCAATAACAATACTTCTATCAACTTTAGACATCTGCTAATGGACAACATCAAGCTTGTCCTTTTCATAGAAATTATCACTGGCACATACACTCTTCCTTTTTTAGCCGAAATGCTACTTATCCCCGTAGTAACTTTTTTGGGTATGATGGCAGTCGTCGCTGAACGCGACGAGCAATATAATCTTGTCAGAAAATTTATTAGCTTCACCATTTCAACAATTGGTTGGGGATTAATAATTTATTCAACAGGAGAATTGGTTTCATCTTTAAACAAAGAGGCTGTCCAGGGGTTGGTTACAGACTACTCGCTGCCTCCTTTACTCACGTTGCTTTATATTCCGTTTTTATATTTCATGCATTTAGCTTTGACGTATGAAAATACTTACTATGACATTTATTTTAAACTCCCCTCAACAAAAATAAGACTCTTTGCAATATTCGCTGCCCTTATCGCCTTTAATGTGAGGACGAAGCTTTTAGAAAGGTGGGCTGGAAGAATTTTTTACGCAGACAGAGAGTCATACAAGGGGATTGTTGACTCGATTTTTCTTATGTTCAAAATGCTACACACGGAAAAGAAGCCGCAGGTAGTTCCTAGATCTGACGGCTGGTCTCCATCTCAGGCAAAAGACTTTCTGCTCACAGAGGGGATAAAAACAGGATATTATGAGCCAGCCATCGACAATCTTTGGCATGCAGATTCTGTTGAGCCCAAGCAAATGGATTTCAAAACAGGAAATTCCTTTCGGTATCGAATAGAAGGACACGAGAAGGCTGCGATACACCTGAAGCTGACCTTAGACATGAATAATGATGCTGTCGCAGAAGAACTATGGGATAAGTTTTACACATGTACTCAGGTACTCTTTGAAAAATCCATGGAGCGTTCATTCCCCTTTGAACTCAAAGAAGCCCTTCTATGCAAAACCCCAAAAGCAGTGTTAATTGACCAAATATGTGTCTCTTTTTCTGTTGAGGATCTTTTTAACTCTACGGGGTATTTCTTCGCGCTGACCTCTTCCGCTGAACATATCTATTACCTTTCATGCCGACAAGATGAAGAGCAGCCCCATTAACAAACTAACTTACAGAACTGAGACGTACCAATGCCTTGCTATGATTTTAAAATTTTAGACCCAATTGATTTCGAAAATTTGACAAACGATTTGTTGTCAAAACATTTAAATGTGCAGATTGAAAGATTTAAGTCTGGCAAAGACATGGGCATAGATGGCCGTTTTTCAAGCAGCCGAGACGAAACTTGTATTATTCAGAGCAAGCACTACGCCGTTTCCGGATTTCCCGCATTGCTGAGAACTCTAAAACACACAGAAAAAAACAAAATTAATAAACTGTCTCCGAACAGATATATTCTATCTACATCCGTCCCTCTTTCGCCGCAAAACAAAGATGAAATTAAGGCGACCCTCGCCCCACACATCAAATGCACATCAGACATATACGGTAAAGATGACCTCAATGCCTTAATCGCACGGTTTCGCGGTATAGAACGCCAACATTACAAACTCTGGATTCAAAGCTCCGGAGTTTTAAGAAGTCTACTAAACGCAGCCACATATAATCTTAGTGATCAATTCCTTAGAGACGCTATAGAGTCAAGCAACAGCTACGTTGTCACCAATTCCCATAAGCAAGCTCTAGAAAAAATAAGCCAAACAAACACCCTTGTGATTACCGGAGAGCCCGGCGTAGGCAAAACCACTCTTGCTGAGCAAATTTGCCTTCATTTCGTTGCAGAAGGATATAGCCTGATAGCAGTGGAAGATAATATACAAAATGCGCGAGCAGTATATAGCAATACAGAAAAACAAATCTTCTATTTTGATGATTTTTTAGGCAGCAACTTTCTTGAAACATTGCGGTTTAATGAAGATGCAAAAATCATGAAATTTATCAAGTTAATACAAGATGCTAGCAACAAAAAACTTGTCTTAACGTCAAGGACTAACATTTTAGATAGAGGATATTCATTAGGCCAATTTAACACTCCAGCAAAACTAAAAAGTAAAGAGTATTTGCTCAAAATTCAAGAATATACAGAAGAAGAGAAAGCACGAATTTTGTATAGCTTCATGTGGAAAAGTGGGCTGTCACAAGATTACTTGGGGGAAATTATTGCAAGGAAAAAATATTTACACATAGCACGGCACAAAAACTACAATCCCCGCATTCTTGAATTTATTACTTCCCGAGATCACTGCCAAGACATTCCAAGTGATGAGTACTGGAGCTTCATCAGCAAGTCTCTCAAAAACCCCGTAGACGTTTGGGACCATCCGTATTCCAACCAGCTAGACGACTTTGCCCGTGGCATGGTTGATCTTGTCGTCCTTGGAGACTCATCGGTAAATGAAGAAAGCCTACAATACGCATACAACAATTTTGTAGCAGCAGGGGGACACTCGGCAAGAACCCCTAGCCCAAATGATTTCTACAGCGTCTCAAAAGAGTTAGCGCGCACCTTTATCAATAGGAACGAAAGCCATTATAGCTACGGGAAAAGTCCTGAGAGAATCGTTAGATATACCCCATTCAATCCTTCCATTTCTGACTATGTACTAAATAAATACAAAAACGATCCTTTACGCTTTTCTGAAATGTTATTGCTTTTCAAAGAGGATAAAGGGCTCACAATCTTGAAAAAAATATTTTGGCAGGATGAAGACTTAGTTCATAACGTGGCGGGGATAATCGCTCAAAAACTTGAAAACAATATATTTATGAGGGGGATGTCTTTTTCAATTAAGCTAGGCAGCTTACTCAACGAGCAAGACTTTAAAGAAGTATATAAAGACGTTTCATTTGAATACATCAAGAATGAACTTCAAGAAATCGAAACGGGTAGCAACGCAATTGAATTTTGCGACCGATTTGTAGCAACAAAAAAATGCCCAATTAATGATATTTTCCAACTTTTTTGTTTACTTTTTCGCAATACATATGGATCTAATGATCTAGAAGAGATTTCTGAACGAGCCCTCACATATTCATGGGATGAAGCACAACGATCAGAATTAGAGAATGCCTTTGCCAAAAATTACATACCAGCATGGACCGACGAAATTGCTTACGATTTTATCAATGACAACATGGAGGAATGTTCTACCTTGGGAGAAGGCGATTACGATGATGAAAACTACTGCTACGGGCCCTCTGTAGAGGTAGATGAGACATATTGTCTAAGTCTACAGAAGAGCTCATTAGACCTCTAACCACAGAAGAAGTCACACTAATTCTTAAAAATTTTGACTTGGATGAAATGGCTCAGGAATTCTACTTAAATAATGCTGACGTCGAAGGTTTCTCCAGCGGCATAAAATCAAATAATTCAAGTATAGAGAATATTTTTGATGGCTTTATCGAATCAAAATACAGTTAAACACATAGCTTAAAACAATCTTAATTCTACTCTGAAGAATCCCATACACTACCACCAGTCCTACGAAATTCACCAGTATCCCCACATTCGGGACAGCGCATAATACGCACACTCTCGTCTTCAATCTCCCCACTAATCAAGGGGAGTGTTTCGCAATCAAGATTACATTTGTCACAATAAGCGTTGGGTATACTGCCATCATTTTCTACATGCTGATTTAAAAATATCATGACTTACCTATAATGATTTGTATGTTCACAAAACAAGCCGCGCAAATTTTCTCCACGGCCAGCACCAGACACTTATCCCCCCCCTCTTAATCTGTTCTATATAATTCTAACTCTTCAGGCAAAGACTTCGCAAGTTCGTTATTCGCACCCCCCTTAGAGTCAGGGAAAGTGTGGATTAAGTCTGCACTTAGCTTTTTTAAAAATCCGCTTCCCCAAGTGGATTTTTTTTGCGGTTCAATAATATCTGCCCCAAGTTCCCAATAGAATTGTAGCAACTCTTTATTTACTGAAACTGCCGCTTTGATCTGCTTCAAATTTCTCACATTCCCAGCATTGAGCCGCAGGCGAATAAGCTCTTCTCCCATAGGGAGCAGGGCGTAAGGTTGTCCACTTTGAAAAAGTGGGCCCACCTTACCTGTCCTGCCTCCAAAGCTTAGGTTATTATACAGGATTAAAGGTAATTTTTTGATATTTAGTGATGCTCACTGTTAAATATCAAAAAATCCTCTTAAATCATCTATAATCTCGTTTAGTATCTGAAAGTATCACATAGTGTCCTAAAATTTCACAAGCTAACAGTCTAATACTTTTGACTTTAAAAGAGTTAATCTGTTAGTTTTAGTGATCTTATTATGGCTAGTCAGTCAGGGTGAAAAAGGAGGATAGAGTGCGAAAAAAATATGATGCAAGGGTTGAAGTGATAGCTTCGTTGTCAGTGATTAGAGATCTGACAGAGAAGGGATACTCGAAGAAGGCAATTTATAAAAAGTTAAAAAATGATGAATTGCTGACGATAAGCTACGTTCATTTTTGTCGCTTTGATTTGGATGGTAATCTTTCCAGACAGCAAAAGAAGTCTACTTTTAGATTTCAAAACAATGAGGGTAAAAAGCTGGAACTTAAATCTGCAAATCCGATAATATCTTCCCTCGTATAACCGAGGCACACGGATTAAAAATTGTAAGAAACAGCTAATTTTTAAAGTGCGGCTGTTAAGAATACTATGCTGAAAATATTTATTGATAGATTCAAGCTAGGGATAGGTCTTCGGGAAAGTGTAATTTCTGTAATGGACTCAGCGTTATCTATTTAAGGCATTGAAATAAGATAAGTTAATTGAAAATCAAATTGTAATAAAAATGAAATAATATGTAATAGGAAATGTAATAACCTGTATTTTCGGTGGGTTGTGTTTTTAAGAAATGTAATCTCAAAGTGTAATATCTGTTACATAAAATCACACTTTTTATTACACGCAGAGTTTTATTTTAGTACAACTATTTTAGATGCTTATAGGTATATTTACAAATAATTACACTTATTACAGTTTTCCGACTCCCTCTGGTGATGATTTTTTTATTCAAAAGATATTAGACCTTAAAAACCCAGCATCGAACTGTTTTGTTTGTTATTTTGCTAGTCATGGCCTTAGATTTATGAAGCAATTTATGTTTTTTTGAGTGCGGGAGCAGCTTTTTTAATACTTTGAGGTCAGGCATTTCCTGCCCATTATCTCTGCATTGTTGCACGAAGTGATTTAGATTGATTGCGTAATAGGCAGGGTTGCCACTATGGTTCAATGCTTCTCCTTCTGTACTCCTTGCTTCTGAGTTTAGGTATCTGAAAGTCTCCCAAAACTGTTCTACTAAAGGATGGTCTGCTAAAAGTCGCTTCTCTCGTAAGGTTGCTCTTTGCAGGATGTAGCGTTTAAAATTCTCTATTGTTTCTGAGCTTATGGCAGGGAAGATTGTTTGCAAAGCATATCCGCAGGCAGCGACTTGTGCATGATTTTTAGCTATCCGCTCATTTTTTAATGATGCGGAAAAAGCGGTTTCTATCTTTTTGAAACTCTCAAAATACGTGTTTAGAATTTTTGCTTCATTGATAAGAGCTGTCTTCAAGAATCCGCTTACTTCCTCGCAGGGAATCCTTTCAAAAAAACGAGCAAGTTCACGCGATCCGGAATCGTAATGAGTTTTATCGGCATGGCAATGTACAATTCGTTGTAAAAGAGCTTCACTGCCGTCTACTTGCGCATTTTGAGATATGATCAGGGATGCTTGGAACAAGGATTCTTCAACGTCATTATTGCGCTTGGGGACACCTAGCGTTCCTGTTCCTCTACCATTATAGAAAGGCTTGCATTCGTCAAAATTGAATTGCTTTTGCTTGCTGTCTTTACCGCCTGTTTCACGGTCTGACTCAATGATAACAATAGGCATATTGGAAACCTGATTGAATGCCCTGCGGCGGCCTGCTATTGTGGATTTCATCACGTCGAAACCTTCATAATCTTCACGCCCTAACAATTTCCAGCAGAATTCGAGCATGGTGGATTTGCCTGCGCCCGGATCTCCTGTAAGCTCAAAAAAAGGAAAGGATTTTTGCTCTTTCCGTATTTGATGAGCAAAGAGTGATCCTGTCCAGAAAGCAAGAAGAGCAAGTCCCTGCCAGTGAAAAGTTTTCAAAAACTTATCAAACCAATCAGGGGTAAACTTTCCATCTGATATTATTTTGATAGATTTCAGGCCGGGGCGGACAAGATCTTTTCCCACTCTATAAAAACTGTTTTCGTCTAGTCTAATTTCCTTACCTTTATAAAAAGCTGCTGCCGGATAAATGTACGCTTGGGATTCATTGTCATACCCAATATACGGAAGAGAGCGGACGGTAGAGAGTTCATTTTGAAGCCAACGGTTTGTAAGGATTCGCATGTCGGCAGGAGTTCCGCTGAAAGTCCCTCCAGCAGTTCTATTTAGCAAGGCTTTGTGAAAGGCATCCGCTGTTGCGATATTCGAACCTTCAAGACGTACAATTTCAGGCTTTTTGCTGGTGGATTGTATTTTGAAAACATACCATTGCTCACCTAGCAATTCATCCACTTCACGGTAAAGACATTGAGGATCACGATTGCATATTTCCATCACAGTGCAGTGACTGATAAAGACGGGAAAGCTATCTTTGTCCTCAAGCGGAATGCCGGCTAAATCTTCAGTCAATTGTGCAATATCAATGCAGACGCTAAAGAGTCTGTTTTTGAAAGTAATGACAAACCGTTTCGCCGAATTTCTGCAATACTTATGGTAGGTATACTCTTCTACCGTTTTAGCCATGAGCAGCTTGCCACGGTGCTTGCAGTCCTCCATAAGCCTTTTATTAATTTTGTTTGCTCTAAGCAAATCATCCCAATCCTGACCTTTGGGCAAGATATATATTTCGTGCTTTTCTCCAAGGTTGATGAGCTTTTTAGCATGTTTTAGAGTAGA